>PIVU01000002.1 GCA_003354025.1 Nitrospirota bacterium
CGTATTTTCATTAGCTTCCTGTACAAACTTGGAATGAAGCGTATGTTTCCATGAATCAAATTCCCTCAAGTGGCAGCTTTGGCATTTCTCAGACCCTACATATTCTTTTTTGTCGGATATTACCGGTTCCATTTCCATCGAAACCTGTTTCACTTCACCTGATACATGTTTATCTTCAACTTTTTCTGATGTACAACTTAAAAGTACAGTCATAAGAAATATGCCAAGTATTCCTGTTATGCTCCGTATAATTGCGATCTTCTTCATTTTTTGTCCTCCGTTTGTATGTAAACTATTATTCAAGTAATCCATTAACCCTTTTCGTTTATCAATGACCAGTATCCTCAAGCGGGAGGACCTTTGTCAGTATCGCAAAAAGAAGCATGAGCGCAGCCGTCAAACCGATCACGGGCGCCACCTCATGCATATTCGGCACGTACTGTATTTCCCCGAGTTCGTGATACAGGGGAACAAGCTGAGCTATTGATATCAGATTGATTCGATATGCTGCAATAGCTATAATGGTGATCGACGATGACCAAAAAAGACCACGGGCAGTTCTGAGTTTCTTAAAAGCAGTCATTATTAACGCTGCATATAATCCAACCATGTTGATTAAGAAAAGGGGCAGGTATCTGCCGGTAAATATATGCCATGTTTCCAGACCTTCTGCTGTCCCGCTGTAACTGAGTATAAGGTAGTCGAAGGTATCGAGAAACACGGTTGCAATCAGAAAAAAACAGAGCATAATCCCCATGTGATTGTATGTGTCTTTACCTACCAGATCTTTCTTCTTGACCCATGAAGTTATAATGGTTACAAGGATGACAAGGGCGAAACCGCTTGCAAGTGCGGATGTTACGAAATGCACAGGCAACAGGGGCGTATTCCACATTTCCCTCGCCTTTACTACTCCGAAAATTGTGCCTGTAAATGAATGTACAACAATAAGGGCGTAAGGGACAGCGATAATGCCAAGGACCTTGGCTATTTTTTTACCCCTCTTGCCTGCCTTCCCGATGGTTACATATACCGTCGATACCAGCTCTGCTATTAGTAGCGCCATAAACCCCATGTAACTGGATGATGAAATGAAAAACATCGAGGTTTCATTCCTGAGCAGAAAGGGGATCTTCATTGCCCTGAACGGATTCCCTACATCCATCATTACACAGCCCATAGCAGCAAAAATGCACATCATGCCTACAAGAATTGCGCGCGTTCCAACCGGGTGGTAGTCATCACGACCAAATCCGTGTATTAACAGACCGACCATGGTCGCTCCCGCGCTCAGGCCGATAAAGAATGCCAGCCCCGATATAAGTATGCCCCATGGGACCATGTCACTCATGTTTGAATGATAGTGTCCTTCCGCCAGAGCAGTAACCGCACCCGATAAACCCACACCCGCTATAATCATCAGAACAAAACAGTAAATGTAATATTTCAAGCCGGCAGTTCTTAAACTCTCTGCGGCATATCCCAGTGCGTCTTTAATAACCTTCATGACTTTAATCCTCTGATATTCATGTCCAGAGGCAGCGGTTCCATCCACCTCATGGGTTTCCTTTTAGGATCAGTTAAATAATATATGTTAGGGTTCGTATTGAGCCCCACTTTTAGGCGGAAATTCCTCTCAGATGTGATTTTTTTTGAAACCGCGCTGTCAGGATCATTAAGATTCCCGAATATCCTGGCCTTGTTAGGGCATACCTCAACGCATTTTGTGGTATGGCCCCTTCTTGTACGGTGTACGCAAAAAGTGCATTTCTCTACTACCCCGTCAGTGCGTATAGGCACCAGAGGATTTATGTTTTCAGCAGGTATCACAGGCTTTGACCAGTTAAACCTGCGTGCACCGTATGGGCATGCAGCCATACAATACCTGCATCCGATGCACTTGTTGTAATCCATCATGACTATTCCGTCAGCACTCTTGTATGTTGCTTTAGTTGGGCAAACCTTGGTACAGGGCGCGTCTAAACAATGGTTACATTGCACTGGCATATACATCCTGTCGTGACGAAGCCTTGTGTATTTCAGTGTGCCCTGTGCCTTATGTTTGTCGATCAAATCAGATTCAGTCATCACCTGGCCTGGTTTATACTTCGTCTGAAACACCATAATATACGGAGGATTAATAGTGTCAGGAACATTATTCTCAAGCTTGCAGCCATAAGAACAACGCCTGCATCCAATACACAATCCCAGATCAATTACCATGCCGAATTTTACTCCCGGAAGAGGAGGGGGTATCTCAATGTCTTTTCCAACAGTGCCCTTTATCCCTTCTGACATTTTGTTCACTATTGCATCTATCATGCCGCCAAAGGCTTCCACCTCTCGTGGCAAGAGAACTCCTGCTCCGGCAATGCTGGCAAGTTTTACAATTTCTCTACGCGTCAATTTCCGCATAATAATGGGATATGCCTTTCCTTACAATCGGATCAATCATTAAGCTGTTTTGGTGAGTGTAGAAACATATAGCAGCAATTTTAATGCCCAATTAGCAAAACACCTCTAAAATGCTAAATTATTAGAGACTTACAAATAATTGGTTCTTCATTTTGTTTTATGTTAATGATTATTTGTTACTATTAAGTAACAATCCAGTTATTCTATTTTTAAACATTTGTATAAATAAAACGTTTTAAAATTCAATATGTTGCAAATAATCACATGCGATAGCTGTTACGTTTTGGTAACATGATAATTTGAAATCAACATAATTAATATGGGGGCATGTATTAAATTTAAAAACTTGGTCTCAAATGAGGAAAAGATCCGAAAAATGGCTATAAGTTATCTTTCAATTTCATTAAAATCGATACCAAAGGCCTTCAATTTCTTCCACAGGGTTTTCCGGCTAATCCCGAGAATATCTGCAGCTCTGGTTTTGTTTCCATCCGTCGATCTCAGGATTTTTAATATATGCTCTTTCTCTGCTTTCGCTGTTACGTGAGAAAGTGGGAAAGAAGGAGACGAATCTGCAGGAAAATCATAGTAAATATGTGACGCCTCTTTTTTTTTCACTGCATTCTCACATTTTGTAGGGTTGATAAATAGTCGTGTACGCACTCCGAATAATGCAATTTGAGTGCCGATACAATAAATCAAATCTTAACTCTCTGAAACTTATAGAAATAGAGATTCCAGTGCATGCCGTTTCATTGATTTGTTTCTGTTCCATGCGATAAATTGATACGATTAAGTAACACTCCACTTCCTGTTCAGTTTTACTTCTCATTGAAGTCTTTTTAGCTTTTAATTAAGCATGTTATGGAGCAATTAAATAATTTTACTGTTACTGAATGGTAACTGTAATTTTTTAGGCATTCCCATAAAACCCCTTTAAGTCATACCTTTTTTTGAAAAGGGCACAGAACAAAGTTACTTGAAACGAGACAGGTGAGACAGCAGGATTGTCTTGTCAACAATTTTCTCAATTGCCTGTTTCTACATAACCAGTGCATTAATTAAATCGCCTTTCAGTTCATATGCATGCTGTCAAAACTATACTTGTCTTTTTTGTCATTTGTATCATCCTTCAGACAAAGCAATCCTTAAGTTATTCAGGATCTACTTGAGTTTTCAAAAACCTTATAGCAGAGGTCTCTCGTGAATTTATCGTAAACGAGATGCGATGATATAGCCACATTAGCTATATCTATATGGGGTAACAAGTTGGGTGAAATTGTGCATAACTGATTTTGAGTGAGAAATCCGGAAGGACCGTTATCGACAAGCACCCCTGCAGTTAAAATGCAAAGGATAAGGCAGGTATAGAAATAGGCAAATTCATAAGTTTATACATTATTTTGCCACTCAACTGCTAGAAGCAGGGGTAGACTTTCGAACTTTGCAAGCATTAATGGGACATAGCTTGATCATGACCTCCGGCACCCTAATGTCCGGCATTATAATATGAATGAGAGCCGGTTTTTCTCATCTCTTTATGCTTATAAACAATTACTGATTCCATCAAAAAACAGCAGACATCAACATCTTCACAGTTCTTACATTTTTTACAATTCACTTCTTCCTTGTTTAAAAGACACTTTAACATGCCACTCATAGCTTCAACTGCTTCTATCTTGAATGCAGACTGTTCGATTCCGCTGTCGCCATTTTTAATCATGCCCCATCCATTTTCCGCTTCTTGCCTGAACAAATGCAATTTAAATGCCAATGAAAGAGCCATCATCCACCCTACTATCCGCATGCATCTGTATCAAGCGAAACGATGCACAATAAGCAAAGAAAATCGAAAACGGTCAGACAAGAATACCGCATCATTTCTCCTGCCTTCTTCGGCACTCCTTACTATCTGTTACTTTGATTCTGTCGCCCTTTTTGACAGCTCCGCCATGCAGCACTTTTGCGAAAATGCCTTCTTTGGGCATGACACAGTCTCCGGCCTGATAATAAATGGCGCAGCGCTTATGGCATACCTTGCCGATCTGGGTGACTTCTAATGCAATATCTTTCCCTATAGTTATTCTTGTGCCAACAGGTAGACGGATCAGATCAATATCCTCTGTTGTTAAATTTTCGGCAAAATCTCCGGAGCCGACATTAAGTCCCTTTGCCTGCATTTTTTTTATGCTTTCAAGTGCCAGGAGACTTACCTGCCTGTGCCACTCACCTGAGGCATGGGCATCATGCTCTATCCCATAGTTGTCCTGTAAAACTGCAAAATCAACTGCCTTTTTTCTGACCCCCTTTGTATCGCTGATGTTAATTGAAACAATTTTCCCGCTCATAAGAATGACCTCTAACGCAAGACATTTCGAATTAAATAGTGTCACCATTTAGTAACAACAGGATCTTTCAAGTTACCATTTCGTAACACTGCCTCTTCGTCCTAACAGTCTTTCTATTGCAGATTCGAACATTGATAACAGCGTGATAGAGAACACCCTAAGATTGATGTCAGCAATAAATCACACTGTTTCTCTTTCATAAAAGGTGTTCCTCAATACACTCATGTTTATTCAGTTTTATCTTCCGGTGTACCATCAATCCCGGACAGTTCAGATGTAGATTTTTTAAAATTTGTTATCGCCTCGCCTACTCCCCTTCCTATTTCCGGCAGCTTGGATGCACCAAACATAACTACTACTATTACTAAAATAATAACTAACTCCGTCACTCCCAGACCAAACATTTACGCCTCCTTTTGACTCATTTATCGAGGTGCGCCCTCTATAGTTTCCTGTTCTTCCCTGAAATCACACAACTGGTGAGAGATACTTCCCGCTTTCATGAGTATTTCTGAATAGACCATCTCTTTCACAACGATCTGTGCTTTTCTTGAAGACTGGAGTAATAGTGACACATGGGCTAACTCCTGAGTGTTAATGCAATATAATTATGTTTATTAGTTTAATTTATTGTTGCAAATTCAATGCCTGTTTTTGTGGGGATTTGCTGATGTTGTAATTATAAAGGAGGATTTGTTTTACACTTTTTCGAAATCGCTAAAAGATGTGTTCAGGGCCTCTTCCATATTCATTGAAAGAATATCGGTTGCAATATGTGTATTTGCAAATGCATTTACAAAGGCGTCGTTTTTACAAATGAGCCTCATTCTTTTTACCTGACTTGTCGATGTAATTTTTATTTCATTTTTAAACTCTGAGAGAATCCTATTAATTGCTTTCAGGTCACCTTTCTGCAGCCAGTATATATTTAAATACATTCGATCTCTTATATCCCTTATACCCGTGAGTGGATTTACCCCGTAATAGTATCTCCAGTATTTCCTGCCTATCCTGCAATAATATATAAGGCTCAAAATCGAGATATATTGAAGAGCGGTTGTCACTTTTGTTTCGGATACATATAACAGATCTTTTTCATCCCCTTTGTAAAAGGCCGTTACTTTATCATAAGATGCATATTTATCAATTACCTCTAAAAACGGAAGCACAGGATGCAAGGCATAGCATAATCCTTCGCTTTTCTTTTCAGGGCAGATAGGACATAGCTTAAAATCAGCTGCCTCCCTGATTTCCGGGGGAATTTTTAACGGGTTTTTCCAGAATTCACCTGTGATTCTATCTATTTCGCCGGCTGTCAGAACTAACCGTGTAGAATCATCAAAAAGAAGATACAGTCCCTTTTGTTCATAATCACTGAATTTTATATTAATTGATTTGCTATTCTTAACAGTAATCATAGTTAACTCTCAATACCATAGGCCTTTATTTTTTCCCAAAGGCTCTTTCTGCTTATCCCCAGGAGTTCAGCAGCCTTGGTCTTATTGACCCTGGTAGATTTTAAGATTCTTATTATATGTGCCTTCTCGGCATCTGCCGATACCTCATTAAGTGTAACCGCCGCCGGCTGACCTTCCTGTTTCTTCAGGATATGTGGAGGCAGCTCGTCTGGAGTAATCGTTTCATCTGTTGAAAGCGTAACGCACCTCTCAACAATATTACCGAGCTCCCTGATATTCCCCGGGAAGTCATAACCCATCAGGGCCGCGACTGCATCGGAGCTTATCGCAATTCTTTTGCCGAACCGGCAGTTATAAATACCGAGAAAGTGGTCTATCAGGAGAGGAACGTCTTCATTCCGTTCCTTGAGAGAAGGCATATGAACAGGAATTACATTAAGCCTGTAATAAAGGTCTTCCCTGAATCTGCCCTCTTTCATCTCCTCTTCCAGGTTTCTGTTAGTTGCAGCGATCACCCTCACATCAACTTTCATTTCCTCGGTACCACCCAGTCTTTCGAGGGACCCGTCCTGCAGCACTCTCAGCAGTTTTACCTGAACACTCAGCGGCAGATCTCCTATCTCATCAAGAAATATAGACCCTTTGTCGGCTCGTTCAAATCTTCCGGGTTTTCTCTGGGCAGCGCCTGTGAATGCACCTTTTTCATATCCAAAAAGTTCACTCTCAACAAGGTGTTCCGGAAAAGCAGCACAATTAACCTTGATCATCGGCTGATTCCTGCGCTTGCTCTGATAATGAATGGTTGTTGCAATCAGCTCTTTTCCCGTCCCGTTTTCGCCAAGTATCAGGACCGTTGAATCCGTCAGCACGACCTTGTCGATCATTTTAAAGATTTTCATTATCGCTGCACTCTCACCTATTATATTCGGATAACTGTAGCAATCAGAGAGGTCCCTTCGAAGCCTGATATTCTCTTCCTTGAGTGTCTTCACCTCGAGCGCCCTTTTGACAGTATAGATAAATTCATCCAGGGAAAATGGTTTGGTTAAGTAATCAAATGCCCCGATCTTCATGGCCTCTACCGCATCCTTGATAGTGCCAAAGGCCGTCATAACAATTACGAGTATTTCTCCTTCTTTGTCCCTCATTAATTTCAAAATATCAAGGCCATTCATGTCAGGCAGGCGAACGTCAGTAATAACAAGAGCGAACTCACCCTCTCCAAACGACTCCATGCCGTCATTCCCGTTTTCACAGGCCAGGACCGAAAAACCCTGTGCCTTAAGAGCATCCTCAAGAGTCACCCTCATGATCTTGTCATCGTCTATGATTAATATCTTTTGTTCCATATTATTAAGCGCTGTTTAATTTAATAGTAAACGTTGAACCTTTGCCCTTTTCACTGCTCACGGAAATTTCACCATGGTAATTCTTTATTATCTCGTAGGTGATCCATAAACCGAGTCCCGTTCCCTCGCCCGGTTGTTTCGTTGTATAAAAGGGATCAAAGATATTATCGTGGGAATCCTCTGCGATTCCATCTCCGGTATCAGACACTTCAAGGATTACATGTGAATTATTCTTGCCGGCAATGATATTGAGTTCGCCCCCGTTTTTCATTGACTGTACAGCATTAATCATAAGATTTGTGATCACCTGTTGAAAATCGTGAGGGTCCATCATTACGTTAATACCGCCTTCCACTTTTTCATTGTATTTGATACGATTATTAACGATATTATATTCGTTAAATTCATACACGTCTTTTATAGATTGTTTGATCTCTATTAATTGAGGCCTTCTTTTTCTCTTTCTTGACATCAACAATAATTTCCCTACAGTAGTCTCAATCCTCTCAAGTCCTTCATTAATAAGACCAAGATATTTTTGTCTGAACTCTTTGTCTTCACCCATTTCCTCCAGCATCTTAACACAATTGAACATGCCGCCAAGCGGATTATTTATCTCATGTGCAACGCCTGACGCGAGAATGCCTATTGACGCGAGTTTTTGAGACTGGAGAAGTTTTTCATGGGTCTTCTTTAATTCAATATTCGATTCCCTTATCCTGTCTATCATATTGTTAAAACTGCAGCAAAGAAGAGTAATCTCATCGCAACCTTCCATATTTATTTTGACATCCAGGACATCTTCTCCTGTTTCTTCCATGGTTTTTGCAAACTGCCGGAGTTCATTATGGGTCTTTTGAAGCATGTAATTTGATTCCCGTATCCGTTCTATCATGCTGTTAAAGCTTTGACCAAGGAGGGCTATCTCATCACCACCTTTAATATCCACTTTTACGTCCAGGGTATCACTGGGCGCCTCTTCCATTGTCTTTGCAAGATTTGTTATCGGCCTGATAAATCGTCTGTTCAGAAGAATGATAAAGCAAAAACCGATCACCATTAAAACAAGCGTTATTATAATTGTATTTAAAATAACAGCCTTTACTGCATGGTCAAGACCCTCAAGCGATATGGCAAACTTTAGTATTCCCCACCTTTTTTTCCCGATAGACAGCGGTGTTGTAAAATCAAGGGCATCATACCCGCTGTCAATATCATGAAATTCTTGAACAACAGTAGAATCCGCGGTAAGAGCTCTGACAGTTAAAGGGTCGTCATAAACCTCTCCGTACTCATTAAAGTCATTATGAGAAATCACCCTTCCGTCTACATCAAGAACAGCCAGATACAATAGATCAACATCTGTATTCTCATATATATCTCTAATATAATTATCAATCAATCCGCCTTCTTCAACAAGGCCGAGTTTTTCGTATATAAGATCATTCATTACCGGGATTGCAAGGGTTTCTGCAAGAATTTTTCCCTGACTCTTGACATCGAGGCGCATCATATTATGCTCCCTCCTGGTAATCATAATGCCCATGACAATCATAAACATAATCACTGTAGAGAAAGTGATAATAATGAATTTCTGTTGAAGTGACAGATTTTTTAAAATGCTTAGCTTCATAGTCTTAGTTTTGGATGACACCCGACGCCACAGGTTGTCGGCACGTCGTTAATCATTTTCCTGATGTCTTTATAGTCATCATCATTTGCTTCTATAAAGCCTCCCCTTAACTCAATATCAACTTTTTCCAGGATCTTCTTCCCTTTTTTTGATTTGTTCAAATTCAAAAGGGCTCCTTTAACTGCGTTGACAATCGTATATGGCGTTTTAGGTCCGACAACAATAGGACCTGTAGGTATCGGTCTTGATACTGATAGAATTTTCAGGCCAAGAGGCATATATTTCTCCGCTACAGACTCCCTCACTGCGCCGGCATCGTATATCCCCTTTAAAACCCATTTTACTACTGAGTCGTGATATCTAAAATTATGATAGCTTTTCAGTTCTTTCAGGTGTATACCGTTTTCTGCAAGTAACTGCCGCGGGATCAGGTTACCGGAAGTTGATTTATAGGAAGCAAATGCAATGTCTTTTCCCTTTAAATCCGACATATTATTTACCGGGCTATTCTCCTTAACAATAATAACGCTTCTATATTGCGGGACCCCTTTTTCAGTAATGCTCTTTAAAATTGAGACCGCTCCATGTTTTGCATGAGCATTCAGATAGGTCAGGGCGCCGAGAAAGGCTATATCAATATCACCATTCCCCAAGGCATTAACAATTTCGTCATATCTTTTCTTTAAAAAAAGCTCAAATCTGTAAGGCGTATTTTCTGAAAGATAATCTATAAGCGGCTGATATTTCTTATAAGCAATTCTTGGATTATCCCTCGGGACAACGCCGAAAAAAACTATGTCCTCTTCTTCTAAAGAATAGCTCTCTTCGGGTGCATTATATTTTGATAAAAATGACTCCATTTCTCTTATAGAATCATAATTGTCATCAGACCCTATAACAAACTTATCTATTAACATGGCAGAAAGTATGCTCTTTCCCTCCGGGTCATTGTGCATATCTACTAATATCTCTTTAATCTTCGCCTTAACAAATGATGATACGACCGGTGTAGTTACCATCGGGGGGATCCCGAATTCAGGGGATGTCTCTATAACACGTATCTTCTCAAGATAGGGCGACTTATTCTTCTTCATATACTGGTAAATAAGATTTTCAATAGCTGCACCGTCAACCATTTTTTTGGCTACCAGTTCAACGGATTTATTGTGGCTGTAGCTATAGATATATTTTTTAAAAAATTCTTCGGGTGTTATTCCTTTCTTTGCAAGACGATAAACAGGATAGAGCCTGCCGGAATTGGATTTCGGATCAGTTAATGCAAAAGTTTTGCCCCTGAATTCATCAAAACTATTTATATCACTGTCTTTATGGACAATAATAATAGACTTATAAAAGACACTTCCGTTTACCTGCGGAACTACAAGCAGTTCCGCACCGAATTTTTTCTTGTCCTCCACATACGGGGCGGAGCATATAAAAGCAGCATCCACTTCCCCTTTTTCAAGCATTTTGTCCATTTCATCATAGGTCTTCTTGAATACCATATCAACGGGCATTCCTAACCTGTTTGAAATATAATCAATAAGTTCCTGGTAGTACCTGACCGTATCAACAGGTGTAATCATCGATACAACACCGATTCTGACAGATTGTTGATTGTTCTGGCTGAATGTCCTGTGCGGTAATAAATATAAACAGGAAAACACAAGGATTGCACATAAGATTAAAGTGGACTTTTTAGGACTGAAAAGCCTGTGGTAATAAAATAATTTCAAGACCTTACCCCTTTGCAGACCTTAGAGATTACTCAGTTTCTCATGTTCACGTGAAAGTTCAAATAACAAAGATAGTGTGAGAGTAATCAGAATGAAAACAGCAGATCCGCCTGTTAAGCGAACCAAACATATCCATTTATATGATTATTAATATATCTTATTAATAAGAAAGTGTAAACCTGTTTATTAACCTCGAAAGGCTATTCAGGAAACCAACCGGTCCGTAATTATTTTGCTGGACAGCGTTGTGCAAATATGTTATAACGATAGTATGCAAGTGAGATCAAAGATATGGCTGGCTGTTGACGGTGAGCCGGTTTTCGGAAGCGGCAGGGAAGCACTTTTTAAAGCTATAGACAGGCTCGGGTCAATTAACAAGGCTGCAAAAGACATTAATCTCTCATACAGAAAAGCTCTGAGTTATATTCAGACGATGGAGCAGAGACTCGGGGAACAACTTGTCGAAAGAAAAACCGGGGGACTCCACGGTGGCGGCGCTCACCTCACGAAGGAGGCCAAAGAGTTTATGAAGAAGTACGAACAGCTCGAAGAGGGCATCAATGAAATGCTTGATAAAAAATTCCAGGACGTTTTCGGAAAAGGAAACTAATTTATGGAACTGGCTATATCACCATACTGGCTGGCTGTAATGTTTTTTTTCGTGGCATTGCTCTATTCATCTGTGGGACTGGGCGGAGGTTCCTCTTATACAGCGTTAATGGCCATTTTTGGAGCAAGCACTCTGGTTATTCCTATGATTTCATTGTCACTTAACTTGTTTGTCAGTTCGATTGGGAGTTTCAACTTTATTCGAAACAGGCATGCCAGAATAAAACTTATTTTACCTTTTTTAATATCTTCAATCCCTATGGCATATCTGGGAGGCTCGCTCAAGCTGCCTAAAGAAATCTTCTACTGGATACTTTTAACATCTCTGTTCTTTGTAGCACTCCGTATATATTTCTGGCAAAACACGACTATCAAACTGAATCTTAATCAAAATGGAAAGATTTTATTTTCATTAATTGCCGGTTCAATACTTGGTTTGATTGCCGGGATAGTCGGCATTGGCGGCGGCATTTACCTTGTCCCCTTAATAATCATCATGGGTTTAGGCACTGCCAAAGAAGCGGCTGCCTGCGGGGCCATTTTTATCTGGCTCAATTCCTTCGCCGGACTGGCATCCCGTCTTCAGTACAATTCGATCGATTTAACAGCTTATCTTCCTCTCATAATCGCCGCTATGGCAGGAGGTACGTTAGGTTCATTTATGGGGGCTTTAAAACTTTCACCAAAAACCATGGAAAGACTACTTGGAGCAACGGTAATAATTGCGATTGCATTCCTGACAAGAAAAGTCATTATTCTTTAATAAGGGAGATATCATGTGCGACATCAATGAACAGGATAATATAAAAAGCGGCATAGGAACAAAAATAGTGCCTGCACACGAAGCTGTAGGAACAATTCTGTCTCACGACATTACAGAGATCAGGCCCGGTGAGTTTAAAGGCCGGGCATTTAAAAAAGGTCACATCATTCAGCAGGAGGATGTGGCGCACCTGCAGAGACTGGGAAAAGAAAACCTGTATATTCTCGAAATCCAGGACGATGAGATGCATGAAAATGACGCGGCCTATGCAATTGCGAAGGCGCTCGCCGGGAGCGGAATTAAAATGGCAGGCGAGCCCAATGAAGGCAAGATCAACCTGGTTGCTGAAAAAGACGGATTGCTGAAAGTTAACCGTGACGCGCTTCTGAATTTCAATATGGTTGGAGAAGTCATGTGCGCTTCAATTCATGACAATAGTATTGTCAAAAAAGACAGGATTGTTGCCGGAACAAGAGCGATCCCGCTGGTCGTAAAAAAATCAATTGTGGAAGAGGCCGTAAAAATAGCGGAAGAAGCAAAGGGTGTACTAAGCATTAATGAAATAAGAAAGCCTAAAACCGGAGTAGTCATTACGGGCAATGAGGTATATAGCGGGAAAATCAAGGATGCCTTTGAACCGGTGATCAGAAAGAAAATCGAGTGTGTAGAAGGCGAAATCCTGAATGTTCATTTTGCTCCTGACAATGCTGAACAAATTGAAAACAGGATCAAGGAACTATTAGATAGCGGGGCTGATCTAATCATTACAACAGGTGGCATGTCCGTTGATCCAGATGACGTTACACGATTTGCAATCAGAAACCTTGGAGTAGAAGAAATGCATTATGGGTCTCCTGTGCTTCCCGGATCGATGTTTTTAGTGGCCTATATTAATAAGGACGGAATGAGTATCCCTATCCTCGGGATACCGGCATGCGGTATGTATGCAAGCATTACAGTATTTGACCTGATTTTACCTAGAGTCCTTGCCGGAGAAAGAATTGGCCGTCGTGAAATCGCTGAACTTGGGCATGGAGGGCTTTGCCTTAAATGTGAAATATGCCGTTATCCGGTGTGCCCATTTGGAAAATGACAAATTACGAATGAAAAAACATACACAACAAATAAAAGACTCATTTGACCGCCGTATAGACTATCTGCGGATTTCCATAACCGACAGGTGCAATCTCAAGTGCTTTTACTGCCGTCCTGATAAGAAAATTAAATATTACGACAAAGGCGAAGTTCTGAAGGATGATGAGATTGTCAGGATTGTACGCATAGCCCATAAATACGGTGTCAGAAAAGTCCGGCTGACAGGCGGAGAACCATTGATGAGAAAAAACATCCTCCGACTTATCTCTTCCCTTAAAGAAACAGGCATTCACGAATTAGGTCTCACAACAAACGGGATTAAACTCTCTGAGCACGCACTGGACCTTAAAAGGGCCGGACTTGACCGTGTCAACATAAGTCTTGATACAATGGATGCCGAAAAATACAAACAGATAACAAACGGCGGGGACATTAGTCTTGTACTAAAATCAATAAAGGCATCAGAAAAAGCCGGCCTTACTCCTGTAAAAATCAATACCGTTCCCATTAGCGGCCTTAATGATAATGAAATAGAATCATTCGCCTCCCTTACATTTAAACATAACTACCACATAAGGTTCATTGAGTTCATGCCGGCCACATGCGGCAATGTCTGGGAAAAGAGTAAATGCGTGAAATCATCGGAGGTCCTAAAGATAATATCTAAGCTCGGAGACCTCGAACAAATGAAGTTCAGAGGCAAGGGGCCTTCAAGAAACTACAGGCTTAAAGGAGCTGCAGGTGTTGTCGGCATCATAAGCCCGATCAGCGACCATTTCTGCGATCATTGCAACAGGCTCAGACTTACAGCTGTCGGCAAAATAAGACCCTGCCTGTTCTCTAAAGAGGAAGTAGACCTCAAAACTCCTATGAGAAGAGGAGCGTCCGACGCTGATATAGAGAGTCTCTTCTGCCACGCTATACAGATCAAGCCAAAGGGGCATGACATCAATAAAGGTCTTGTTGATCAAATTGATACTATGTCAAAAATTGGCGGATAATTATCATCCAATCACCATTTATCAAATTCTAATATATAATCAGAGATTCTAAGCTTAATATAAGTTTTCTTTATAATGATGTTTTTTAGTTACAAAAATAATTATTTTTTGATAAAATCATGACTTATGAGAAATAACACACTAAGCAAATTCATTATATCAGTTACGTTCCTGTCCTTACTCTCTTCAGGAGTTTACGCACAGAAACCCACAGCAAAAACTTTTCTTGAGATCGGCATGACAAACAGTGAAAACGCCGAATACTCAGAAGCAATTGATGAATTCAAACACGCAATTAAACTAAAGCCGAATTATTCCGAAGCATACTATCAATTGGGCCTGGCATATTTCAATCTCCATAGATATGATGAAGCACTTGAATCATACAAAAAGGCCGTTAAACTTAATTCCAAACACGCTGATGCACATTTTGCCCTCGGTATAATTACTTCTATGCTGAGTGAGTATGATGCATCCATCAAGGCATTCAAAAAAGTCATTAAGCTCAAACCCAAACATACTAACGCTCATTACTCTCTAGCCAATGTTTATTATGAAATGGAAAATTATGCCGATGCCTCAGATGCTTATGAAATGGCGATAAAGAACAGACCTAAATATGCAGAAGCACGTTACCAGCTCGGACTCTGCTACATGCAGCTGAGCAGACAATTCATGGCCTCGGCTTCAAAAGAACACTCCTCACTCAAAAAGCTGGACAAAGACCTTGCAAAAGATCTGATGAAGAAGATTAAAGGCCGGTAGAGTTTTTGATGCAAGCAGTCAAATATCAATAAATAGCAGCCCCAGGTTACGGACCTCATCACGCCACTTTACAACTTTTCTTAAACGCCTGTCTTCTGCTGTCTTCACCAGGAACATCCCATCTTTAATGGTAACTGTCACTGCACCATGCATATCAGTTCTGAACAGCGGAACTCCCCCAACTGAGTATCTATCAACAATTACATCATGAGGATGACCAAAAGCATTATTCCTGCCGGCGCTTACTACGGCTAACCGAGGGCTGACAGAATTAATAAAATCCCTGGTGCTGGACGTCCTGCTGCCATGATGCGGCACTTTAAGTATATCGCTGTTCAGCCAGCTTCCCAGGCTAAAGAGATTATATTCTGCCTCTTCTTCAATATCTCCGGTAAAAAGGATAGACCCGTTTTCAGAATCAATCTTTAATACCAGAGAATCATTGTTCTCATCAGAGTGAACTCCTCGTGTTGAAGCAGAATAGAATTCATTATATGGATGCAAAACTGTTATTTTATAATCTTGAGTCTCTAACACATGCCCCCTGACAAGGCTTCTCATTTTTACTTTTTTTCTCATTATCAATTCTTTTAAATGAGCGGCATCTGCAAGAATTCTCCCGTTCAGCCATATCTCTCCGGCATCAAAATGATTAAAAATGTATATAAGACCTCCATAGTGGTCCGGATGGAGATGACTTACAACAACATAATCAATCCTTCTAACCCCTCTTGCCCATAAATAGTGAGCAATCACCCTTCTGCCCATATCAGGGTTACCTGTACTGCCATCTATAAGCATGACTTTTCCATCCGGCAGATCAACAACAGCAGCGTCTCCCTGCCCGACATCAAGGAATGTGACACTGAATTTATTCCGCTGCATATACGGACTGGCAACATAAAAAAATAACACAATGACAAATAACGCTAATCCCCATCTGGATTTACCCGAACTCCGGACTATCAACATGAGTGACATGTAATAAATAATGACCTCAATAAGTGACGGTGCAGGAACATGTATACTCGAGTAAGGAATCCCGGCGAGATGCTTAATGAGCCAGAGAGCAAGACCTGATATCAGATCGGTCAATCCGCTCAACGGCATTACGGGCATATCAACTATAATGGCAAAAAATCCTGTAAAGAACCCGAGTGGGAGCACCACAAAGCAAACTAGCGGGGTCACAATGAGATTTGTTAAAGGTGATATCAATGGGAAATGCTTAAACAAGACAGCAACTATCGGGGCCGTTCCAAGGACGGCAGCAACAGTCAGCAGAGGGGCGGTTTTCATCTTTTCAATAAACGCCTCCCCCCTGCTCACCTCTCTATCCATAGGTAGTGTCATGGAACTCAAAATGTCATTCTCCCGGTTTGCAAGAATCTTCTCCAGGACATATCCAATAGAAAGGACTGCCAGGAAAGACAGTATGAATGAAATATCGAAAAGCGTGTCCGGGTCCCAAAGCAGTATTATCACTGCCGCTATCGAAAGCGAGTTCAGCCACTGCCCTTTCCTTCCAAGAAAAATGGCACACATATAGACGAACACCATTATAAATGAACGTACCGCCGGTATACTCGTCCCGGAAATGAACAGATACAGGAGTATTACAGGGATTGTTGCAAGAACAGCCAATTGCGACGGGGTAATAAAAAGAGTCATTCGCCTAAATACCCGCAGGGGGATATGCTTCAATACAGTCTTAACAGCCTGAAATATGATGAACGCAAGAAGACCGAAGTGTGTCCCCGATATACTCAGAAGGTGTGCCAGGCCCGCATTATTGAATGAGTCTCTCGTCTCCAGACTTATATCACCCTTAAACCCGGTAATAATCGCCTTGTGAAGAGATGCGCTGTCCCTGGAAAGACTGTTATCAATAATCTCGGCAAGTCTCTGGCGCTTCAGATTAATGCGGTTCATCACACCGGAGCCCGTGCTCAATAACCACATCTTTTTCACATACCCCGTAGCAACTATACCCTGGCGTTTGAGGTTGTAGACGAATACCCCAGGATTTCTCAGAGAGCCCGGTTCTTTCAACCTGGCAAGGGCTGCTATTTTTGCATCGGGAGGGTAATCGTATCCATTAATATCATTAGCGAACTTGTCCTTATAAATATTAAGTCTTACTCTGCCAATAATTTTTATCCCTTCAATTGAAACCTCATCAACATCAAAACGTATTCGCTCTGCCGTTACTTCAGGAACGCCGACGATTATACCCTCAACAATTACATCATGCAGGGGCAATGCGGGAGCCGGCATATCAACATGTCTTGTTGAAGCATGGAAAATCGAAAAGGCAAATGCCGCCGCCATAATGAATACTATCTTCTTATTGGTCCGATATCGACTAAACAGGAGTAATAACACGGCAAGAAAGAGCACTGTAATCGTGACCGGAAAGAAGGTGTAGAAATTAAACGCAGCAATTCCTGCTATGAATGATACGGCAAATTTAGTCATGTCCCCTAATTTTTCAGTATAACTATTTTATACCAAACCCAATCCCCAAGGTTTAGCATATTAGTTTCGGCTATTTTAATGGATTATTGAAGGAAAGTAAAAAAGAATAAAACAGGAAGGAACGTAAAGCCTATACAACAGATGTAAAGGTTTTTCGTTAATACAGCAATATTACTTTCTCCCGACTATGACAACACCATCGTGAATACAACTGCCGTTCTCAGGTTATATCAATATGAAATCCTTATTTTTATACCCCCTGATCCTTTTGCATACTTCATACCCTTCACGGCTTCCTTCATCATTCGTGTTACCTTCAATAGTGTAAAAACAGTCTTCTTCAGTTTTCAAAACTATCCCCGTGTGTGTCCAGTCTGTTGAAGTCTTTCTGACTAAAAAAAACGATCCAGGAGTAATCTGGGACTTATCTGTTATCTGAGATTCTTTCAAAAATAATCCCCTCCCCTTAGCATCAAGTGCAAGATGATCACATGAAAAGGTTGTTTTAACAGGCTGCGTACTATTGGTACTGTTGCACGCCTGACCCAGAATAAAACAGGAGAACCCCGCGCACCAGGGCCAGGTCGGACCTTCCTCCCCTTTCATATAAAGCCGTACCCATGGCCCCTTGTTTTGCCCCCCCACTTCCCTTGGATGCCATTTCAAATGTTTCTGTGCATAGGAAACGACCATTTTGCCGAGAGATTTGCCGACGCCTGTCAGCGGGTCAAGGGAATCAGTCATCGGCTTTACCATTGTCTGGAATGTCTTTTTATCAACAATCCCGTTATCCTTCAACTGTTTCTTTGATTGAAAGTCCCTAACGGCGCGATCAGTAGCAGGACCAAAGTCACCGTCAATCACAAGATTGTGGCCGTGGAGGCAAAGCCATTCCTGAATATGTTTTACCTTATTGCCCTTCATTCCTTTTTTATAATTTTTATCAAGCTCCAAGCCTTTCATTGTTCCTCCTTATATACATACGAGTATCCGGCTCAATTAAAACCTCGACTTTAATGACTGGACCTGCCATGAGCCGTTCTTTTCGTTCATAATAGCGCAGAGAATTTTTTCTCCATCAGTGCGTACATTAACCAATCCGTAGATAACTCCCGCAACAACCTTGGTATTGCCCATAGCCCTGCTCTTTTTCTTCGAACCGATGTCACCGGGTTTCGTTTCCCTGAAATGAATTCTAGACCGCTCGAATGCCGTGCCCTGTAATGTACGCGTAGTTTCTCCATCAGTGTCTTTTTCATCTAATTGAAAGGGGTCTCCAAAACTGACACTGCGAGCCAGTTCGGTTGAGTATACGAGTGGGGATATCAACTCATCATTGCCCTCCTGACAATAACCACTGATTGCAGCTGCAGCAATAACATTGGGACGCGGATGATCATGCTGTTCATTATCTCCCGATGAAATAACAGTCACGGCAGGTTGTGTTGTCTTTAAAAAAGAGTAAGATACATCAGCACTGCCATGATGGCATCCTTTGGCTACATCACATGCAAATTCCTGCCTTTCCCCTTCGTAATCCTCGAGAAGGGCATGCATACTTTTCTTATTAAGGTCACCTGTAAGCAGGGTACGAGTTTGGCCGAAATCCACCCTTAAAAGAATACTGTTACCATTTGTGTTCTGACTGTCTCCCCCTGTGAACCTGTGAATTCCCGATTTGCCGTTAGCATCGAATTCAACAGGCGAAAGGACACGTATGACAGGTTCACCACCTGATCCTGTACTGAATTCCGGCAGATATTCATCAACATGACTGAGACGCTTGATTGCTGTAGGCTGGCCATTGCTCCACCGGGCATTAACAACTGATTGCATAAAATTTTTCCACCAGCCCTGCAGCTGAGGCCCGGAACCTCCGTTCAATGCCTGAATGACTTGGTTGCGACTGCCCATAAGCTGAGTGAAATATTTATTCCCATTTGTGGTTGTATAGGGCCCAAGCCAGTTTCCGCTCTTACCTCCCGTCTTTTCCCATCTGGCTATACCGGCATGATAAAACGATTTCACCTTAACACTTGAACAGTCAAGCTCATCAGCTTCTTTCACATTTAACAAGTCCCACAAGCCTCCGTAGTGATCAGAATCGCAATGTGACGCTATCATAGCATCGATTTTTATTCCGTTCTTCTTGTAGTCCTCGTAAAATTTCCAGTCAACAAAATCAGCCGCACTTTTGCCTGTGTCCTGGTTATTTCTTGGATACCCGCCATCAATCATTATGTGTTTAAAACCGGGGGTCTTAATGAGCACGCCGTCACCCTGTCCCACGTCAATAAAATAGAACTCAAGGAGTGATTTGCCACCCAGTGCCGAGTTTTTGACAAATCCCTTCGTAAACCGCCCACGGGCTCTTACCTCTGTCCGTGACGATCCCCGATTGATAACTTCAACTCCGTCCCCCCACAATAGATGTCTAATCTTGCTGCCGCCTGTAGCTTTTCTGTAAAGAGGTGTTGTTTCAACTCCAATATAATCATCAAACATATGTTCTCCCTTGCATTGCTGTTCAGAGTTAAGAGAATGAGTTTATGGAGTCTACTCAAATTTCCTGGTCAACACATACTCCTTCTTAAAAAGACTCCAGAAATCTACGGCCAGACCACTTTCAATGTAAGCATATGGAATCCATCCATAACCGTTTTCACCCCAGTCAGTGCCCCAGGAATTTCTAATTCTTATAGCTCCCTTTTCTTTGCCTATTTTCCGGTTATCATCGTATCCAATCGCAATAACCGCATGCCCGCCCTGAACTGGATCAGATGAACCGGGGAATTCAAATTCCCCCTTCTCATTGCCGAAATTGTACACGGTGAATCCAAACATGGAAGGATATCCTGCAGCCAGAAAATTCTTTACTCGTTTAAGCAACTGAGTTGTCGTAACTCCCGGTCCGTCAAGACGAAAGTACTGTATAGCGTTATAGCTTTGACCGTATGCATAGCAAAATGCACTGGGTTCATCGTCATACTTTGAAATATCATAGGGGTAATACTCTTCAGGGGGCACTCCAAACAACACCATTGCTTTCATGGTCGTACGCAACCATGCCCCGGTATCTCCAGTCCAGTGCAGTAGTTTTCGTGTTACTTTATAAAGAAAAAGTCTGGAAGCATTAACATGGTCGCCAAAAGCACGCCTCTCATAGTATTCAATCAGGCCGACTCCTGCATGAGCAGTGCACGAACCTATAGACTCCTGGTTTTCAATTGGCGAGCACCAGGCAGCTAGATCAACTTTGCTTTTTGCTGCCTTGGGGGATTTGACAGCTTTGGATTTTGAAAATAACGGCGCGATTTTATTATGAGCCGGGTTGAAATCCCTGTAATCAGGGAGGTCCCTCTGCCAACCTGTCTTGTAAACTATTTTTTTCATTTCAATCTCCTTTCGCATTCGGACCTTGAGGACCGGTCCCCTGTACAAGTTTTCTGCTTCTGTGAAAGGGATGCTCAGCCATGAACGTCCCTTTCACAATTGTTATGCATTATGCGTAACCTGTCCGGCCATGCAGGGCTTATGGCACACTGCATCAGGAATCAGGATGAATAACTACCCGCCAGTTGTTTAATTTGCCCACATCCTGACCGGCCCGATCTGATACGCGAAGTTGCCAGTCTCCGACGATCGATTGCCCTGCAAGGTTACCCAGTGCCGGCGTGGTACTCGGCGAAAAGGTCTTAACTACATCATCGGTACTCCCGCCAGTCTCGTCGTGTATAATCACGTCGGTCCCCGCCGGAGAGCGGAAGCTGATCCGAAGATCTCCAATCCACGTATGGGTAATGTCCAAAGACAATTCCACGCTGCCTACGTTGCCGGGAGCATTTGTGGACAGACTTCGCTGGACGCCAACGGGGTCCTTGTCAGGGATATGAATACCGGGCGACTCTTCCATTACGACCACTCCCTGGGGTTGCGCCACAGCGTCAAACTCCAGAGCCCAGCGATTGAGCGTACCGACATCAACTGAAGCCATATCCTGTACAAGGAGTCGCCATTCACCCTTCGTGCTGTGACCGTGCATTGTAGCCAGCGCCTGAACGTCCGATTCATCAATCGTTCGTTGAATGTTGTCGGCGCTGCCTCCCTGGAAACGTTTATGCAGAATAATGGCTTCACCCCAGGGCGCCAGCAAGGTAACACGCAGATCACCCTGGTAGGTATGGGAAATGTCAAGTAACACCTGGACGCCGGCGATGATCGCATCCTGATCAAGTAGAATAGTGTCGGTAATTCCGTCGGCCCGGTTGTCCGGGATGATAAGACCTGGAGAGGATTCCCCTTTAACAGTCTGCGCAACGCTGTCATCCTGAGACAGCTTGGTTTTGAAGCTCACTGCTGCATCCGGCTCCGCGATCTCAAAAATGTCCAGGTTGGAGGCAGTTCCATCCCACCATTTACTGCTGGGATTTGTTGAATCGGCAAATCGTTTGTTCCCCTGCCCATATAGGTCCGTTGAATCACCGTAGTGATAGGGAGAGGATTCCAGACGAAAATCCCCGTCCGCCTGTTCCAGCGAAAGTTCGTAGTGGCTATTGGGCGTCATTTGTTCGTTGCTGTTGTTGCCGTCTTCGTCTACGTGCCAAATGGCAACCCCCTCGTCAGGCAGGGACTGGTCACGGCCGCTCTTCAACCGGTTTTCAACGATGAAGTACTCACTGGTGTTTTTGGCATATATGGCAAAATCGTTTTCACCTGCAGTGAGCGTAATCTGCTGGTTGTGCTGAATCGGCTTCACGCTTTTGGCCCATCCCGAGAGTCTCTTCAGGTAGGCCGAAATGTGAGTCGGGTTCTTTTCGCTGATGTTGCCACCGGCGCACATGAGACAATATGCACCTGTGCCTGCCGACTCGCTGCCGTAATCGTACAAATCCGGGTAGTCGCACAGCATGTGCCCATTCTCATGACAGAATGTTCCGAGCGTGAGCTGGTGGCTCATGTCGGTGAACTGATAATCAAAAGCTGACTTGCCGGGCGCCAGCTCAACAGGCGTCCCCAGATGCCAGGCGTGGGGCCACAAACCTTCGGCCCAGTTGTTGACTACTTCTCCGGCATAGTAAACATTCATGGCATATACGAAACCGCTGCTGTCAGCTGTCAATTGCGTAAAGTCAAAGTTATTTGCTTTCATGTGCGTGAGTGCCTCAACAATCAGCTGCCGGGCACGGATACCTTGCGGGATAGCGGGGTCGGTATAGTGCGACTTGGGATGTTGTGCCCGATAATACTCGGCAACGATATTCGTATAAAGGCAGCGGCCGATAGAGTTGTCGTTGAAATAATCGTAGACGGACCCGTTGTTGCCAAAGCCTGAATACCCTTGTTCATTGCAAAATTTATCCACTTCATCGCGGGCAATCGTTCCTTGTTCGTCAGGAAAATCGATTAGGAGACATAACCCTACAAAATCTCCGACTGTTGTGCGTTGTGGCGGGGCCATGAGGGGACCTCCCAACGTACGTGCCGCTCTGGCCAGACTCTTGCGCTGCTCACGTCGTTGATCGCAGCGCCTGCCGCCCATGCGCAATGCTCCCTCCATTCCTCGAGCTCGAGCTGCTTCGCGGTTAATCCTCAAGCCCGGTTGAGCTGCTGCCCGCATACCATCCAGATTCCCCTGGGAACCTGGCGCCGGCTCCAGCATAGTTCCATCGCTGGATACCTGGGCCACTTCAAAGAACCCCGTGCTGGGATTCTTAACAACAGTATAGCCATCCAGCGTTTCGAATACAGCGTAGTGCTGGTCGCCCCAACCGCGCAACTCGATTTTACTGCCATCGGGTTGAGTAAATTTGAATGTCTTGCTGATAAAAGGTGTAGCCATGTCTTTTACCTCCTGTTTGGGAATGTGACGTAAGATTATTTACGTCAATTTGTTATATTTTTCGATTCAGACAAATGTATAATCCCGTCAGACTTTCTTTACTGAATAATATTTGGATTCTTACAGGCTGAAGAAGTATTGTGTTTGGATACATCATGAGGCTCACAGGTGCACTTAAAATGTTCTTGTGAATGGTTATTTAATTTTATCAACTACCTGATGAGCCACGTTATTTGCATTCAGGATAAACCATACTGCTATTGCCAGCCATCCCGTCATAACTGAACCATAAATCAGCTTCAATGGCTTGCTGTGATTAATCCTCTCGCTGGAAGGGTTTCTTCGCCCCCGAAACATGCATGTATCTACAGCCAGTTCCTCCTCTATTTTTCGTCCCCTGCTTATAAGATCATTATAGAGCTCATCATTTCTTTTATCGTAGACCCTGATTGCCATCGTTACTAAAAATCCAATTATTGAAATAAAAGCTCCGGCAAGAGCGCCTGGAGATGTTTTATAGCTTAAATATGCGTTCACAGGTGTGAGGCTTCTTTATGTTTTTCAAACTGTGCTTAATTAGACCTGTTGGACGAGTGACAAAAATTATGATGCGCTGCAATAGCGAGTGGCGTGGCTTATAAAGAAAAGAAGAACAAACACGAATATATGTCGTTGTATTCGGCACAGCCGTTGCAAATGTATAGACTTGATCTACGCCGGGTTGAACGAATGTTTCATGTTTTATTATAGGGATACCATCCTGATCTTCTTTCTCGCTCTCATTCCCCCATAACTCCTTTGGAAGGTCTACAAAAAGTTTATTCTCAAAGTTCACTCTCCCGCACAAATGTTTTTTTTCATTATCAAACAACTTCGGATCATTACCTACCTTCTTATCCTTGATCCAAAATAATCCCGGGTAGTCATCAGCATCCATACAGCAAACTTCAATGCTGAGATTTTTTGCAACAAGCGTAGAAGGTCCAACATTATTCAAATGAACCAATAATTCTACAATGTACTTTTCGTCCTGTGTCCCAACAGTCCCCAATTCAATGTTAAATTGAACACCTGGCAATAAACCTCTCTCAACGAAAAATTTGGTATATGCCCAAATAGCAGCTATAAGTCCAGCTAGTATTGCAAGAAGATTTTTTACAATTTCAATCCAATTTTTTAAATTATCAGGAAAATCAATCATTAATGACCTCTATGTGCTTTTATTCACGTGTACGTTTGGGATTAAGCTTTATTGTACTCTTAGCAAATTCAGGAAATGTAAAGTGGAAAGTTTTACTTACTTTGCTTTATAACATCAAGCAATAAGGTGATTATGCATGACTCAATAAGCTGATCAAGTTATTTAGTCAAGCGCACTAACTCTTCCTCAGCCCTTATTCTTTGCCTGCTCTCCAGCGGCTCCAGCTGAATTACTTGCTTGAAAGCTTTTCTTGCCTCTTCGAGTTGACCACTGTCAGTATAGGCGTAACCCTGGTTCAGATGAAGTGTCGGGTTATAAGGGATGCCGTCAATAAGTTGTTTGTATAAATTAATAGCCTTCACATGTTCTCCCGCTGAATTATAGGCAACACCAAGATCATTTGCAGCCTGCACGAAACCTGCCTCATTGGCGACGACATACTCGAGGTGTGCTATGGCTGAAGTAAAATCACCCAAATGTAAATGGGCGAGTCCAATATAATAATGAGCTTTTGTTGATTCCGGTTCTCTTTGGAGGACAAAGTTGTAACATTCAATCGCCTTATCGATTTCTTCGATAAAGTAGTAAGACAATCCTAATTTCAGATAATCTTCATTACTTTCAGGCTCAAGTGATGTAGCTTGCCGAAAGGACTCAACGGCTTCAGTCACCATTTTAAGTTCCTTGTAAATTAATCCCATGTTGAAATAAACTTGTTTATTGTCAGGGCTGCTTTCAAGTAGTTTTTTATAAACATCCAGCGCTTCGCTTAACTTCCCTGTTTGCTGATAGTTAATAGCTAAATCAAAAAGAGTTTTTCTATCGCTTCTTAAATTAGTTCTCTTTTCGTTATTTATCTTTTCTTGACTTTCCACTATCCGACCCTAATCTTTTTATTTTTCACTAAATCTTTAATTTTTTGTTTGCTGTCATCAAATTTTTTGTATAATCTACTGTAGTTCCTTTTAGGATCTTTGGAATGATTTTTTATCCGGTTTATCATGTTAGCAACGCTTCTATACGGTTCATTCCCTCCTTTAGAAACAACCTTCATTATTTTCGTCATCGTCCTGGTAAATATCTCTCCTCCTTCTACAGCTGACAAGGCCGTGTATGATGCAATACTCAACGACGGCAATTTACCCTTATCAGGCTTTCTGATAGGCACATTTTCCTTAAAGCGGGCTTTAGTATCTTTTTCCCACTTTTTCCCTTTCGGGAAGTATAGTCCTGCCGTAAACTCAACTGTAGATGGGAAATCTTTCAACTTATAAGTTGAAGCATCTGGCGCATGAGTATCTAACACTTCACCTTTTACCCATATAACAGAGGGAGAATCTTTACCATTAGCACCCTTACTGCCTTTGTATAGCAGCCTCTTCAGTGGTGCTTCAAATTGACTAAGTACCTGAGTTCCCGTATTAACACTGTTAGGAGCCGGAACCCAGTTTTCCTTCACTCCTTTCCCTCCAAGCTCTTCACTGACGAGATGCATTCTCACCCACTTATCTATTCCAGCTCCACTAGTTAGCCCATGAGCACGGAGCTGATCGAACTCCTTAGTACTTCCTGAGGGTTTTGTGCCGACGGTAGAATTTTCAGTTGTTATGGTATCTAATTTTGAATATTTACCCACACCACTCCTATCATCGCTATATTTCAGCTTTGCTTTCGGGGGAAGCGGTAAGCTAAGGTTTGAGGCAAGAGTTTTTAGTGCTATGCTCAATTTATTAAGGTCGTCTTCTACATTCTTACTACGCTCTTGGTCACTAGTTCCGCCAACATCTGCGAGGGTTTTCGATGCTAATCTTTTGGCCTCTTCCATGGCATTGTATCTAGGATCGCTCTTCACAATTTTTAAGTCGGCCAGATATATCCTCAGTGGTCCTTTGCTGTTGCTGGCCATTAGCAATTTAGCTGTCTTTCCCTCACCGCTAATTGATAAAACATGCTCCTCACCTGCGTTATTTACAAATTTTTTCTCTCCAAATTTCATTTTGCTTTTTGCCAGCGTCAATATCTGTTCAACAGGACTCATTGCTCCAAAAACTGTCCATTTTTGTTTATCCTTTGGACTTTCCTTGGCATACAATTGATTAAATCCATATTCTTTTCTTTTCATAATCTTCTTCAGAATCCCATTAAGCTCCTTTTGGTCAATACCTGTCTTCTCAGCATAGCTAAGTGTCTGCTTTACAACTTTCACCCCTCTCTGCCATTTGTCTTGTTTATCCTTTTTAGTGTCTGCCTTTCCAGTTTTTCCCTCTTTCCCCTTCCCTTTCATGGGGCTCTTAAGGTCAGGTTTACCTTCCTTCTGCCGTGCTTCTTTCTGGTACTCTTTAACAGTTTTTCCATTAGCAGTTCGTGAGTTGGGATTAGCAGGTTTTACATCTTTTTTCCCTACTGCAGGTTTGACTTTTGACTTCGCCGCTGGTAATGCTTCCGCTTTACCTAATTTTGCATTACCGGTTTTAGCCTCCTTGGAAGGAGGAGCATCTTTGGTATTTTTCTCTTTCCAGGTTCCTGGTTTATCAGCCTTTTTGGATGTTGGTTGTGCCTTATCTGCATATAAATCAGTCAGGAATTTGCTAGAATCAAACTCCACTGGTTTGAGTTCAACAGCAGGAGCTTTACCAGAACCAAAGACATAGTCAATGTTTGCATTGAGACCAAAACTGCCACCGATTGGCCATTCCTTGCCGCCTAGCGGCCACGTCCATTTTTTGTCAGGTACAGGCGACCACCAGGGTGCGTCAACTTCAACAAACAAATCACCACTTAGTCCTAAAAATGGCTGGGCAGCAATTTCCAGATCACCACGAATATAGAACTCTCCTTTTTTATCCTCGGCAGTTGGTGCCGGTTTCTCTCTGTAACCGATAACCGGCGTAGCTTCAGCATATCCACGAATCCCTGCCAGGCCGTTTATACCGGCTCCGGCTTTAATGTCATGCGCCAGTATTTCAAGACCCGCGCCGGCTTCCCCGCGCAAACGCAAACCAGCAGCAGCAGATATATTAAACGAGCCTTTTATGCTGAAATCCTTTGCTTTCTTCGGATCATTGGAATAAGTGCCGTCAATGGATATTTTGTAAAACTTACCGGGTCCGATCTTAGCAAACGCATCGGCTCCAATATTGGCAAAAATAAATATATTCCCAACCACTGGAATGCCGTAGCTTGCTCGAGCTTCTACTTTGAAAAGCTTTTTGACATAGTCTTTCTGGGGAAACAGTTCGAAATCTTTGGGCGTGATTTTACCGATAACAGTCAAGAAACCTTTTTGATCAATAATGACTTGCGCTTTGCCTCCAAGCCAATCACTGAACGTAACATCAAGCTCCCCTTCGCCGAATAAAACATAATCGGGTTTTGCTTTTGATTTGCCCTTGGATGCCGACTTTTGAACTACTTCTTTTTCAGGAGCTTTTTTCTGCTGCTCCAACTGCTCAGCTTTATCGCGCTCCATTACTTTCAGGGTGACTTTGCCTGAAAATTTATCTCCTGCATACCCAACGGAACCTTCACCGGAAAGGTTACCATCATCCCAAACCACAATGACGTTTCCGTTAATATTTTTTGTTAACTGAACTGCGGCATCAACTTTGCCTTTGGTCTTTCCTTCCGGTGTTCTATCAAGCTCCATGTTAACTGTTGCCAGTTTAGGAACATCAACGGACAGATTGCCGCTAAAGGAAGTTATTTTTTCTTCATTTGCACCAAGACTGAATGTGCCATTTAAAATCCGACCCAATGCAAGAGGGACATCTGACAGACCCAACTCTAAACTCCCATCCTTTATTTCATTTGTTATTTTTGGAAATTTTGAAACACCAAACCCCTGGAGACCAATAAGATCGGGGGCACTCCTCAGTTTTCGAACGAAGTCCTGACTACCTTTAGGAATCTTACTGCCTGCACGCAAACCAACATAGCCGGTTATTGCATCCCCACTTTTATTGGTGTTGATTATCAAACCAGGCTGCAACTGCTGAGCAGTCTCGCCTGTTTTTGCAAACATTTCATGTTTCGCAGGTAAAAACCCCTGGTCAATTTTATAGCCCCTATCTCTTTTTATTAACTTTACTTTTCCCTTTGCAAAACCACCAAACTGCATATTTACGGATCCGGTTTTCTGAGGTTGCCTATCTAACCAAGCATCAATGGATTCACCCGGCACTAACTTCGGCTTCCCTTTCAGTTCCACAACTCCTGGTGCGGTACTTTGCTCGCCTTTAGCTTTTCCGGCAGTTCCAGTTTGGTTCAGAGACTCCCGCTGCACAATATGGAGATTACTATATGTTTTCCTTGATACTTTATTTGAAAGTCCGGGAGCTGCATTTTGCTGGACCACATGTGTAGCCTCATGGGCCATCAGCTTTACATCATCAGGTGATTGCCCCTCACCTAACCAGATGTCGTTTTTATGTGTAAATGCCCGTGCTTTTAAGCCTTTTGCCGCATCACGTGCAGAACTGTCATTATGGACTCGAACACTGCTGAAGTCCGCACCGATGCCGGACTCCAACCTGCTCTTAGTTTGAGGGTTAAGTGGCCGTCCACTGCCTTTATCTGCAATAGCCTTTGATGCCGTATTGGTCATTTGGGAAGGGGAATTTACAGCGTCTGATTTCTGTTTTGTTTGACACTGTTCGTCCTCATCTTCTGCTTGATGCTGGATAAATTCGCATTGAATAGTCTCTTCCTCTTCGGGATGATCCTCCTGTCTTTGAACTAACGGGGTAATCTGATCAACCAGCGGCTCGGCCTGAAGCTTTTCTTCCTCGTCTTCATATTCCGGCTGGCGCTGGAGCTTCAGATCGGGCATAGTCATCACCTGATCAGCGATACTATCCGCCTCTTTTTCGTATTTGTCATTGGGTTTACCGATGGTTAGCTTGGTCTGGACAGGCTCATCTTCCTCGTCCTCGGGCTGCCGTTGAAGCTCTTCATCAGGTTCTTCACTCTCAGATTTTTGAAGGAGTGCCGCACCACCTGAGAGGCCTTCCATAACTCTATTAGCCTCTATCACATAATTGCCGTCATTTTCATCGGTGACCGATTTGGCCTGAACTTCATCGGGCCGCAGGATTTTGCGCATTGCAATCTGTTGCGCAGGATCCATCGAACGGTAAAGGGAATGATGCGACTTGTGCCCGTTAGAAGTCGATTGTTTCTCATTAGCTGCGAAAGTCTTCATCTAATCACCTTCTTGCCTCATAAAGTCCCTCCAGTACCACTTTTCAACCCTTTGCAATGTTGATGCATAATGACAATGAAAATCGGATCCAGGATAGTTGATGCTGAGATATTCTGTAAGATGGAACTTAATGGGCCGTTATTTTTTGTGAAAGTTACTGCCCTGGATATCAACAGTTTTCAACAGACTTACATATTTCTGTTTGGAGAAAAAGACGCTGTTAACAAAATACAATATGGATCAAGAAAGAGTAAATGCAAAAAGGACAGCCCAAGCCGGATGGCTGCCTGTCCTTTTCTTGTTGGTCGCTATGACTCGAACATCCCTAATGGTCCCCCGTACCCCAAAATAATCATCACGGGAGTTGTAGCTGACCTTTCAAAAATCATATCAACTGTTCCACTGTTTGTCAAGCTTTATTATGATCCTCTATAAACTTTGAAAGAGGTTCGAGTACCGTGACATCAGATGCCCCGCTCAACAGGTTATTTTCAACCTGCCATAACCAGGACTTTACATCACCGGCATTTATCGACCTGGCAAATATGCCAGGATCATAGCTGTCCAGACGGTTACCCCGGATCTGCATCATTCCGCCAAAATAACCGTATACCCGGACTCCGTTAATTGAAGATTTAAGGGTATAGGGATATTTTTCAAGTTTAAGGTGATTGTTCTCAACATGGAGACTTTTAAAATTTCCTACAAACATACCATGACTTTCACCAATGTCCTGTAAAGACAAATAATTCACTATATGGTTCCCTTCAACCAACAACCTGCCGGCTATATAAGTCTCATCATTTTCACTCTCAGGGTTATTATAGCTTAAACCGATATGAATCCCCTGTGCAACACCGGATATCGAATTCTTTGTGATACATATATCATTGGCTATCCGACCTGCACAAACAATCCCCTGCGAAGCAATGGCAGGCAGGTGCTGCTTCATTATATTAAACCAGTTCAGGAATGCAGATATGTCAGCCGGGAGCGCAACTTCATGGGCAGAGGCGAGCATACGTATATTCTTATCGGTCAGAGCTTTCATATACCGGACCAAATCCACATTGTTTAGTTTTTCCTCTATAACAAGGTTATCAAGATAGTCGTGCCACGTTTTAATCAGGTCAGGATGTGTATTAAAACAAAGCTGCATTCTCTCGTACTTGAACTTTACATTACGTTTTTTATTCAAGGGAGTATTCCTTTGCACAGCAACCACATCGGAAAGCATTATTTTCCTCAGAGTCATAAGATATTTTTTATCTTTAAGGAGCTTTCTTAGTGTCAATTTGGACGGCTTCGGTGCAACTTTCACATCGTTGTCTTCTATCCGTGCACGGTCGGCATTAACCAGTAGTATTCCCACTTGCTGGTGGCCGGGCTTCAGCAGACATGATCTGACTCGAACCGAGGAAGACTCAGGATACTCATGTGACACGGTAAGACAGCTTGCCATTCTTTGTGCACCGGCACCGCAAGTGATAGCAACAGACTCTACAACAACGTCTTTAACATTCCGTATTGTAAGTGCTCCATTGAGACCTTCAAATTCAGAACCTTTCTCTTTGCCGACTCTATAGCTCTTTATTGATAGATCACGCACAACAACACTTTTACATTTGATAAATGTCATGGCTGATTCGCTGTTAGGCGATCTTATAATCGTTCCATCACCACATCCCTCAATGGTGATATTGCCAAGATCTATAAGAACCACGGGATTATTAACGATATATTCACCAACAGTAATGCAAATATGGGCATCACCGCCTTTGGGTATCTCACTCTTGAGCCGTGCCTCCAGGTCATCTCCCGGAGAAATTGTGATAGTGCAGCATCCGCCTCCCTGCATCCTACATAGGGCATTGATGGCATCCTGTACGGTGTTAACTTTGTCATTTCCTTGCAGGCCTTCCAGCTTCACACATAAATCATTCCGATCTACGGGAAGATGGGTTGCATTGAATTCGCAAAGCAACTTCTGAACTACATCGTTCAAATTAGTATTAGCGTTTACATCGAGACCCGACTTGACAGTAGGTTCCACACCAGACGAACAATCCACCGGATAGAACGGAATATGCCGTGCCCTGAGGTTACACAAAACAGCATCGAGCACATCCTTTACCGTAATATCATTATCTCCGTCCAGGTCCGGCCATTGAACATCAGAGTCATCCTGAAGCAGCGAATTAACCGTGGGCTCCGCCCCTGCACATGCAGGATTATCGTATGCGACCTGATCGGCCGTACTTAAATTGGCATTGAAATAAACAGGGGGGGGTGTGCTTGGATTTTCATCCACTCCCAGCAACTCGGTCTTAAGCCGCTGCTGCTTAGAATGCGGGCTGACTCCGCTTCCCAGCTTCCAATAGCATGTTGCAAGACCATCTGCCGAAACTACTACTACAGGTAACTCAGCAGATGTGAAGGGTGCTTCTGAAAGAGAGAGTTCACCATCGCCTGATGCAAGTGAAAAGCGCACCTTTGCACCCGTTACGGGCCACTCGCCATTGGCAATTCCAACTTGTATTGGATAAGGCAGCTGATGCCCCGGCATCGCTTCCTGACCATCACCTCCGACGTGAAACATCCGCGTCATCTCAGTCAGCGGCGGAAAGGCGTATTTGCGGTCCTCCTCAGGATTTGGTTGCAGCACACCATTAATTACCGTTCCTAGAGTCAGGTAATGATGATCTATACCCTGCGGAGCTTTATCCCTGATTAATACACTGCCAGCCTTATGTTCGATCTCGCGTACCTCAGCCAGCCAGTAATCACCGACGACAAACTGAACTGCCCGTGTCGTACCTGCTATAAATCCGGCATATTCCGGATGTTCTCCAATTACGGTGATATCGGAATTCAAAGGTGAGGTTAGAGTGATGCATCCATAATACATGTTCGCTCCTTGCTCAAATCCGCATCGTCTCGATGTTTTGATATCTGCCACCTCTACCTCGATGTTTCGCCCGTCTGCCGCCGTCAGCACTATGGCCCCTTCCAGCGTCTTGCTGGCAGTAAAATCGGCATCAGAGGAAAACTTCGTATTAATGGCATTAATCACCACATCCACCTGAGTTTCCACACTGTCAGCAGATAATATTTCACCGATATCTACGGAATTAACCTTCAGCTGTCCGGCATCGATCTTACCCTTCTTCGATGGAGCACTGCCTTCCAGCACCGTGTTGGCCGTAGCAGTTACGGCAGTTACAGATGTATTGGCATTATTGATAGCGGCGGCTTTCTCCATGGCACTTGAATTAGCACTTCCGATTTCTATCCCATCGATGATAAGGTCAACTGGGGGTGTTCCGGATAAGCTATCAAGTGTTACCGGTCCACTTACAACACGATTAAGCAACTGAAGCTTCAATTCAAGCGAATCGAGCTTTAATACTTTAACGCCTTTAGTGCTTGAGCTGTCCTCAGTTAAATCAACGCCTCCGCTTATTCCGCTATGGAGACGCCATTGCGCGTTCAACGCATCCCATTTAAACGTAGCATAGCCATCCCAGCGGCGGACAAATTTCCTGGTTTCGCTCGAACCTGGTATTGTCGGTATATTGTAAGGACTTGCCGGCTCCTTTATTGCCGTGAGCCCAACACGGGCCGGTTCCCATGTGGTATTTTCAAGATGCACGCCGAGATGTTTTTCGCTGGTCTTGTCAAAAAATTCGTAGACCCATTTATCGCTGATAAATCCGGCAGGCATCTTCTCTTTTGTGGGCAAGGCTTCGAACTGCTCGGCACCGTTTTCACTTGACCACTTTAGCGTGATTTCAGATGGATCATCGGCATCACCTTTCACATCGTGCACTTCGACACGGAACAGATAGTTTCCAACCTTAGACTTCATATCCAATTGGGCTGCACATGGGTCGCATGGATCAGACTCAGTGGTTTTTTGCAGCAACGTGACGGTAAGCTCCGCATCGCCTTTAGGTGGATTTTGGGTCCATTGCTCAGGATCAACACCAAACGGGCACCATTTGACCTGGGCCATCATCTGTTTGCGGGTGCAGGTATCAGCGCCGTGCAGCCCCTTATCACGCAGACGTTCATCCATCAGATGAGTAACAGTACGCTCCCAGACGTCGGCGTAAAGAACATGGGAATCTATTAGTGCAGTAGGTAAATTTGGCGCTCCTGGAAAATCCGGCTGGGCATCATAGGAAACTTCCCTATCACCCGGAACCTCTGCGGCCACACCATTCACATAGACATGGCCCGGCTGAATTGTCAGAGGATCACTTGAAGCTTTTATGACTTTTAATGCACGGTGGCGTGGCGTTCCACCGATGCCGCCCTCTTTGCTGCCTACTACATCTTTAAGCGCATCGTTCAGACGATCCTTAAGAATTTCGACTAGTTCGTTCCAGTCGGCATCCGTAAGCATGCGCCCCTGCTGTTGATAAACTCCTGAATAGCGTTTTTTGAGTTGGTGACTGTCCCTGGAAATCTCGGTTTTCATTATCCCTCTCCGTTATCTATCGGTTCTTCTGAATTTATTTTCTCAGGCGGAATATGCAGAAGGCGCGTGTCCTGAATCAGTACCGGCTCGATACCGACTGGCAAAAACTCCCTCATCTTATCCAGTACGGCCTCTGCCTTAAGGTTATAGTATTTATGATGATAGACACCCATCTCGCCACCATCCTCGGCGCCGAAACGGATAGCATCCGGGGCTGATGGATTCAGCACGCCGTAACCCGGTTCTCCAAACACAGCCGTCCATTCTTCATACTCACCATTTTTGCAATAATCGAATTGATTAAAGACAGGCGTTTCCATAGTATTCGAGCCAGGCGTTATCTTATTGCTCTCATTCATCACTCTGAGCACTTTGGCAATCCCCGGGTCAAGATCGTCAGGAATTTTCGAATAGCGTACACAATTCAAAAATGATGGCGACTGCATGCCCGTATTCGGTTTTGTAACACTTGTGATTGATCCAGCGAAAATGCAGTCGCTGGCTTGAAGGAGCTTACAGTCAGCTTTATCCATAACAGTACAGTATTCCAACCGTGCCAAGCCTAAACTGACAGTGAGATTATTGAACAGGCAGTTCTTCGCATCCAGCACAGGAATAGCAACATTTGTGTCATTCGACAGTGCCGTATCTACTATCAATGATTTTACGGCTGATCGCACAAGTTCAAGAGTCCCGCTAGCCACTGCAAGTTTGCCTTCAAAAACAACATCGTTAAGAGGATAACCCCCAATGGTTGGCAGGTTTAAAGCACTAGTCCCGGTAAAATCCTTGATGATACGAACCGGCCTCCCCTTTCTTCCATGATGGAAGAAGCCCATTTCGCCGCCGTCGCTGGCACCTGCATATATAGATTGCGGGGTATTTGGACTCAGTACCGATCTGGCAGCAAGCTCTATCTGCTTTTTGAAGAATACCGGATCATCTGAGGTGCAATCTTCGACTGTCCTCTTATCCGAATTATTATTTAAACTTTCAGGAATACGAGAATATTGGATCGTGCCGAATATTTCCGGGTCGGATATTTTCATCAATATTGAATCAATTACATCCACATCTTTCAGATAGGCCATATCTCTTACGGTACAGCTATCAAGCTCAGCAATACCTTTACCGACAGACAGCTCGTTAAACAGACAGTTGTCAGCAGTCAGTACGGGTTTATCTGTGGAAAATGTATTCACCTGCACTTTCTTAACTTCAACCCGGCTCAGTTCCAGTTGCCCATCCTTCAATAACAATTTTCCAGAGAAATGTATATTGTCGATCCTGTAATTTTTTCCCGCCTCTAGTTCAACCTTGTCCTTTAAATCTCCCGCTGAGGTTTTATGGATAAGCAAAATCCTTTTCGTACTGTTCGAATAAACCAGAACGTCGGACTCAAGCTTTACTTCGATCAATTTTTTTTGCAGTGCCTCATCCCACGTTCTGATTAGTGGATCATATGGAAACAATCCGGTTGGAGGAGGTACATAGGCCAACAGGCGTTTGTGATGGTAGTGTCCATTTGCTGTATCAGGGGTTCTCATATCCACCGTCCTGCGCGAAATATCATCAAAGCTACCGGGAAAACACGGAACACCATGGGCATTCACCTGGCGCCAGGTTTGTTTGACACCGCCGAAACTCGAAACCCGTGCAGCCGGATTAGAAGGCTGTGCCTCAACAGAGCGTGATGGCTGGCGAAGATCCACCATCGCCACAGGCAGACTGGGGTGTCTCACAGCCTCGGATGGGACTGACATATCAATATTATTCAATGTAGAATCCAATGCTTTGGCCGGTATTATGGGCATGCCTACGCGCGGCGTCATTGCCACTCGCTTCCAACCCTCCTGAATTTCTACCTCCATCTGCCCGACCGCTTCAGCGATCTCTTCCGCGCACTTTAGAGTGCCCTTGCGCTGTCGCCATGAAACGGCATGTTTAATCTCGGCATGTTTACCTTCGGAATCCGGAGATACAATGTTCGCGGCCAGCAGTTGGGCAAAATAGGGCAACAGCCAATCCTGGCAGGATTCCGGCAATGCATCATCGAGCTGCTGCTTGAGTGTACTATGGATCAGATCCAGCATATGGCCGTGAGCATCCAAATACCTGGCAAGGGATTCATCCCCGGCAGTTACGCTGCCCTGTCCCGCAGTCTTATCACGCGTGCGATAGACTTCGGGTAGAAGTTGGTAGAGCTGCTCACCAAGCCGGGAATCAAATGCATGCTTCTTCACGGTTGATACTCCTCATAGGCCACTATAAGTGTTGATGGCGATTTGTCTGCATTGGTATCGAGATAAACGACACTCTGTTCATCCTCGGCTTTGATCACCCGCCGCCTCTCATCACCGTTAAGCATACATATTGAGTTCTCAACACCCGGGATACTCTCAACAACCTTATAAACTTCGCTGAGATAGAGATGCCCCCCAAGCTTCCTGTTTCTCAAAGTAAAATGATCTGACAGGGCGACAGTAACCGCCTTCTCCACCGCATCAATATTAAACTCATCACTCTTGACTCTTACGGTTACCTTCAGATCAAACAGCACAGACTTAAAATCCATGACATCAACTTGAACACCAGGCAAGGCATGCTTCTGGAGGAACTTCTCAATATCACTCTTGATCTTGTCCGAAGTAACACCGCTGGCTGGGACGATCACCACCTTCACACTTTCAGACCTGCCCCCACGGAGAATCTGACTGTACGCCTTCGCCTGCCAGACGCTGCTTTGGGCGGCCGCTAAGTGCGAGAAATCTGAAAGGGAGACAGCACGTTCGAGCGCCAGCAATGAGGATGGAGCATTTTCACGCAAAGAAGCAACATCTTCCATATCTCCGCCACCAGCCGCCTGAACAGGTTGGCGCACCGCCTCAATCAGTGGATGAAGATTAACCGGTTTTTCAAGCCCTCCCTCCGGGACATTGCCGGCAAGCCCTGAACCGACACGATAACGGACTCGAATATTGTTTTTACCCGACGGCAAGCGGCGTCCATATTGCCCATCTCCGAAAAGTATTTTCACATATCCTTCCTCGGTCATGCGAATGACATAGTGACGATCATCCGGGGCCGAATCTTTCAGTGTCGAGACCTGTTTCCAGACTCTACCATCTACTTCTACTTCAATTGCTGCCGCAACTCCGGAGCTCTTGGTGGCGTCAGGCATAAATGACACCTTTTCGACTTCAAGAGTGAATTCCTGATTGGACTTCGCAGCATTGCCGCTGCCCAGGATTTTTTCTGGCTTGCCCTCGCCATGGCCTGCCAGTACAACGTTACCGCGAATAATTAAATTGCCTATGGCACATCCTTCTGCTGGCGGCTTCGTTGTTATAACGTTACCATCAATACTATCTATTTTCGCTGCAACTGGTTTATTACCACAACCTGTCAATAAAACTGTGCGCCCAATCTTCAGACTCTGCGGCACATCTTCAAGTTCTATTTTCTTTGGGTCAATCGGAGTAATGTTAACTTCAGTTTCATCGGTAATAAGTTCACCTCGAAAATCGGCATATATTTTCTGAAGTTCTACTTCATTGCCAATCAAATTCTCAAAACTTATGGAGAATTTATCGCCATCAACATCTTCGTTAATAGCGCTGACTTTTAGTGCCCTGAGTCCATCTGTGAATCTGCCAACAACCCAGTCGCCCGCTTCGATCTTTGAGCTGCCGTTAAACATGTATAGCGGATCACTGGCCTGGACAATAGCCTGGACATGTGGATTTTCTTCTAATACAGCTAACAGTGGTCCAAACACGTCAACCATTATTTCAGATCCATCAACCGTTGAGGTTTTTTTAATTATTTTTGTTATTGTTTTAAAAAGAGTGGTAGAGTCACCATTTGCGCTTTTCAGTAATTTCTTTATTTCATTATTCTTATTTGTTTCAGGATTTAATGAATTATCCCATTTAGTCATATCCCACTCAATCATCTTTAAATGCACAAGTGAATCGACTGGCTTAGACGCGATACCCAAATCTGTATAGCGAGGCTGATACCCCACAGGCTTATCCTGCAAACCAACGACTTTTCCACCCAAACATTTAAGTGTTTGATTTACAGGAAGTGGCTTACCGTCTGAATAAACGTACTGTGCATTTGCATTGGATGGAAATAGCTGTCCATCATCATCTCCGCATGTAAGCTCCAGGTATATTGGTTTTTCTACTAAATCAACAAGATAACCGTCTTGCCACATAGCAGGTAATGCCAGGTTGTCTAAGAGATTAACTAACTTTTCTGCTGCATCAGCTACGTCCCCTGCTCCCTCAAGCATGCCTCCAAAAGGAAGTCCCTTAAGCACAAATTCTTCGGTGCTGGGTATCTGCATCACTCCAAAACTAAGCATCATTTCAACAGCCGCTTTTACCAGATCCATGGGCAGCATTGGCGATGGAAATAAAAAAGTACCTATCTTGGGAAGAGAAGCTGGTGGAAGTAACCCGCCACCGCCGCCACTACCGCCTGGAGTAAGGACAATAGGGAATATTTTTTTTGCCTTAAAGGGGGTGTTTTTCAGATGGTCCGGTGCTGCCAATTCGGGTGTGACAGATGTGACGATGCTGCCTGTATCTGTAATATCCTCACCTTCATTTAATAGGACAATCGCTTTATATTCGGCAGCCATTTTGTCACCTTCAAATGGACTGGCGATAACTATCTCCGCGCCCTTTTGAGGTAGTGACCTTGTCACCTTTAGTCGTAGATCCCGGTTATCCGCCTCGACAATTTTAGCGTATTCCCAAACTTTTTCTGTGTTCTTCCAACAAATAAATGAACCTTTACTGAGTCCGTGAGCTTTCTCAGTTCTAACAACATCAATAGTGTCATTATTTAACCAGCATTTGCGTTTCCAACGTGGTAAGACCTTGAGCCGTGCTTCGCTCTTTTCCCACTGGGACCAACTATTCTGCTCAGGACCATGGGCTAAATGAATGAAGTCAGTCTGCTTATCGATGAATGCAATCGTTGCAGCTGCAGCTTCATCAACATATATATCTTTGCTCTCATCTCTAAATTCACGATGGACCATGGCAACCTGGCCAGGAACGACTTTGGGTTTTCGCTTCGCGCGCCATGAAGTCGGTACGCTTTCCGGCTTGCCGCCTGCTCCGCTGCTGCCTGTGGGGACAAGCAAGCTTTTGAGTTCCGTATTTTCATACACTCCATGATCAAGATAGGCACCAATCAACTCAATCCTCAGCTGAAGCGCTTTGACCTTGTCCAAGGGATTACCCGTAATCTCTGCCAGTGAATCAGGGCTTTCCGAAGCAATATCAGGCAGCATCCGGCCACTTATATTTGACCATCCAGATTCAAGCTCGAAGTTGCTGATGACCGTAGCCGTAGCCTTGAACTCTTTAAGCCAGTTCACCCCAACAGCATGTTCTGAAGAGACCTTAGAAATGTCTATGCCCGAATCTTCCGGATCAAGATCAAGAAAATCTTTAATACTGAAATGATTGTTATTACTATAGCCAGGCAGAGTATCAAGTTGATCAGCCCATATCTCTCCTACTCCCTGAAGAGTGATTGCCGGACCATTTGCAACAGGTGAATACTGGCGCTCTTCGAGAGATGGTTTATTATTTCCGTTATTATCGGGAGTTAAAGCAGGTTCACCTAACTGATCCCAACCCTTTGGCCGAAGTTCATTAAGAGCCGGATCAATGAACAGGTCTTCCAATGTTTCAAAAATTACTTTTGCACCACCGGCAGCCGGTGTATACTTGACCTGAAACCCCCTGTTAACAATTCCCGCCTTGTTATCCTTAGCTACAAACATAAGCGGGGTGAAGGCGGATGCTGGCGGAGCCGGATGATAATCAAGCATCTCGACGAGCCGCCGTACATTATCCCATTGCGTCGCTGTACCCAGATATCCCTCGTTGGCATAGGCATTTGTATGTTCGGTAAGGATGTGGCAGGCACGGGCAAAGGTTCTTGTGATCTCCCATGCCCAGTCACGGCGGTCCTGATGGTACATCTCCAGAATACGGTCACGCGTCCGGCTCAAGCGCTCCTGCCGCTGGATAAGGGTTTCAGTTTCCGCCTTCACTTCATTGGCCGGTACCTCCTCCGAAGGATTTAGCCACTGGCACTTCTCTGATTTCGGGTCTTTGAATTTATCGACAATTTGTTGCCGCAGTATTTCCAGATACTCGACTGCCTTACCGTCCACATATCTGAAACGGCTACGGCCAGCGCGATTCCAGCGGGTTAGATCCTTGCGTTCGCTCATCCCCTGCTCCCCCCATGCAGCTTGAGCCGGTAATAGCCCATCTTAGAATCCCCTGCATCATTATTGCAGACCGCAACCTCCAGACCATCCAGTTGAATAAAACCTGCCTCTAAGCGATCCGGATATTGACTGCCAATACGTTTGAAACGGTTTAGACATACGTGCTCGATACCGTCCAGTTTCATTAATGCCTCAATGACATCGCTGGCATACAGGTCTTCGCCAAACCCAAACCGCCCGGGTTCGAAAAATCCTCCAGAACCATGACCAAGCGCTTGGGCGGTAGCATGGTGCATCTCGGATTGAAAAAAATTGGATTTCACACTGACAGAGATGGACATGTAAATGCCAATATATATAGGGTCCTGCAGCACGACTTCCTGGCCGGCCATCCGAAATGCATCAATATATGTCCTTAGTACCATACGCACAGTGGGCAATTGCAAGGCGTCCATTTGTAGTGAAGTGATACCGACACGTTTATTAAATTTGATTATTTCATCCTTCAGATCTACCGGACATGCTTTATCCAGATCATTATTTTTACCCCGTGTAATCAAGGTCAGACGGATGGTAAACCATGAACCGCTCCACTCACTCCATGCATGAGCGTTCACAACGAGTGGATGTTCGCGCAGGCGGACCGCATAGTCATCGGTCGTAACCATGCGCTTCTGGGTATGAATTTCCCGCGGTCCAGCACGTCTCGCCTGCTCCATAGCATGCGGATGGATTCGCCAGTAATCTTCAAGCACTTTTATGGCTACATTGCCTGCCAATTTACCCTCAATTTGATTCTTAGACTGGGCCACAGCCACAGCATCGTAACCTATGAAATCCAATAACTGGCGTACTGTTTCCGGCCTTCTTGCCGTCTCCAGATAAGCTTCGGCAGCAACCCTGTCCGCCATATCGGATAGATGATCCAGAATCGTGGCCATCACCTCAATCAAAACGACTTCAAGATCAGCCGGAGTCCAGCGTTTACGGTCCGGAAAGCGCGCCGCAAGCTCCTCCATCATAAACATTCGGAACCCATCGTAATCACGAACCCGCCAATCGAAATCATCGCCCGGCTCGGCCAGGGACGCCGGCAAATGCACCTCACGAACACCGCAGTCCGGGCAGGTTCCGTGAAAATTCAGTTCAACCTGTGGCGAATCAGCCATTATTATCCCCTGGGGAACCGACTGGGATTCTATGTGATTCCTTCCTGTTGATAGCAGCAAGAATGTATGAAATATGAATGATCAGTTTCTCCCCTTCATTACTGACATCTACCTCAAGGGTCCTGGGATCAACCTCACCGTGTAATGCTTCGGCAAGGGACACGTTTAATCGTTTGAGTGTGGTATTCCGCAAAGCAGTATTATTGGGTTCGAAAACCAGCCTGCGCACGCCAACACCAAACTCCGGACGAAATACCCGCTCCTTAGGACTGGTAAACAACACCTGTTCGATTTGCTCGCGCACATGATCAGAACGCGAACTGGTCTTCGGTCCATCATCGCCGACAGAAAACGGGAATTTCAGATACTGAGATTCGCTCAAGTCCAGCATACACACCTCCTCATATGGTCTTCACCGTTGTAGAGAGAGTGCTAATCTCTCCCTGTGGTATAGGTGGCGAAGTTGGTCCACCCACAACCGGCGCCACAGTATGAATATGAGTAGCAAACTTACTCAGGAAACTTTGGCCCTTAATAACAGGTTCTCCTCCTTCATCACCAAGGTGTACTTGACCACCCCTGACGATAATTTTCGGTGATTCTGCTGTAATGCCTGCTGCAGTCATTTCAATAATATTGCCATTCGAATCTTCAACTTTTGTTCCGGAGCTGTTCATAGTCATGATGTTCCCATTCGCATCTTCTACAATAATCTCATTATTTTCTGCATCCATTCTTAGAACTGCACCGGATGTATCTGTCAAAGATATCGTGCCGTTTTTATCTATTATCATTTCAGCATCTGCGGGATGAAATAAGCGAAACTGTTCTTCACCTTCTTCATCATCAAACTGTAGAATATGGCCAGACTTAGTCTGGAAAAGGCGTGTAGTAGGTTCCTCCCTGGCTGCGTCTTCAGGCGGATCGCCTTCCTGCTGCCAGAAGGTACCAACCCAGATCGGTCGATGTATATCACCCTCCTCAAACTCCACCCAGATCTGTGCATCAATTTCCGGAATCATAAACATGCCCTGTTGCCTGGCACCACCATAGGGCAGACAGGGAAGCGCCCAATCGGAGTCCTGATCGGCCAGCACGGATGGAATACGTAATTTGAGCCGGCCGCGTTTTTGCGGATCCTTATTGTCGCTCACGATACCCCGGTACTTCCCGTAGCGTTTTTCGTCTATTTGTCTGGCTATACGGATCAGTGTTTCTTCCATAGTTACCTTATAGCGGCAAGTGAGTCGTCACTTTCCGGTTCAGTATTTTGTCCAGTTGCGTTTCGCAATAATTTGTAGGACTGGCGATAGCCATTCTGATCGAAGGAGTGCGAAACCGTATCCACATAATACAAACCGCTATAGGTTTCGCCAACGCCATAGACACCAACTAACTTGTGTGTTAGCAGTACATGACCATATAAAGATCCATCAAGTTCCCCCTCGGCCTTGACTTTCCAGGCATTTTCATTGGCCTTGGCCTGGGCCCTTGCCCTGGCTTCTTCCATCGAACCGCCGGCAGGACGCTGGGTTTGCCAAACAAAAGGTACGAGGCCGGAGTTTTCACTCGTCGCGGCTTTCTTACCTAAAAGTGTGAGGTTCGGCGTTAACGTTTCCCGCTCCATTTCCGTTCCGGTTTCTGCTGCACGCATAACGCCCACTTCATCCGGCCGGTGCCCGTCATGGTTGACGGAGAATCGTATACAGTTGGTCCTTGCCCCTGCATAGACCATAATCGGCGGCTGAGGATCTTCATCCAGCTGCATCGGCTTGAAGTAGAGCATTCCCTTACGGATATACAATTCATACCCGTTCGCTTCAGCCCGATCGTGCAGCAATTGAATATGGGTGCTGTCCTGATTAAGAGTGATATTTCTCAGCCCATCCTCTGCCTCGACACTTAAGTTATTTTCCCCGGCTATATCCTGCGCAATTTCCCCGTCCGTCCTGGGCTCATCTTCCAGAGACAGTGTCTTCCGGATATGCTTACGATCAAGAAGCATAGTCTCATCCTGGCAAGTGACAACCACCTTCGCCTCCCCCATCTGTTCGGGAGTATCCGATTTGATAGCCTTGATAAAACCTCGCATGATTTCTTCGTCATAGTCACCGAAATCGGCCTCGATCTTAAATTCATTCCAGGGTTCAAAAAAACCGGCGTCCTGAACCTTCCATGTAGAGTCATCAGTACGAATCGAGTCGAATATTAATGTACACACAGCGGGCCCGCTTCTACTCATCTCTACTTTCACGTCAACCAGGAAAGGATAGAGATCGGTAATTTCTTCCCCCTTCACCGTAATCTTGTACGTTACGGGCTGTCTGAATTCCTGCGCGGCACTCATCGTCCCCCTCCGGGTTCTGCTGAACGAGGAATCAGGATTGTTTCACCTACGTAATTACTGAGCATAAGATCCGCCCCGAAAATAATCTGAGGATTAGCGTCCAGGATGCGCCACCATCTGCTAGTGTTGTTGTAAAAATGAAGTGAAAGCAGATCCAGCCGGTCACCTTCTTTTACCGTGTACTCGAGCACGCCCGCAGTCGGACCGATCTCTCTTGGACGAATACCTCCAAACACCGGCTCTTTACCGTTCTCACCGGCAAATTTTCTGGCACTTTCATACCTTGACCTCTTTTCAATCATCATTCACCCCTTAAATACTAATGAATGTTTCAACACTAGCCTCCCGAATCCTGGTAGCCCTGCAGCGATCCAGACGCCTGCTTGGCGGACGCAAATACTCGCTTGATCTCGGGTGTATAAAATTCATTATCGCTTTGAATAATTTGCAGAGTCAGCGTAGCTTCGGCCCGGTAAGGCAGAAGGCTGGGCAGATATTCCTTTACATCGAACTGCAACTGGGTCATTAGCACAGGCAAAATCTGATCGCCCCAATGAAATTCCAGTACCGATGGATAGGGCTGCGACTGACCAGCCGATCCTCCCTCCCCAAGCGCTGCCAGGGTAGTCGCTCCATCCGGTGCCTGCAACTTTGGCTCGACCATGCAGTACAGGATATCCAGTTCAGGCTGGACTCCTTTTAACTGAGCTTCTTTATCGCCAGCATTCATTCGGTCCGTGGCATCGAGCAATATCTTCACCGTGAAGCTCTCTGCCTTGACAGTAGCCCCTTGCGTTACACGGGGTACTTCCTTTGGTTTGTGAAAGTCTCGACCACCCGTGGTCGTCTGGCCTTCACCAAATTTAATTTCCACAGATCGTGTGCGTGTGATGCTGGATGGATTGAATTCAAAATGTAGTTCAAGCGGGTTATCCGTATTGGTATACTCACACAAAATGCCACGTGTGACCTTCAGATTTGAATAGTTACCGCTAGGAACCTGGTTTCCGTTCATATTCCTCCCCCAAGCATCGATGCTATTCGTTCAGCAACGATGTGTGCGATTTCCTGGTCCGTCGCATTTGGCGAGACCTGTAGATGACCGATAGAGAGCCTGTCAATTACACGGTTTTCGGGGGGATGGATTTCAGCAATAGATTCTCCCACCAGTCGTGCAATCGTAGAGGCCCGCTGCTCAAAACCTGCCGGTAGTTGCATCCGCATCTGTTCAATATGCAGCATTAATCGCCTCCTCCGGCAGATACTGGGCGAGCATGCCAAGACTGGCAGTCATCATCTCGCCCCCTTCCTTTGCCAGCTCAGTCCACACCGCGCTGGCAACATGTGTTAGGTTGATTGCCGAAGATTCGCCCGCAGCAAGAAAAGCCGCATGCAAGGCGGCATTTCTGATCTGGCCGCCAGTCAGACTCAACTCCCTGCCAAGAAACACCGGATCAATTTTTTCATCGCACGGCGCACCGCCGGGTATGTGAAGACGCCACAGTTCCCCCCTTGCTACTGCATCCGGACGGGGAAACTCAATAACCATCTGAAACCTGCGTGCAAATGCCGGATCAAGATGCTGCCTCAAATTGCTAGTCAGAATGCATGGCCCCTGATGACGCTCAATACGGGAAAGAAGGTGGCTGACTTCCATGTTGGCATAGCGGTCTCGGGCCTCTTTAACCTCTCCGCGCTTGCCAAACAAACTATCGGCCTCATCAAACAACAGCACTATTTCCCTGTCATGGGCCGCATCAAACAGGGCATTTAAATTCTTTTCAGTTTCGCCGATATACTTGCTTACCAGCAGGCCGAGATCGACCCGAAACAGTGGTCGTTCGAAGGCATTGGCCAATACTTCTGCGGCAAAGGTCTTACCCGTTCCAGAGGGGCCGGAAAACAGCGCCACTGGTCCTCCACTCACACGCCCTTGCCACTCGTGAACAACCTGCCGCCGATGGGTGATCCATAACATGAACTCCCTAAGACTTTGAATGCAATGCGATGGCAACACCAGTTCATCCCAGGTGCCTGTCGCAGGAGTCTCAACAGCACCAGGCAGTGTATATGAATCCGGACTTGCCCAGCCCAGCAATCCGGCACATGCCCGGGAGGAGGGATGAATAGGATGATAGATACCGGCTGATTGACGCTCGATGAGGTTGTTCTTCATCAAGGGGAAACCATTGCTCAGACGTTGATTCAACGCCGCGGACTCCTCGACGCCCATGGCAAACATCTCGCGTATCAGCGCCGGGGTAGGATATGTAGAAGTTATGCCAGCTTGCAGCTCCTGATACATCCATCCAAGCCGCGGCTCCGCTTCTGGCGCCAGACTACAGGCAAGAATATCCTGATCCAGCTGGTTGAGGCTGCATTCCCTGACAATGATCCGCCATGGAAGCTGATGCCGTAATGCCACCACTTCATTCTGCAGCGCACCGAGACGTTGTTCCACCTCTTCCGGCAAATCCGCTCCACTCCTGGCCGTCGCAAGGATCGTACCGAGCAGACTGATACGTTCCCATTCCGGTGTAAGTAAGGGCATTTGGTTCATTGTCCCCCGCCGTAAAACAGCACCGAATTACTTTTAATAAAGGAAGTTACAAAGTCTCCACTGTCGGCAGGTTCCTCATGATTCCATTCATGAATGGCATACAACATGGCCTGCCAAGTTTTCGTATCACTCTCTTTTATATCATCCGGCAATTTAACTTTAACGATTCTTCGGGAATCAATGTTGCCCGGATCAATTCGGTTCGGGAAAAACGGATTTGATGGTCCCAAATTGTTTTTTATTCCCTTTTCTACTGGCAATGCACTGTCAGGGATATCCTCTTTCCAGGCGACAATGCTGTTATCGGCTTTTCTTCGCCAGACATTCCAGACAAACTTCACTTTTCCATTGTTTCTACCGGCAATCAGGACATCCATTTCTTTGTTAAGACCTCCCTCAACCCTAAACACATAATGTAGTTCTTTATGCGAAGCATTAATTTTTTCTATAAAACAGATATGCGGCATCCAGTCTTCTCTGTCTGTATCAGTTTCAAGATACTCAACCATAGGCTTTAGACTAATCAGACCATCTTTCTCTTTCCCGGGCGGATGTGTCATTGCACCCCAGCAGACCATCCCGGGATCACCGACAAGCGAGCTTCTATCAACCGCCTCGGCCCTCGGAATCGGCGCCAAGGCCATTTCGTAGGCAACAGACAGTCGGTAGGCTGTATCGCCCTGAGTGGACCAGATATGATTCAGATTATCCAGATTTAATGGATGAGGAACGATCTGTAGCTGCGCGATTTCATTTTTGTCCCCATCATTCACCAAGATCATCGGCTGTTCATGCAAAACGCGCATCACCTCGCCAACAAGCCGGAGGTCATTCTCGCCGGGGCTTAGATTGGCAGTCTTCATACCCACTGGCGTAATCAAACAATACAGCCGCACATAAAACGGGTCCTCACTTAAACCATCCGAGGGATAGCCATCGTACTGCACGTTGTAGAAAAACAGGTTTAGATTATTCTTGCTCTTATCCATGACTTCAAACGTATCTTTCGGGTGTCCAATCTTGATCTGGTCAGCTTCCAGGCCGAGTATCTCCTCGTAAAGAAGTGCTCGAAGCTCGTTTGCCGCAAAAGACAAGGAACTAACCTCAACCATCACAGCCTCCTCAGGTAATGGCGGCTGGCCAGGTCAATAGGTGACGATGCCGGGGCCTGTTTGGTGACCGGTGGCACCGCAGATTCGATTATGACGTCAATCCGGCCGATCTGCACTTTTGGAGTTTCATGCGTTTTTTCGGGAGTCCTGAGGGGTGTCCTTGAGCGAAGGGTGTCGCCAGCCTTTGATATCGAATCCGTCTGAAATGGTGTGACTGGGACAGAGCGAAGTGCTTCAGGCCCTGGCAAAGGCTTTGCGGGTCGGGAAACAAGTTGAACATCGCAATGAACACCCTTTGTATCACCCGGCTTTTGAAATCGCGGAATTTCTTCCTGATTGGACATGCTTTTCATATCCGCCTGTTTATCAACAGGTGGTAATACTTGACGAGCTTTTCCATTATTGTCCAACTCTTTCTCTACCTCATTCCGCCCAGCAGTGTTATCCGATGTCGAGTTCCCAAGAGAATCGGGAGAATGGGCGAATGGCACTGAGGACGCTTCAAGCACACTCAATTCGATTTGACGGCTTTTTGCTGGCAAAGTAGAAGCGGTTGTTTGTGTTGAGTCAGACTGTATTGTGAGCGTCTCATTGCCTTTGATCGAGCCTTCAGAATAATGTTGATTAGTAGCAATTTCACCAGCAACCTCTTCTTGAGCAGATATGTCTCTGATAATTGCCGGGAGACTGGCGGGTTCTATCACTTCATGATCTGGCACTTGATTTTGAGCAATCTGCGTTTCCTGATATGTGTTGAAAAGATCATGATTTCGATTCATCGAGGAATTCATACTGCTGTTTGGAATAACCGTACCGGTAAGTTGCGGAGCCATACTCTCTTCTGAATTGGACGCTTTATCCCCTTCAAAATCTAGGGAGCTTTCTTCATTAGGAATCAGTTCAGCCTTATTCATAGGCACCGAAAGTGGGCTTTCAAACTCAACATTACTTCCCATATCCTGAATACCCTGATTGAGCGAATTATCTAATTGGGAGTCCGGGACATCACCCATATGAGTGGCGCTATTACCTTCTCGGATGGACAACGGCTTGTTCAAGCTCCTTGTATGGTCAGCTGTGCCTGGAGATTTCTTATCGGCACCGGCAACATTCCCCACCATCCCGCGAGTCTTAAATGCAGTTGCTGTCAATGGGCTATTCAAAGGCTCAAGCATGGGCTTGCGAGAACGTGCGTCGGCAATGACGGATCTAAGCAAACTCATTCCATTCCCTGCTCAGTCATACCGGCTGACCGGTTGATTTTGTCCAGGTAGAGACGGCGCCGAGCTTGAGGCAGATCCAGGATTGCTGCCTCACTCCAGTGGTAGTGGCTGGCCAGTGTGTGCACTTCGTCATAGAATAAATTCCCGTTCATACCGGCCAGAACGCAATGATCCATTTCTGCGTACTGTTCCCTCCCGCACTCCGGGCAAGTCACAATCAGTTGGTTGCAAACAGCAGGTGATGCTTCATCCAGGGCATTATCAATTGCATCTATATCGGGCTCAGAGAGGTTGTTAAAGAATTCCTCGCCTGGCGGCTCACCATTCACCGAGAGTATGCAGCTTTGCAAAAGCGTCTTCATGGCTTCTTCTTTGGATTTTTCTCCGATACGTTCCTGATCGGAACCCGTTGGCACCCGAACGTCAATCACCCACTCTTTCACGCTAAGCGTCACTAGCGGGAAGCCCTGCCCGGCTTCCTTCACAGGCAGGTCGCATCGCCGTAACTCAACGTCAAGCAAAGCATCACAATGTCCGCAACCGACCTTCAGCCACATATGTTCGCCATCGAGTATAGCGGCCAGACGCAGCATCAGATACTGTCGGTCGGCCACGCACAAATCCGCAATAAGCCCGGCATCTGCAGGCTGACTCCCTATGCTGTCCAGAGCAGAACATAGCATGGCTGTAACGTAGCCGGGCCGATCAAGACCCAATCCTAGCTCGATCAGGGCCTGTTCTATCCTCCCGGTCAACAGACCGAATCTGGCCCGACGTTCAATGCATCCGTTCTTCGGCAGGCCTCCGGGGAGTATGACTTCTACGGCATTCATACTCTAGGCTCATCAAGATTCTGCAGGCTCGGCTGACGCCTCATCACGTTCCCACCCTTCATGCTCCAACTTGATTGTCTGGATACCCACGGTGTTGGTAGTGCCTGCATCGAAATCCGGAAGTGCCTGATACTCCGAAACCCAGGCCCTCTTGACCTGATAGCTGATTGCCACCACCCCCTGAAGGTTGAGCACATTAATAATAATATCCTTACGAAAATTTTTCAGGGACATGGCTGAATCCCCATCGATGTTATTCACTAGATTAGCCCATTGCTCAAACACAGGATCATGCGTCAAACCCTGTTCCAGTGTAATGGCTTCGTATTTGGTGCCTCCAGGCAACTTGCGCACATGCGTCGGATCGCCGCCGGTGCGCCAGTCCACCGCCTCGGTGGTCTTTTTCAATGCTCCCATCTTTTTCAATCCAGCCACGGGCTGGCCGTTAATCAGGACCTGAAACTTAAAAGTGCGATATGGATCGTGGCGATGCGCATTCGCTGGAAATAGTGGTACAGGCATTTTATACCTCCTTTATTGCTGGTTTACTTTCTGCTGAATGCGAACGATGACGAACTCGGCCGGCTTGAGCGGCGCGAAGCCGACTATAACGATAACCTGACCGGCGTCAATATCAGTCTGGGTCATCGTATCACCTAATCCGCAACGAACAAAATAGGCATCCGAAGCCTTTTCGCCCTGAAAAGCGCCGACACGGAACAGACTATTCATGAACCCTCCTATGTTGCCGCGCAGTGCTGACCAGAGGCGATGATCGTTAGGCTCGAATACAGCCCACTGTATCCCGTTATAGATGCTCTGTTCGATCATGATTGCAGTACGCCGCACCGGCACATAGCGCCACTCAGGGTCAGCCTTGGTCGCAAGCGTTCTAGAGCCCCAGATTACACGGCCACCTCCGGGTATGTTTCTAAAACAATTTACTCCCAAAGGATTAAGCTGATCCTGCTCCCCATCTTCAATTATATATTTCAGACCGGCAGTGCCGATCAACCCGGCCTCCATGCCAGCCGGGGCCTTCCAGACACCCCTCTTCCCGTCAATTCGAGACCACATACCTGCTGCGAAGGATGATGGACCAACATCCACTGTCTTGGCAGCCGTGGGATTCGTTTCAGCGTTATAGATTGGATTTTTTACTTTCACCCATGGGTAATAAAGTACGGAATATGTTGATGATGGCAAGGACAATCCATGCACTGTTGCCGACTGGTCAAGTTCTAGGTCTGGCGGAGGGTCAATGATTACCACCCGGCTTTTCATTGCTTCGCAATGCGCAAGCGTAGCGCTTAAAATCGAATTGCCTGATCCGTCCTTGGCCCAGTGCTGTCCCGGCACAAGGATGATGCTGACATCACGGACTTTTCTCAAGGTGTTATTGTAGAAGTCTGTGAAATCATTGGCAGTCGCATCGACTTCAGTGCCATCAGCCAATTTGACGCCCCCGTTCCGAGGACCAAGACTATGGATCGGGATCACCTTAGCAGTGCCTTGGTCTAGCTGCCGGCCAGAAATCTCTGTCGCACCACTTGCACTATTTAATGCCAGAATAGTTACAAGCGAACCTCCGTCTACCGTTAAGCTGGAATTTCGTGCCGAACCACTGCCTGAAGTGAGTAAGAACATTCTTTTCGCTACTGACCCAGCATTAAATAAATATTTACACTTAAAATCTTTGTAGGACACAATGGAGGAGTCCAAAGCCTGTACAGCTTTCTGAATGGCAAGGGCAACCTTTTCTCCATCAGTTTTATTGACGCCATCAAGTTCAAGGTCTTTAAGCTTAAGTGTGATATTCCCTGTGAGATGATCATCGATATTCAATGCAAGCGTTACATCTTCAGTTATGCTTACTTTGAAATAATCACCTCCCGCAAAAAAACTACTTGCAACTCCTGGGCCTCCATTGAAAATTGCAGGTTTCTTGGAATCTAATTTCAACAATCCGGCCAAATCTCCATCATATATTTCAATTGAGGCCAATGACCCGGACTTTGAAGAAGTCAAAGCAAACCTGTTTGATGAGTAAGAACAAGTGAAATTCTGATTGGCGCTATCCATCGAGAGATCTTGAATCGCCAACTGAACGCGCTTAGTCACCTTTCTGCCATCGGCTGCATTATCTGATCCATCAATAGGAGCGTTACTTCCCGTCCCATTTCCAATGGGCTGTGTAGGATCAATAGTAATAAGTTCCGCGCCCAATCCATTAATGTTAAGTGTCAGGGACATAGGCCATGAAAAGGCCGAACTATTGAAATAATCGCTTGCATTTGTGACTGAATCCGTAAACTCACCACTTGTCATAGTCGCATTCTGATACTGCTCAGCTGACTCTTCAGGATTTGCGGCATCGCCCAGTGAGAGTTCCACGTAGGCTGAATTGCCATTGACCTGAGCTGGAGCAAAGTTGTCATCACCTGCCCGCATACTCAAGCCTTTGAACTCCTCATCCACAACAAATTCATCCTTTTTCTTATGCCCGATCTCAAGATCAAATGTCAGGGAGTCCTTGTCCGGCTTGACGATCCTGAAATAGACTTTGTTCCCCCAATCACCCTCACTGGAAGCTGAAATGTTAAGAACCGCCGTTGAAGTATCCTGCCCATTGACTGACTCAGTTGCTGCTGTAGATCCTTCATCTGCAAGTCGGCATATGAAAGCGGATTTCCCGCCATTGAGATAAAAGGCCTGAACAGCCAGGCCCATGGCGTCTTCTTCCGAAGCAATATCACCGTATAAATTATTGTAGTCATCAAAACTCTGGATCAGTTTGGCCTTGCCGACAGGGCCTTTAGTTGCCTTTCCGACAAACGCAGCGACCGATGTCGCCACCCCCTCAATCGGCTTGGAACCACTGGGAATTTCTTCTACATATACACCCGGATGTAAATAAGTTGGCATTATAATCCCTCCTTATCTTTAACTGTTATTTGATTATCATATGAGGTCCTGATTATTTCTCAATCAGCAATCTATATAAAACGCTTGGAAGTCAAGCCTTAACGAGTACTCCCTTTTCAATCTCAATGCTCGCCTGATATGCGATTGTATTAAGCAGTATCATCACCCTGTCACGGGCCTTCAATTCCTGATGGAATACGCCTAACAATCCTTTAAAGGGTCCCTCGTGGACCAGGACCTTATCACCCTTATGCAATTCAGGAGCATCTATAAGGACATATCCATTTTCAATTCTTGACTGTATACTGCTAATAATGCTTTCATCTACAGTAAATGGATTACCCGTCATGTCCCCGACGATCTTTCTTACTCCCCTTGTATACCTAATCATGTGAGCATGTTTTACAGGATTAAAGCATAAAAAAATATAGCACGGAAAGAGCTCTTCCACCACTTCCTGCATTTTCCCTCTGATATATTTTTTTCTTTTCACTTGAGGATTAAACACGACAATATCGGGCACATTGATAAGTCTTTGCGCAACATGGTCTTCAATCCCCGGCTTTGTAAATATGCAGTACCAATTCTTCATCGAGTACGTTACCACCTATATATATGAAAATTTACCGCCCCCGGGCGGGCTACCGCCGATAGCTGTCAATGACAACTCTGCTTGTAAACATGCTATTGTGAAAATCACCGGTTACTTCCTTCTATTCAGTTACTGCCTTGACTAATAATATCTGTACCCACTTACCCATGCATAGGACAGACAATTAAATTTTTAATCATATGTACTCTGCTTCAGAATCCCCTGAATCTCATGATTCATCTTCATATTAAGCTTATAGCGAATTTGAGAGTCGCCACCCTTACTGATTGTAATCAACTTTTTCTCTACCAATGTATTTACGGCTTCCTGAACTATAGGCTTTGAACGATTATTCATTTGCTTAATAATCTGGTCGGGCAACCACCATTCAATAATACCGTCAAATGTATCCTGAGCCTCGGGATGATCTACCAGATAGGCAAGGATGTCGTAAGATATTTGAGATTTAATATACTGTTGATTTTTTTTCATTAGTGATCGTGATTCCTGGAGTTTATGTATAAGCAATAAGAATGCCATTATTCTCCTTTCTGCATTTTATCTGAAATAATATTCTCCAGGGGTTGTGTATAAAGGGCTCAGGACAGTGGCAGCTTTTTTATCATCGAACGACACATGATAACCAGGACATGCAAAACCGGTCTTTTTTGTCCATGCTTGAATGAATAATTTGGAATGAACGGCAGTATTACTTAATAGAAAGGCAGGACAAACTTGTCATAGCAGATCAAATCAATGTCCGGTTTTTCATATACTACGATGCTTAAAATTCTGTACATCTATTTTATGTTTGCGTATCAATGCCCAGAATGCCCTCCGGTTTTTCTTGGCCATCAATGCCGCTCTTGTTATATTCCCCTGATTCGCAAGCAGAACTCCATTAATATAGTCCTGCTCGAAACGCTCAACGATTTTTGCTTTTGCAGCCTGAAAAGATTCGTTGGTCCCGTCACTATTGGAGCAGGACAGTCCGACATCATCGACATCAATAATGCCTTCCTTCGCAAATACCACAGACCGCTCAATCACATTTTCCAGCTCTCTTACATTTCCGGGCCATTCATGCAATATCATTCTTTGAACGGCTGCCGGCGTAATGGAATTTATCTCCTTATCTAAACCAGATGTGTATTTCCCCAGGAAATGCCTTGCAAGTAGAGGGATGTCCTCTTTACGCTTTCTTAAGGGTGGAATTGAACAGGGAATAATATTCAGGCGATAATAGAGGTCTTGTCGGAAATTCCCCTCTTTCACTGCTGTCTCAAGGTGCTGGTTGGTAGCTGCAATAATTCTTACATCTACTTTGTTCATTTTTGCAGACCCCAGCTGTCTGTATACTTTGTCCTGCAAAAAACGTAGAAACTTTACCTGTGCATTCAGGGGGAGACAGTCGATTTCATCAAGAAACAATGTCCCGCCATTTGCATCATCAATTAATCCAGGTTGTGAATCAGAGGCGCTTGTAAACGCACCCCGCACATGTCCGAACAATTCATTTTCCATTAAATCCACAGGAATAGCACCGCAGTTAACAGGGATAAACGGTTTGTTTGCACGCGAGCTAAGGTAGTGAATCGCCCTCGCAAACAGTTCTTTTCCTGTACCGCTTTCACCCGAAATCAGCACATTGGAGTCACATTTTGCCATAAGAGGCAATTTGTTAATTTCATTAAGGAACAGGGGTGTTTTACCCACTATCTGTGTTAATCCCGTCTTCTCCTTGAGAGCATACGTGAATGACTTGCGCTTTTCAGCCTGATGAATCAGCCTCATGACCCGGGGAAGTATTTCAATAGACTCCAACGGCGGAGTAATGAAATCAGCAGCTCCCACTTTTAAGAGTTCTAACGTTTCATCGGGCATAAAATTGTCAATTACAGCTATGATTGGCAATTCCAGACTTTCCACTTTTATGGCTTTGACTAACTCAATATTTTTTTCTAAATCGTCGGGCGACAAAACAATGCACAACATATGAAGTGAATTTTGTGAAATAATTTCATGAACCTGATCTGCAACTGACTGATCAATAGTTTTAACAATGAAATTCCCTTTAAACACAAGGATATCACTAAGCTTTCCGCTTAAGTCACTCGCGGGATTTAAATCAAGAATAAATACTTTATTCTTATCGCTCACTTCCATCCTGACTTTATGTATATGCAATTAATTGCCAGCATATACAATTAACTGTTCAACTCAATTGGAAAAAGACTATTTCTGAGAACTAAGAGTCTTGTAGAAATTTTACTAACCTGTCTGCCCCTAAAAAAATTAAAAACAGTATCCCCCTAACACAAAGCAAGTTACTAAACTATTATGATGGAATAATCAACTTTAATATCTCTAAGTCGCTTTGTCAAGAAAAAAACCATATAGAACCAATTAAATAACAACAACAAACCAGACACGTAAAATAACTTGCCAACACAACCCATTATGCATTAATTTTTATGACATTTTTCATAGGTCAATACACTAGTGTCATCAATTCCCTGTTTACAGAGTAATAGTTATTTCTGAATTGATTTATAATACGAGAGATATTAAATGGAAGGCTGCTAGTCAGTAATAATCTTTTTATCTATCCCATACTTTTTCAGTTTATGCCTGAATGATCTGAAGGTAAGCTTCAGGAGTTTTGCAGCATCGGTTTTCACACCATTTGTACTTTCAAGGGCCTTTAAAAGGTAAGCTTTTTCTGTATCTTCCATAAGCTGTTCTATGTCCATCCCTGCTGAGGGCACCATTATTTTATCAGGCTTTGAAGCTGCACTGACCTCTTCAGGCAAATTCTCTATATCAATGACATCACTGTCACAAAGCAGCACAACTCTCTCAATAATGTTTTCAAGCTCTCTAACATTGCCCTTCCACCTGTAGCTTTTCAACCGGGCAATAACGTCATTTGAAAATTTCTTTTTGTCACCTGCAAATTTATCAAGAAAATGGTTGGCAAGCAGCTCGATGTCATCACCCCGTTCTCTTAAAGGCGGTATCTTCACTGAAAGCACATTAAGTCTGAAGAAGAGGTCTTCCCTGAATATTCTCTCCTCAATCAAATCCTGCAGGTTCCTGTTGGTGGCTGAAATTATACGTACATCAACACTAATGTCCGACACTCCTCCAACTCTCCTGAAAGGACCTCCCTCAAGTACCCGGAGCAGCTTTGCCTGTAATGCAATAGGCATCTCCCCGATTTCATCAAGGAAAAGAGTCCCTTCATTTGCCAGTTCAAAAAGACCTTGTTTATTTGCTCCGGCTCCGGTGAAAGCCCCCTTCATATATCCAAACAGTTCACTCTCAAGAAGCCCCTCTGGTATAGCAGCGCAGTTCAGAGCAACAAAATGATTGTCTTTCCTTGCACTCAGACTGTGAATGGCGTTTGCAACAAGTTCCTTGCCTGTGCCGCTTTCTCCGGTAATGAGCACACTTGCATTACTTTCAGCACTCTTGGAAACAATATTAAATAACGTCTGCATGGCAGGACTGCTGCCGATAATGTTCTCCAGGGAAGGAGTCTTTAGTTGTTCTTTTAATAACGAGACATCTTTCTGGAGCTTCTGCCTTTCAAGGGCATTTTTTACGACCAGCCTGATATCATCCATTTGAAAGGGTTTCTGAATAAAATCATATGCTCCGTGCTTCATTGCTTCAACAGCCGACTCGGTCGTGCCGAAGGCAGTGATAATAACTACCACTGTTTGGGGAGTAATTTCTTTAATGTTCTTTAATAGCTCCAGCCCCCCCATTTTGGGCATCTTCATATCAGTTATGACGAGATCAAATATATCCTTTTTGATGGCCTCAACCGCTACTTCTCCGTTATTTGCAGAGGCTACACTATACCCCTCGTTTTTAAGAAAGATTTCCATTATCTCTCTCATACTTTTTTCATCATCAACAACGAGTATTCTCATAAGTGATTTTTTCATATCCTGGTATCAATAAAGCCCTGCCACAAGATTTTCAGGGGCAGTTTATTCTTTAAACATACAGTACAGTTACGTGTTCCTGACAGGCAGTACAATTTTGAAAGTTGTTCCAAGATTATGGCCGGGAGACTGCACTTTTATTTTCCCTCCATGCTCCTCAATAATCTTCTGGGCTATGGAGAGTCCCAGTCCGGTACCCTGCTCTTTAGTAGTGAAAAAGGGGTAAAAAATCTTATCTATCTCATCCCCGTCAATTCCAGTACCGCTGTCGCTGAAAACAACTTCTACTGCGTTCTTATGCAATACAGTAAAAACCTCCACAGTTCCTCCATCAGCAACAGCATCAATTGCATTTAAGCCAAGGTTCCAAAGTACCTGGCGGATCTGCCTGGCATCTCCAGTAAGAAGCCTGTGCCCTTCAAATCTTGTCGATAGTTTAACATTTTCATGAATTGATTCGGAGCTTTTCAGCAATGTCACAACTTCTCTGAGTGCCTCATGTAAATCAAAGGGCTCCATATTCAGTCCCTGTGGTTTAGCATATAATAAAAAGTCCGTAATGATACCATTTAAGCGGTCCATCTCGGATAAAGCTATATTCATGAGGTGATCTGCATGCTCCTCCGACACTTTCTTTTCGCGAAGCATTTCAACGGAACCCTTAAGTGATGCCAGAGGGTTTCTCAACTCATGCGCAATGGACGCAGACAGTTCACCTATAAATGCCCATTTTTCTTTCCTCTTTACTTCCGCCTCCATGGCCTTCAACTCGGTCAGGTCCTGAAATACCCCGATTACACCTATTGATTTCCCGGCACTGTCCTTCAAAGATGAAAGCCGCATTCCTACGGGAAACTCTTCTCCATTGCGATGTATCATTCCCTCCACCCTGTCCATGGGCTCCTTGCAGTTGATCAGAAAGGGGAATATATCCTCGGGAGTTTGTCCTGCCACATCACTGTTCGGAAGCCGTGTTATTTCCTGTGCAGCCATGTTAAATGAAATAATTTTTCTGTCCAGATCGGTTGTAAATATACCGCTGGGCATACTGTCAATGACATATTCATTAAAAGCCTTAAGATCACTTAGAACAGATTCTCTCTCCTCAAGACTTTGCGTTGCCCTGTCAAGCTTCTCGGAAAGATATCCGCCCAAAAACCCTATAAGATAAAACCCGATAACATGGGCGAAGATGTTATAAAAAAAATCTTTCTCCGTATACTTAACAATGTCATTTACTCCGATAATATAATATAGCTGGAGGTCCAGCAGAATCGCATAGAGCAAACTGCTTATAGTCGCCATTATGTAGCAGGCCCGCCTGGTAAGAACAATGCCGGCAGACAAAATACTTAACGGGAACATAATAGCAAACATACTCCCGATACCTCCGGTTAAATAAACAAGTAGGGTCTCGGCAATTATATCTACTATTATCTGCACATATGCAAACATTACAAAGTGCCGATTATTTTTTAGTACACGAAAAGTAAGCGCATAAAGAATGGTAAGAAAGTACAGGGAGGCAATATAATAGGGAAATACTGAAGGGTACAGCAGTTTCTCATGCCCTATTTCATAGAAGTAAAAGGACCCGAGCAGTAGCGTTACTACAATTACCCTGATATATATTAATGCGCTTACGCCTTTACTAGTATCTTGAAGCATATCCTCTCAGCGAACCTGCGCGCGGGCCAGGCGTTTACAAAGCTAAATAAGTGTAATAAGTTTAAATATCGGAAGGTACATTGCAACTACAATAAAACCGATGGTTCCTCCGAGAAACACCATAAGAATCGGTTCAATCATCGATGTAAGATTGCCGACTGCCTGATCAACTTCTTCATCATAAAAATCCGCAATCTTATCAAGCATGTTATCCAGAGCTCCAGTAGACTCGCCGACTGCAATCATCTGGTTTACCATCGGGGGAAACACTTTGGATTCTGTAAGCGGTTCAGCAATGGTCTTTCCTTCAGATACTCCCTGCCTTACATCGAGGACCGCTTTTTCTATTACCTTGTTACCGGCTGTTCTTGCAGTAATATTCAACCCGTCCAGAATGGGCACACCGCTGCTTGTAAGAGTGCCGAGCGTACGGGTAAATTTAGCAACAGCCACTTTCCTGAAGAGCATGCCTACAACGGGCATTCTCAATATTATCCTGTCAGTTACTTTCTGGCCTGTTTCAGTTTTTCTGAATTGTACAAGACTTACTGCCAAAACTATAATCACGGCTAACGTAATTATGCCGCCGGTCCCGGCGAGAAAATCACTCATTTTAATAATCAACTGCGTAGGCGCAGGCAGAGTTCCTCCCAGTGTGTCAAACATTTTACCGAAGGTAGGAACAACAAATATCATAATGATTACAATAACCAGGACAGCAACCACCATGACAACCGAAGGATAAACCATGGCCCCCTTAACTTTGCGCTTAAGGGCCTGTGCTTTTTCAATATATCCGGCAAGTCTGACAAGAATTGTATCAAGTATACCGCCGGCCTCACCGGCTGCAACCATATTGATATAAAGATCAGAAAATATTTTTGGGAATTTTTTCAGGGCATCGGCAAATGTCGAACCGCCTTCCACATCACCTTTAATGTCACTTATGTTCTTTGCAAATGTCTGATTCTCAGTCTGCTTTGCAAGGATATCAAGAGCCTGTACAAGGGGAAGGCCTGCTCCTATCATGGTGGCAAACTGCCGTGTGAATATAACGATGTCCTTCTCTTTTATACTGCCTCCGCCCCCAATGCCGAACGGGGCTGCTGTTTTCGGTGCAATTTTCGTAGGAACAATTCGCTGCTTGCGGAGATATGACTGGACTTCTTCCTTGGAAGATGCAGTAAATTCCCCCTTTATGACCTCACCTTTAGGCGATTTCCCTGTCCATTTAAAAATATTAGGCATATTACCTTCCTTTACCAACAGCAGAAGACGATTTCTGCATCATATTCAGAAGTTCATCGGGCATTGTTGACTTGGCAAGAGCATCCTCATAGGCGAGCTCACCACGTTTAAATAATTCAAAAAGAGACTGGTTCATGGTTATCATTTTATACTTTGCCTGCCCGGCCTGCATCATTGAATATATCTGATGGGCCTTGTCCTCTCTTATGAGATTACGTATAGCCGGAGTTGGCAATAGCACTTCCGCTGCCAGCAGTCTTCCCTTTCCAGACTTCCTGGGGATAAGCTGCTGTGCTACAACTCCTTCAAGCACAAAAGAAAGTTGAACTCTGATCTGCTCCTGCTGGTGGGCAGGGAATACATCAATAATACGGTTTATTGCCTGGATAGCAGTATTGGTATGCAATGTTGCCAGTGTAAGGTGTCCGGTCTCCGATACTGTTAATGCTGCTTCAATAGTTTCCAGGTCTCTCATCTCACCAATAAGAACAATGTCAGGGTCCTGCCTCAGGACATACCGCAGCGCATCCTTAAATGATGCTGTATCAGCATTGATTTCCCTCTGGTTTACAAGACAACTTTTGTGAGCATGAAGGTACTCAATCGGATCTTCTATTGTAATAATATGATCATGGCGCTCTGAATTAATCTTATCGAGCATAGCGGCAAGAGTCGAGGATTTACCACTTCCTGTAGGCCCGGTAACAAGGACAAGCCCCCTTGGCCTTTTTGCAATTTCACTCACAATCGGCGGGAGACCAAGTTCCCTGAGATTCTTAATTTCAAAGGGAATCATCCTGAAGGCCCCGGCAACAGCGCCGCGCTGCATAAAAATATTGGCCCTGAACCGGCTCAGGCCCTTCATGCCAAAGGACAGATCCAGCTCATTGTCTTCCTCAAATTTATGTTTCTGAGAATCTGTTAATACACTGTAGCAAAGAGATTTGGTCTCAGCCGGCGTAAGAGTAGGATAATCAAGAGACACCAGGCTTCCGTCCACCCTCACTCGTGGAGGTGTGGCTGTTGTAATATGAAGATCGGAAGCATTTCTTTCGATCATTATCTTTAGCAGATCATATAAATTTGCCATACTCTAGATTATATAACAAAGTTTAAAAAGTTCAATCATCAATTTCATAATAGTATTCCCCTATAATATATTATTTGTCAGTTTTGAAGATGTCTGATAACGAGTGATTCGCCTGATTGCCCCCTTTTTAGGCCTCAATACTTTTTATTATTAAGTTTCATATCGTTACATGATTCCTTTTCGGCAAGACCGTCATATAACTTTAACTTGTTTATAAACATAACATGATCAGTGCAGTCGTCTAGTCTGCAAAGGTTACCCGCAGAATCTCATCAACAGTAGTAGAACCTTCTCTGATTTTTCTAAGACCGCTCATTCTTAGAGTGAACATGCCAAGTCTCATAGCGGTCTTCTTCAGATCAGCACCAGTTGCTCCTTTGATAACCATGTCCTTTAACTCATCCTTAAAGGGCATAACCTCGTACAGGGCCTGCCTGCCTTTATACCCTGTGCCGCTGCAGGCCTGACATCCTTTCCCTTTGTAGCACTTGAATGTTCCTACTTCTTCAGGAGAAAAGCCTATGTTGATCAGCGCATCATCCGGGAAATCCTCCTCCTCTTTACACTGCTCGCAAATCTTTCTGCAAAGTCTTTGAGCAAGAATAAGAACAACAGAGGCAGAAACGAGAAAGGGCTCGATCCCCATATTTAATAGCCTGGATATTGTACTCGGTGCATCATTAGTATGGAGTGTGCTCAAAACAAGGTGACCCGTCAATGCAGCTTTTACTGCAATTTCAGCAGTATCAAAGTCCCTTATCTCACCAACCATGACAATATCAGGGTCCTGCCTGAGAAAGGACCGCAGGGCAGCTGAAAAAGAAAGGCCGATATCATCTCTCACATGGACCTGATTAATACCAGTTAAATTGTACTCCACCGGATCTTCGGCAGTCATAATATTCACATCAACTTCATTAACCGTGCTGAGTGCAGAATACAGCGTCGTTGTTTTACCGCTTCCGGTAGGTCCCGTTACCAGCACCATACCAAAAGGAGACTTTATTGCCTCCTGAAAATCCTTTAAAGCATTCTCCTCAAACCCCAGCGTGGAAAGATCAAGGTTCAGATTGCTTTTATCCAGAATCCTCATAACAATCTTCTCTCCAAAAAGAGTCGGCAGGGTTGAAACACGCAAATCAATAGGCTTACCCTTCACCTTCAGTTTGATCCTGCCGTCCTGCGGAAGCCTTCTTTCCGCAATGTCCAGTTCAGACATAATCTTTATTCTTGAAGAAAGTGCCGCCTTGAGTCTTGCAGGCGGCTGCATAATATCGTAGAGAACACCATCTATTCTATAGCGGATCCTGAACTGTTTTTCATAGGGCTCAACATGAATATCACTGGCCCCTCTTGTTATGGCTTCACTTAATATAAGGTTGACCAGTTTAACAACGGGGGCTTCTTCAACTGCATCCTTAAGTTGTGAAACATCAACGTCTTCTTCCTCTTCCTGAATTAAATCCAGGTCGCCATCATCCATATCTATATTGTCTACAACCGTCTGAAGTGCATCGGACTGCTCATAGTGCCTGGATATAGCCTCCTTGATAGCACTTTCCGACGCAACAACGGGCTGCACTTCATAGCCGGTCATAAACTTCACATCATCAATAGCAAATACATTGGAAGGGTCAGTCATTGCCAGTGTCAGCGTAGCGCCATTTTTAGATACAGGGAAAATCTGGTATTTCTGAGCAACATCATAGGGGATGAATTTAACAATTGAGTCATCAGACTCTTCCACGGAGAGTGTAACAGAAGGGACACCGTACTGCTGACTCAGAAATTCAACGAGTTTCTCTTCCGTGAGAAATCCGAGCTTAATCAGATTTGATCCTACGCGGCCCCCTTCCTGCTTCTGAAGGTCAAGTGCCTTTTCTAATTGTTCCTCGTTAATAATGTTGCCATTAACAAGCAGTTGTCCCAGTTTAACAGCCATTGTCCTGCATCAACCCTCAACTTTCTGAAGTCACTTTTAAAAAACGCAATGGTACCTTCCTGCACCTATTTTAATCGGCAATAATATAAAAAACTAAAGAAATCCAACAATTACAGTCCAATGCGCATTTCCGTTCCAACTGAAAAAGGATTCAGGCAGCCTACCTGAATCCCAAACAGCAGCAAAAACCAATACAATTTTATCAGTTAATATCAGCAGCACCCGTCTCCTTACAATATTTATTTTTCAGGCACCTGGTAATATTTATTAAACATTATCTATTAAACATATTGTCATAAGATAATAATTGCCAGCCATATTTCTCCTTATTTTATGATAATTGTATCACACTAACCCGTAACTGACATAAATCACAATACCAATTTCTACATACTATCGCCCAATAGACCATTTAGTATATTGTCAATTTCCGATTCATTGTCAGACGGCACAGGCACATCATTAAAAAGCATCCATCTTTCAATATGCTCTGCTTCATTATCGGGTGCTAACTGGACAAGAGGGGAAAGGGTCTCCATCTCCAGCATAGTATCATTCATGTATGATTCATAGGACACTCCGAAGTCAGGATAAGAAGCATTGCCGTTATGTGTATATTTTTTCACAAAAAGGTTGTCATGGTTGAAGTAGGCAGCCCATCCGCGTTCATTGGAAATACCGATTTTAAATGGCTGTTTATTGTCCGGATCATGCCGCAGAATAATATACTTGTCTCCCAGTGTCACACGCGAATCATTAAGCCTTGAGTACGGCCATATAGCCATGACCCGGTTTGGCAATAATCCGGTATCCTTTGCAGTCAGAGGGACCACTTCTTTTCCTCGAGGAGCCATTGCTGAAATGCTCCAGACCGATAGCTCAACAGGCCATAACCCTTTATTTTTAATACGATGCAGTATTTGAACAAAACTGTTATCAGGAGAAAGAACGATTTCCATTTCCTTTTGTATATTGCTCCCTTTTTCAACCACCTGGACTGTCCTAATGCCCCCCGGAATTTTATCCCACTGCACAGGGAAGTTGTCAGGCTCATAGGTCCTGGGCCGTGCCTCAGGAGAATGCCAGAGCCTGTGGCCGCCATAAAGGCGCCACTGGTCACCTCCGGTCATTCCCAGTGTTTCTTCAAACTCACACATCTCATTCTCTTTTCCGCAAAAACCATAGCGGATTATTCTCGGCCCTATATCCGCTGTTACTACTAGATCAACTACATTATTGCTTATTTTTATGCAGTTATCCCATTCGCCATAGGATATTTGCTCCACAGTTACATCCGCCATATTTACCTCCCATTCTAGTTAGATGCCCTTTCTAATGACCCACTAATGTAGGGGCACCTCTTGTGGGTGCCCTTGATTCGCATACATCCGTAAAATCTGCAAATCTATAATTACCAATTTTAATCCACATTTAATCAACCGGGTTTACACAGTAAAACATATTAAAAACCAGTAAGTTGGAAAATATTCACTTTTTGCTTGACATACACCATATATTGTGGTTTAATTCTCTAGTGCCGCTAAATAGAGTATCTGACTATAAAGATATTAATTAACTATATTATTTATATTTATAAGGCACTTACACAAAAACAAGCTATTTTTACCCAATTTTACCATTTATTTTATTTTAAATATAACTATTAAAGGAGAAGAATTATGGCAGAAATCGCATCATCCGGCATTAAATTAAGTCCAAGCGCATTTAAGGTTCTTGAAAAGAGATACCTCAAGAAAAATGCTGAAGGTAAAGTCATGGAGGTCCCTGAAGATCTGTTCAGAAGAGTTGCGAGAGCAGTTGCATCAGTTGAAATGAAATTTGGGAAGTCTGAGTCGGATACCGCAATTATAGAAAATAAATTTTACGGCCTCATGACATCGCTTAAGTTTCTGCCTAACAGTCCTACATTAATGAATGCGGGAAGAAGACTTGGACAACTCTCCGCATGTTTTGTTCTGCCCATAGAAGACTCAATGGAGTCGATCTTTGAAGCTGTAAAAAACGCAGCATTGATACATAAATCAGGCGGCGGCACCGGATTTTCTTTCTCCAATCTCCGGCCGAATGGAGACATTGTCGGGTCTACAAAGGGAGTATCCTCAGGCCCCCTGTCATTTATGACCGTGTTTGATTCAGCAACTGAAGCAATTAAACAGGGAGGCACCAGGCGGGGCGCCAACATGGGTATATTAAGTGTTGACCATCCTGATATCCTGGAATTTATCTCTGCTAAAGATAACAATAAAAAACTCAATAATTTTAATCTGTCCGTATCACTTACAGATACGTTTATGAAAGCCCTTGAAAAAGACGAAGACTATAACCTGATCAATCCACATGACAAGAGAACAGTCAGTCAACTCAATGCAAGAGAAGTCTTCAAGAAGATTGTCGACCACGCCTGGAAGAACGGCGAGCCCGGAGTTATTTTCATGGACAGAATGAACCAGTACAACCCTACTCCAGCTGTCGGCAAAATTGAGAGTACAAATCCATGCGGTGAACAGCCGCTGCTCCCCCATGAGTCATGTAACCTCGGCTCTATTAATCTGTCCAAGTTTGTAAAATCCGGCATGGACTTTTCTAACGTAGACAACCGCACATCTATAAGTGACGGCCTTGACTGGGATTCGTTAAGACAAACAGTCCGACTGGGAGTACACTTCCTTGATAATGTTATAGATATTAATAAATACCCGCTTGAAAAAATCGAAGAAGCAACAAAAGGGAACAGGAAGATCGGCCTCGGTGTAATGGGATGGGCGGATATGCTTATACAATTAGGCATACCTTATAATTCAGTTGAAGCATCACAGCTGGCAAATGAAGTGATGAAATTCATTCAGTCTGAAAGCAAAAAACAGTCCGGGTTCCTTGCAGTCGAAAGAGGTGTATTCCCGAACTTTGACAAGAGTGTGTATACCGACGAGACGGCTTTCAGAAACGCTACTACAACGACAATAGCACCAACAGGCACCCTTTCAATAATCGCAGGATGCTCCAGCGGCATTGAACCATTGTTTGCTGTATCATTTGTCCGCAATGTACTGGAAGGCACAAAACTGTATGAGGTAAACCCCGTTTTTGAAAAAATCGCTAAAGAGAGAGGGTTCTGGAGCAAAGAACTGATTGAAGAGATCGCTGCAAAAGGCACTCTGCAGGAAATAGAAGATGTACCTGCAGATGTAAAGAAGGCCTTTGTAACTGCCCATGATATATCTCCCCTCGATCATGTAAGGATGCAGGCGGCATTTCAGAAACACGTTGACAACGCGGTTTCCAAAACAGTGAATTTTCCTCATGATGCAACAGCCAAGGATGTTGAGGAAGTCTATTACCTCGCATATGGCCTGGGATGCAAAGGTGTTACCGTATACAGGGACGGCTCACGTGACGAACAGGTACTCTCTACAGGACAAACCGCTATCAAACAGGAAACTGCGGCAGCGCCGGCAGAAGCAGTATCAGCAGAAACAGCACGGGTTGAAATTGTACATAAAATTACTCCAAGAAAAAGACCGGACGTCATCAAGGGCACTACCCGTCTTATGAAAACCGGATGCGGCCACCTGTATGTAACCATTAATGAAGATGATAAGGGCAACCTCTTTGAACTCTTCACTCAAATGGGCAAAGCAGGCGGTTGTGCGGCAAGCCAGGCAGAAGCAATAGGAAGACTGGTCAGCCTTGCACTCAGAAGCGGCATTGAGCCTGTTGAACTGGAAAAACAGCTCAAAGGAATCAGCTGCCATAGTCCTGCCTGGGCGCCTGGAGGACAGATCTCATCCTGTTCCGACGCGCTTTCAAAAGCATTGGAACGATACACTGAGCAAGGTGAAAAGAGCAACGGTAACGGATCACACAAGAAGAGTGAAAGCCATATGCTCTGCGGCGCATGTCCGGACTGCGGAGGTGCGGTAGAGCATGCCGGCGGCTGTGCGGTCTGCAGGGACTGCGGATTTACGAAGTGCAGCTAGACATAACTATCAATTGTTAATCCCTAATTTTAGTTACAAGTGCTGAAAGATCTTAATTGCACATTAAGATCTTTCAGCGTTACACCATACATGAAATACTTACTCGCTTTACTCAGCTTACTTCTTCTGCTGTCATGCGCCTCAACACCGCCGGTAGCAACGCTTCCCGATAAAGGGACTGACTATGTTACTTCTTCATGGTATGGAGAGCAGTTTCACGGCAGACCTACATCTTCCGGAGAACGTTATGACATGTACGGACTTACTGCGGCCCATAAGACCATGAAGTTCGGGACCAGACTCCGTGTAACAAATCCTGATACCGGCCTGTCTGTTGATGTTACTGTTAATGACAGAGGGCCCTTTATCGCTGGAAGAGACCTTGACCTTTCATTCGGTGCAGCCAAAGCTATAGGGTTTGACAATAAAGGTGTAGGAAAAGTGAAGATTGAACACCTGGGCAGGGACATGCGCTATTCAAAGCGAATTGCCTTTACGCCCTCGAAGGCCAAAGTTTACGGCGGAGTCACTATTCAACTGGGATCTTTCGCTAATGAGTCATATGCAATCAGACTCAAGGAGGGGCTGGAGATTAAATATGAAAATGTTTTCATAACAACTGTATCATTAAGCGGCATAGAGTATTACCGGGTAAGGTTGGGGAAATTCGATACATACGAGAGCGCTTATTCATTCGCTGAAAAACTTGCTGATGAAGGGTACAATACGTTCATTACGTCCATAGAATAAGAGGAGATTATGAGACCTGAGTGGGACACATATTTTATAGAGATTGCCAAAGTAGTTTCATCCAGAGCCACCTGCCTTCGCAGAAGATACGGGGCGGTTATTGTTAAAGACAAAGTTATAATAAGCACAGGATATAACGGCTCACCACGGGGCATGAAAAACTGTATAGACACGGGAAAATGTATTAGACAAGAAAAGAATATCCCGTCAGGAGAGCGGTATGAACTTTGTGAAGCCGTCCATGCAGAGCAAAATGCCCTGGTAAATGCTCCACCGGACAGGATGAAGGACTCTACTATATATATTGCCGGATTTGAGGAAGATCAAACTTTTGCTGACAGCAGGCCCTGCAAGCTTTGCGACCGCATGATAAAAAACGCGCAAATAAAAAATATCATTCACCTGAATAAAAACGGCGGTTTTGAGAAAATAGACATTTCTTAACATCCTCATTTCTGTACTAATAAAACTGTTCTGGATGTGATTTTAAATATTTATATTAATATTATTTAGTAGACAATCCTCCCACTTGTAATGTTTAATACACCATAGTAACTCTTAATACATTTTCACATTATTCATTAGTAATAACTAGTAAGGAGGCATTTATGCTACTGTTCTTAACTGGATTATTTATTGGATCAATCGCCGGCATGGCTTTATCTGCACTAATGGTGACTGCAAAAAGAAGAGACCAACTCAATTAAAAGGTCATCATCACTATGCACTACGAAGCTTATTTCTTAACCTTAACATTTAGTATAATGATTTTTTGCGCTCTTAATATACCACTATATAAGTACTGCTCTTCTGAGTTTACACACAACAAGACATTCACAAAATAAAGCAGCGTTTTACCTCTCTTAATCAAATTCAGTTATCCTTCTAATAAAACTAAAATACCTTATACTTATGTAGTCAAAGAACCTATAAAAAATGAATCTCGATATTACTATCCATAAGGGCCGCACAGACAGGCCAGTCATTATTTTCATCCATGGTCTTGGAGTCGATAAAGGCTTCTGGACGGACCCGGTTAACACAAAAGTGCTAGGTGGAAGCATTCCCATGAAAACATTTGCCGCAACAAAACCTCAACCATTATCAACACATAATAGTAGTAAAATTACTGTCGGTGACATGCCCTCTTCAATAGAAAATCTTTGGACGGCGACAATCAAAAAAGGTTTCAATGCAATATGCTGGAGCCAGGCAAGACCTGTCGGGCCAATTAACATTGCTGTTTCAGAATTACATGAAATTTTCATTCAAACAAAAAAACTGTTTACCGGAAAATCCGTTGTCCTTGTTGGCCACAGTCGGGGCGGGCTTATCGCGAGAAAGTTCATGGAAAACATTTATCCTGAAATAAAGGGCTTAATTACTATTGCTACCCCGCATGACGGAAGCTCCCTGTCGCATATCGGCAAGTACCTGACACCACTGGCTCCAGCCGTTAAGAAAATTCTTCCGGTACATGCACACGGGACTGCGGCAGACATACTGAAACGAATAAATGATTTACTGGATGGAACCGCCCTGAAAGAACTACTGCCTGGCTCGGCCTTTTTTAAAACTCTTAATGATTCGTCAGTCCCGGGCATCAGCTATTTATCTTTTGGAGGAACCACAACAAAACTTCTCACTATTTATGTATGGAGTAGGAAAGAAAATACGTTATATCCAAAACCAGTAATCACCATACCGGATTCTCTTATGAAAATTATTCCATCAAAAATAATACCTGATGAAATTATATCCGGGAAGGGAGATTTCATGGTTACTGCTAAAAGTGCCGTAATGCCCTGGTCTTCTAACCATATTAATGTGCGGTCCGACCATATTGCTATCAGCTGGAATAAGACTGTAATTAACAAAACAATAGAATTGATTGATAAAATTTAATTGCCGTACAAACCGTAGAGGATAGGCGGTGCCTAGCCCTTCAGTCTCAGTAGGTAATCACATAGCGCAAAAAAAAGGGCGATCCAGTGGATCGCCCCTACATTTTCTGCTTATATACTAATAACGATAATGTTCAGGCTTATAGGGCCCATCAACTGACACTCCAATATAGTCAGCCTGCTCCTGAGTCAACCTCGTTAATTTAACACCAATTTTCTCAAGATGGAGTCTTGCAACTTCCTCGTCAAGCTTTTTGGAAAGCCGGTAAACTTTATTTTCATAAACATCTTTTTTCTCCCAGAGATCCAGCTGGGCGAGTGTCTGATTGGTAAAGCTGTTGGACATAACAAAAGAAGGATGTCCAGTAGCACATCCGAGGTTAACAAGTCTTCCTTCAGCGAGAAGAAAAATCGAATGTCCTTCAGGGAAAACGTACTTATCTACCTGGGGTTTAATCTCAATTTTTTCAACTCCAGGGTATGTATTCAGCTTATCAACCTGTATCTCATTATCAAAATGTCCGATATTGCAAACAATAGCCTGGTCTTTCATTTTGGACAGATGCTCAATCCTGATAATGTCCATGTTTCCGGTTGTAGTAACATAAAGGTCGGCTTCTCCAAGAGTATCTTCAATCGGTGCAACTTCATAACCTTCCATTGCTGCCTGCAGTGCACATATTGGATCAATTTCAGTAACAATAACCCTTGAACCATACTCCTTCAGTGACTGGGCGCATCCTTTACCGACATCACCATAACCGCAAACAACGGAGACTTTTCCGGCAAGCATCACATCGGTGGCCCTCTTTATTCCGTCGGCAAGAGACTCCCTGCAGCCATAAAGGTTGTCAAACTTGGATTTTGTAACAGAGTCATTTACATTGATCGCTGGTATAAGCAGTGTACCGTTATTCATCATCTCATACAGCCTGTGAACTCCGGTAGTTGTTTCTTCACTAACGCCCTTCCACTCCGGAACTACCTTATGCCATCTCTGATTGTTTTCAGCCAGGATCTTTTTCAATAATGCATTGATTATTTTCAATTCAGCATTATCGGTCGGTTCGTCAAGAATAGACGCATTATCTTCAGCTTCATATCCCCTGTGTATAAAGAGGGTAGCATCGCCGCCATCATCAACTATCATTTGAGGACCTAAGTCTCCAGGGAAAGTCAATGCCTCATTTGTACACCACCAGTATTCTTCAAGGGTCTCACCTTTCCACGCAAAAACCGGAACACCGGCTGCTGCTATTGCTGCGGCAGCATGGTCCTGAGTGGAGAATATATTACAACTCGCCCATCTAACATCAGCACCAAGATCTACGAGAGTCTCAATAAGCACTGCTGTCTGAATCGTCATATGAAGTGATCCGGCAATTCTGACATCCTTCAAAGGTTTATCAGCCGCATACTTTTTTCTTACAGACATCAAGCCCGGCATTTCCTTCTCAGCTATTTCAATTTCCTTCCGCCCCCAGTCTGCAAGACCCATATCAGCTACTTTGTAGTCTTCAGTTTTTTTCGTTGTTACAGTAGACATTTAATGACCTCCTAAAATCACTTACTTCTCATCGTTATCATTTGATGAAAAATTAATATTTAAATAGTATTTAGTACTATCCGGGTTTGCATCCAAAAGAACATTTATTAATGAATAGATTTATATATATTCCGTGTGATTGAGTGAGCAGAATCTTTCCCAGCATGAACAGGTTCCATTGAGCAGAGAGGAAGCAAACCCCTTATTATTTTAATGTGCCGGAGCTTTAGTACTCCGGCACATAATTAGTTTAAGCTATTATAACTTTGCAGCCTTTTTCAGTGCTTCAGCTTTATCAGTCTTCTCCCAAGGGAATCCTTCTTCTTCCCTTCCGAAGTGACCATATGCAGCAGTAGCACTATAAATAGGACGTAACAGGTTCAGCATAGTTATAAGTCCACGCGGTCTAAGGTCAAAATGCTCACCAATCAGCGCTTCAATAGCAGCATCTTCAATTTTGCCTGTACCGAATGTTTCTACGGTTATTGATGTGGGTTCAGCAACACCAATCGCATATGAAACCTGCAATTCACATCTGTCAGCCAGACCGGCAGCAACGATATTCTTTGCTACGTATCGTGCAGCATAAGCAGCAGAGCGGTCCACTTTCGAAGGATCTTTGCCGGAGAATGCACCACCACCATGACGTGCAGAACCACCGTATGTATCAACAATTATTTTACGTCCCGTAAGTCCACAGTCACCTACAGGGCCTCCAATAACAAACCGGCCCGTTGGATTAATATGGAATTTAGTTTCAGAGGTGATCCACTCCTTTGGAAGGACTGGAAGAATAATATCATCCAACACAGCCTCTTGAAGGGCTTTATACTCTATATCCGGTGAATGCTGGGTTGAAAGAACAACGGCCTCAATCCCAACAGGTTTATGGTCTTCATAACGGAACGTCACCTGACTTTTCGCATCTGGACGCAGCCATGGAAGAGTGCCATTCTTGCGGACCTCTGCCTGACGCTTAACAAGCCTGTGAGCATAGGTAATCGGAGCAGGCATAAGGACATCGGTCTCGTTCGTTGCATATCCAAACATAAGTCCCTGGTCTCCGGCGCCCTGTTCATGATCAGAGGTTTCATCAACACCCTGGGCAATATCAGCTGATTGTTTATCTATTGAAGTCAGTACAGCACAGGATTCCCAGTCAAAACCCATATCTGAATGATTGTATCCGATACGTTTTATTGTCTGTCGCACTACGCTCTGCAAATCTACCCAGGCATTTGTAGTGATTTCTCCTGAGATTACAACCATTCCAGTGTTGACCATTGTCTCACACGCTACCCTGGCAGCCGGATCATGCTCAAAAATAGCATCAAGCACTGCATCTGAAATTTGATCAGCGACTTTATCGGGATGTCCCTCAGAGACGGACTCGGATGTGAATAGGTAATTCCTTTTTTTCATTTATTCCTCCATTCTTGATATAAGTCTTATATTATAATGTATAAGTTATGTTAGTTTCAAATGCCTGCTTGCACAAACAGGCAATCTTAATTCATTGTATATTAAATCTTCAGACACACA
>PIVU01000500.1 GCA_003354025.1 Nitrospirota bacterium
ACATTCTTCACCGAAAGTTCCTAAATGATCGAGGGTATCTAAAAGGATTCCGGTCATATCATCGTATACCCATATTTTTTCATCATCAGAAATCAAAAGCGAAGCCGCAACATTATCCCAGGATGCTTGTGTCATCGTCCCAGTTATTTCTGCAGGTTTATCCAATACATCAATTATTGTGTCTTCTGCAATATCGTATAAAACAATATCCGCTCCACTGGTTGGCACCTCGAAACTTTGAACACCTCCATCCTCACAGGCAACATAAATATAAGTTCCATCACCCCAAATATCCGCATAATAGCCGCCGCGATCATCCCGATCTATGTGAGTTAAATTACCAGATCCATCAACTGAAAAACTTCTAATTCCATCGTCATCACAGGCAGCATAAATATAATTCCCATCGCCCCATACATCATTATAGATACCACCTTGATAATCAACAGTTATATAAGTCAAATTCCCAGAACCGTCGACTGAATAAGTTCTAATTCCAACATTACGGCAGGCAACATAAAGGAAAGTTCCATCTCCCCAAACAGTGTAATAATAATCGCCTTGATCATCTGAATCAATGTGAGTTAAATTGCCGGAACCGTCAACAGAGTAACTATGTAGACCTCCAGTATTGGCAGTACAGTAAATGTAAGTTCCATCGCCCCAAACACTGGAATAATAATCGCCTTGATCATCTGAATCAATGTGAGTTAAATTGCCAGATCCATCAACGGAGTAAGTTCTCAGACCGCTACTGTAACAAGCTGCATATATGAAATTTCCATCTCCCCACACATTACGATAATCACCTCCTTGATCATCGACATCTATATAAGTTAAAATGCCAGATCCATCAACGGAATAAGTTCTCAGACCGCTGAGTCCACAAGCTGCATATATGAAATTTCCATCGCCCCAAACACGATAGTAGTCCCCACCTTGATCATCAGAGTCTACAAAAGTTAAGTTACCCGCTCCATCAACAGACTGACATCTCAGACCAGCTGTATTTGATGCAGTATATACAAAATTTCCATCGCTCCAAACACCATGAACGTAACCGTATAAAGTATCTATATAATTAAAGTCTCCTGTTCCTTCTGATTTTTCATTTAAAATAACCAATAAATTAGCATCTTCAACTGAAGGTTGTGCTTTTATCATGACCCGTGCCACACCGTTCACCCATCGATCGGTAAAAGTGTATGTGGCTTGTAAAACAC
>PIVU01000217.1 GCA_003354025.1 Nitrospirota bacterium
ACGGCAAAATGTCCGAAACCATTGCTTCTATAAGATTTAATCAGAAGAGTTATTATGTAGGAGCAGGCAAGAACTTCAGACGTTCGACAAACGTAGACCAGTATACTTTTGAAGCAGGCGTAACCAATCCTATTAGAATTATTAAAAAATCCATACCCGTCGATTTACACGCATCGTTATGGTATGACGTAAACGGCAATGGAGTTCAGGAACTTATTCTCAAATCAACCTACCACCATCAGTGCTGGGGTTTTTCGCTCAATTTCAATAAGAAACCTAATGAGTATCAGATCATGTTTGCGCTCGAATTAAAGGGCATAGGCACATTCAGTCTCGGAAGTATATAGCCTCACCTTTCCTTTGCTTCTTCCCATAAAATGTCCATTTCTTCGAGGGTCATTTCTGCAATAATTCTTCCCTGCTTTAAGGCCTCGCTTTCAATATACTCAAACCTTCCGAGGAATTTCCTGATAGTGCTTCTGAGTGCATCCTCAGCATTCACATTTACGAAATTAGCTATTCTTACAAGAACAAATAAAACATCACCTGTTTCATTCTTAATATCCGACTGTTTTTTTTCCTTCAGTGCAGACTTCAGCTCCTTAATTTCCTCCTCAAGCTTATCAAATGCATCCTCAATCCTCTCCCAGTCAAAACCTACTTTTGTTGCTTTCAACTGTATTTCTCTGGCTCTTACCAGTGCAGGAAGACTCCTCGGAATTCCGTCCATGACTGATTTTTTAATTTTACCTTCTCTTTTTTTATGCTCTTCCCACCGCTCTGTAACAGCCTCCGCTGTTTTTAACTTCTTACCGCTAAACACATGAGGGTGTCTGCGCACCATCTTGGCTGATATTCCGTCAACAACATCGTTAATATCAAAGCCCCCCTCTTCCTTTGATAACTGACTCTGCAGTACTATCTGGAACAGCAGATCACCCAGCTCTTCACAAATACCCTCCTCATCACTATCGTCCATGGCATCGATCACTTCATAGAACTCCTCAACCAGGTACGGTTTAAGAGACTCACGGTCCTGCTTTCTGTCCCATGGGCATCCCTCAGGAGATCTAAGTTTTGCAACAATTTCAACCAGCTCTCTAAATTTCATTCTGAAAGTATATCAGAATTGAGGGGATAGATTCCTGCATCATCTGTTATAATGAACTTCAATTAAGGAGGGGAGAGAATGCAGAGAACAGTTACTTATTTTGAAAAACCCGGCCCCGGGAATTCTGCAGAATGTCTTGATATTGCAAAAAAAGCAATCAGCGAATCAGGCTGCAGGCATATTGTTATAGCCACTACTTGCGGTGACACCGGACAACTTTTTGCGGAAGCCTTAAAAGATACGGACATTAATGTCGTTGCGGTTACCCACTCATTCGGCTTTAAAGAAAAAAACACGATCGAACTTAGACCAGAGGCCAGGACAAGGATTGAGGCTGCCGGTGCAATAATTTATACGGGAACTATGATTACGCACAGCCTGGAGACCGCCCTGGCAGCTAAATTCAGCGGTGTATACCCTACCCTTTTGGTCGCACAGTCTCTTCGGAGATTCGGTGAGGGATTAAAAGTATGCTGTGAAATGATTATGATGGCAGCCGATGCAGGCATTATCCCTGAAGACGAAGAAGTATTGACGGTAGCAGGGACCGGCAGAGGAGCTGACACCGTAGCTATTATAAAGTCAGCTGCATCAAAACGATTTCTGGATTTAAAAGTCCTGGAAATTCTTGCCAAACCTAGAGGCTAGTTCTCTACAAATCAATCACTTCCAAAAAGTTATTTAATCATCAGGTTCATCAACATTATTTAATCCCTTTAATAACCAAACTCTTCTATATTCTTATCAAACATCACTAATTTTCATATTTGTAATCGTGATCACATTTTATATATCGTGAAATATATAACATAATAATTGAGAAGTAAATAATATTGTTCTTTGACATTAGAGAGTAGTTAGAGTTTCCGAAAAGGTAAACCCTGGGAAACCAGGGGGCACAAAGTCATGGGTCCTTAAACTGAATATATAACGAGAAGGATCGCCAGACTTCCGAAGAAACAGTGCTTCATTTATGCCAGCGGTTTATCTTCAGAAAAGAGCCTGTTTCCTATATGGAACGGGCTTTTTTATTGCGCCTGTCATAAGTTTGAATTACCTTTTGGGAACTGCCTAAATCTCTTGAGTCAAAAAATGAACTAAGGAACCGATTATGATAAGATTTTCAAATGTTTCAAAATCATACGATAAAGAGCCGATTTTAAAAAACCTCACCATGTCGGTTGAAAGGGGTGAACTCGCCTTTATCACCGGCCCTAGCGGCGCGGGAAAGTCAACTCTGCTAAAACTCATTTACTGTTCCGAACGTCCCGATGAAGGTCAGATAACTGTTGCCGACCAGGTAGCCAGCAAAATGAAACAAAGACTCATTCCGCGATACAGACGCCAGATCGGAGTTGTTTTTCAGGACTTCAAACTGCTAAATAATAAAACAGTTTATGATAACATCGCCCTTGCACTCAGAATCCATCAAATGAACTCCAAGGCTATACGGTCTCAAGTAATAAATGTCCTCAAAGAAGTTAACATGACTCATAAAGCCAAAGAATACCCTCCATGTCTCTCAGGAGGAGAACAGCAGAGAGTAGTTGTTGCCAGGGCCATGGTAACAAAGCCTATGATCCTTCTGGCAGACGAGCCGACAGGAAATCTTGACCCTGAAAATGAAAAATCAATTATGCACCTGTTCCGCCAGATTAATACAATGGGAACAACGGTACTCATTGCTACACACAATGAAAGCCTGTACTCCGGATCAGGACGAAGAGTTCTTATCATAAAAGATAAATATATCGACAAGGAGATAATGGGATGAAAAGTATTCCATATTACCTTCAGACCGCCCTGAAAAATCTTTGGATAGAGAAGTGGATCAACCTCCTCACTGTTTTATCAATAAGCATAGGCATGTTAATTCTTTGTACATTTTCAGTTATAACTCTCAATCTCGACAGCGTCCTCAAGCAATGGTCCAAAGGATTCGGCATGGTTGTTTATATAAACGAACAAGCATCAAAAGAAGACGAAGAAAATCTGAAGGCCCTGTTCATGGCAGATAAAGACTTCCTGGAAATTAAGTATATTTCAAAGGAGGAGGCTTTAACAGGCGTCAGAAAAGCCCTGGGTGACGATGCAATTATAATTGACGAGATTAAAGAAAACCCGCTTCCTTCATCATTCGAACTTAAGCTGCAAAGCAAATTACTCGTACCTGAGTATGTCAAAAGCAAGGCTGCAAAAATGAAACAAATGGCTGGTGTAGCGGAAGTCCAGTACGGCGAACAGTGGCTTTCATCATTAAATAAAATTTCAGAGACCATGCAAAAAGGTGCTATCGTGCTGGGACTTGCCATCTTTATTGCAGTTACATTTATAACCTACAGTACTATAAAAATATTCTTTCATAGAAGGAAAGAAGAAGTTGAAACTCTCAAATTACTCGGCGCAACAAAGATGTTTATAAAATTTCCATATTTACTTGAAGGCCTTTTCATTGGTACTCTTGGAGGCATTATCAGTGCCGCAACAATATACAGCGCCTATTCATTTGTAACTTTGAGAATTGGTGAATTTCTTCCGTCACTCAACTTCAGCATTGCTGTTCTTCCGGTACAAGCGTATATTATCATCCCCTTCGCAGGCGCCTTCATGAGTCTAATCGGTAGTTATATCGCCATCGGGAGGATTAAGTATTAAACTGGGAGCCATATATGCAACTATTTACTGCTAGAATTTCAATATTTTGTGCTGCTCTGATTATGCTTTTCATGTGTCATCCTGCTACTGCGACTGCCTCAAACCCTCTTGATAAACTATCGGACATACAAAATACAATCAAGGCTAAAATCAAAGAAGTCAAAGAAGCCAGAAAAAAAGAGAACTCCATAAGCAATAAAATGGAAAAACTAAACAGTAGTATCGTTGTAAAAGAAAGGGAGCTTACCCGTTACAACAAACTCATATCAGGCTCTGAAGCAAAGATCCGAGGCTTGAATAATGACATTACAGAATTGAACAAAAAACTTAGCGCCAGAAACAGGTATCTTAACGAGCGCATCAGGGCCCTTCACAAAAGACAATATGGCGGCGACGCATTATTGCTCATAACAGCAAAGGACCATCAGGATTTGATCCAGAAGAGCAAATATATCAGTATGCTTGCTTATTATGATAACAAGATCATAAAAAAATACAGCAGCAGTCTGAAAGAGATTAATAATATTAAGGCAGACATGGAGAATGTTAACAGTGGCCTGAAAGCAAACAAAGATACCATACGCAAAAAGAAAGTCGCCATACAGGCAAGCCTTGAAAAAAAGGACAATATGCTGACTACAGTAAAAAACAAACGCATAGCCCAGGAGAAGAAAATCCAAAAGCTTAAGGAGTCATCTCAAAAACTTCAAAAAATGGTCCGGAAGCTGAAAAACAGAAAAATGCCTGACTCAATCATAGGCAGGGGATTCAAGGCATCAAAGGGTGACCTTCCATGGCCTGTCAGCGGTGCTGTACTCATACCTTACGGAGAGTATAAAGATGCTGATCTTGATGCAACCATTTTCAATAACGGCATGGAAATAAGCGCGAAAAAAGGTAGCAAGCCAGCAGCAGTAGCTGGAGGGCGGGTAGTCTTTGCCGACAAATTTGAAGGGTACGGAAACCTTTTAATTATTGACCACGGCAGCGGTTATCACAGCCTTTACGGCAACCTTTCTGAAACCGCTCTAAACCCGGGAGAGCTGCTCATTGCCGGCATGGAAGTCGGAACAACAAGTACATCAAAGAAGTTAAACATCCCCACCCTTTATTTCGAAATACGTTTCAAGGGCAAACCGGTCAATCCCACTCCCTGGCTAAAATAGAAAACAACTCATTTTT
>PIVU01000218.1 GCA_003354025.1 Nitrospirota bacterium
CCGTATATAACCCCGCAGCCCTAAGGACTGCAAAACAACAATGAGCAGGAATGCTTATAAAAGAAATGGAGAGAAAATGAAAAGAATTATTCTGGCATTAGCGGTTTTATTGATGAGCGCATCTCTGGTATCTGCTGCATCAACAGTAAAAGGTAAAGTCATCAATAAGTCCAACGTTAAACAATCAGCAAATGTAGCAATAGGTAAAGGCTCCCAGGCAAATATGGGCTCAATCAGAATGAAGGACTCTAATGTAAAAGGTAAAGTGATCAATAAGTCTAACGTCAAGCAGTCAGCAAACGTAGCAATTGGAAAAGGTGCAACCGCAAATATGGGTTCAGTAACAATGCAAGGCTCAAATGTTAAGGGTAAGGTTATCAATAAATCCAACGTCAAACAGTCAGCAAACGTAGCAATTGGAAAAGGCGCAACCGCAAATATGGGTTCGGTAACAATGAAGGACTCAAATGTAAAAGGCAAAGTAATCAATAAATCCAACGTAAAGCAGTCAGCAAACGTGGCAATCGGAAAAGGCGCAACTGCCAACATGGGTTCAGTAACAATGAAGGGATCTAATGTGAAAGGCAAAGTAATCAATAAGTCCAACGTAAAGCAGTCAGCAAACGTGGCAATCGGAAAAGGCGCAACTGCAAATATGGGCTCAGTAACCATGGACGGCTCAAATGTAAAGGGCAAGGTTATTAATAAGTCTAATGTTAAACAGTCAGCAAACGTAGCAATTGGAAAAGGCGCAACTGCTAATATGGGTTCAATTACCTTGAAAGACACAAACGTAAAAGGCAAGATCATTAACAAGTCCAACGTAAAGCAGTCAGCAAACGTTGCTATCGGACAGGATAGTGAAGCCAACATGGGATCAGTAGTAGCTGAATAAGATTTTACTAACGCCGGCAGGCAGCCGATGCTGACCTGCCGGGGTTAATTTGTATCAGTGCCCCCATAAAGAGGGCGGGAGGTTAAGATGAAATTCAGGCAGTTATTAATTATTCTTGCGATTATGATAGCTCCGCTATTTATTATGGCCGGTAGTGAAGCGGCAGGTGATCTTGATGACGGTATCTCAAAGGCTACAGACGACAGTATGAGCGCTAATGATAAGATGGGGAAGCCCGGCACGAATATTAATTTTATAATTCTTGAATCAATGGCAGAAGCCAAAAAAAGGCAGCAGAGCGGTGATTCAAACGCTAACTTCAATGAAGGCGGTGGTGATAATAACGAGAACAGTGTAGTCTGTGAAGTCGGCGCCAAGTGTGACAAGGTCATTAACATAAATATCGGACAATAACAATTAATGAGCAGGCTGGATTGAAAGAAGGGAGAGTTATAAAATTGTATTGTAATAATAAGTCTCATATGTTTCGAACTACTTTAATGCTATTAGCGTTTTCAATGCTTCTCTTTGCATGTGCCGGGGACCCGAGAAAAGTGGATGTACAGCTCGAAGAATCTGCACCGGAGGCTAAAGTAACTACCTTTAGCCAGGCCCTGGGAGACCTGGGGCTGATGACTGAGATATACGCGACAGGTTCTGTAAAAATACAGAGCAACCCCATAGGAGATAATACGGGTACAGCTGCTGCAACCGGCTATGAAATTCCGAGGGACATTACAGAGATGATGAAAAGCTCTCTCAATTCAATTGGCGGTAATGTCGTGTATATCCCATATGATCCGGCCTTTATGCAAAACCAGATGGTCACAGGTTACTCAAATTTTGAAAATAAATTAATACCTGACGTGGTCCTGAGCGGTGGTGTCACCGAGTTTGACAGGGGGCTGGTAACAAGAGGAGAAAATACCGATGTAAGTGCAGGTGCTGAGTTGCGGGGTCTTCCCGACTACCTGCCTTCAAAAGATGTAAAGCTCAGATACGGAGATGAAGGAAAAACCGGTCTGGCGAGAATTACACTTGATTTTAACCTGCTTGATTTCCAGACAATGTCCGGTATTTCAAAGATGAATACAGTCAACACAATGGAAGTGCATAAGGCTGTGGCAGGCAAGGAACTTGGCATAAGTCTTTTTGGCCAGACATTCGGATTAAAAGGAAGTGTCAAGAAAGTCCAGGGACGGCACGCGGCTGTAAGGCTTCTTGTTGAGCTCAGCGCTATTCAGATTGTCGGAAAGCATCTGGCAATTCCTTACTGGAACGTACTGGGAGAGGATGCTAATCCTGACAAAGTGGTTGTTGATGCAATTACTAAATATTATTATTCTCTAAATGATATATCTGCTGTAGCAAGTGTCCAGGAATGGCTTTACCTCTATGGATATGATGTTCCGCAACACGGTGAAGTGGATGCAGTCACCCAGAATGCTTTACAGCAGGTTGTCCCGGGCTACAATGCTCAGGCCGGTGTTGATCAGGATACATTCCTTTATGTATATACACATATCCCTGTTACATATGAAGCACTGGGCAGAAGGAACCAGCTTGCCCAGGTCTATGAGCAGCAGGCTGAAGAAGCAGCAATTGAATATGTAGAGGAACCGGCAGCAGAGGTTTACCAGGAAGAACAGGTGCAGACTGAGCAGGCACAGGTGGAGCAGGTACTGGAAGAAGCTGAACCTGCCCCCCGGGAAGAACCCGTTGTTAAGCAGAAGGCAAAGCCTGTCCGCAAGAAGGGGATTGGCAGAATTCTTACTGATGAGGAATGGTAATTTAATTCAATAAATAGATGGTATGAAATGAAAATACTATTGAGCATTATCATAAGCTGCTTCCTGATCACGGGTTATAGTTCAATGTCTATTGCCGGTAATAAACGGATGGTCGAGGAAAATGTAGAAGAACTGGATGAACTGAATAAGAAGGCCGTGAAGCAAATTCCTGACCTTCCCAAAAAGGGACAGGTTGATATGAAAACGGATGTTACCTATGAGAAGGAGGAGCCGGTCTTTAACCTGCGGTATAAGAAAATTACGTCTGAAAAAGAAGGTAAAATAAATTTTGGAACAAATCAGGTGAAAAAAACAACGAAAAAAAGTTTGTCGGAGGAAACTAATGACAAGAACGATTAAATTGGTTTGTGCAGTGTTTTTAATAATACCGCTTCTGGCGGCATCTGCCTGGGCAGGCAATAAGAGGATAATGTCTGTCAGGGCGGCGAAAGTAATGGCTGAAAGGGCCCTTGTGGAATCTGTATATGGACTAAAGGTAAGAGCAACGGAAGAAGTCCAGGACATGGTGGCTGCAAATTTTATCGGTAAAACAGAGTCAAAAACATCAGCGCGAATCAGCGGAATAAAATTTGAAGAAGTATTGTATGACGCGGAAAAGGACATTGCAAAAGCAACGGCAACTGTGAGCCTTGACAGCATTGAAAATATTGACGGAAAAGTAATGGACCTTAAAAACCAGGTGTTCAGGAGAGTTGCATTTGCAACATCGACACCGTCACAGGCAGGACCATTGAAAGCACTGAGGGCCGCCGAGCTGGACGCATATAAACAGTTGGTGAAGCGGGTAGTCGGATTTACTCTTGAGAGCCAGACCACAGTTGAGAACTATATGTTGAAATCTGACCTGGTAAAAACCAGGGTCCTGGCAACAACGTACCTTGCCAGGGTGACTGATTTTGGATGGACGGATACAGGTGATGCATACGTTAAGATGACATTAAATGTAAAAGAAGTGTCCGAGATACTTGGTGAAGAGATATCAGGTGAAGATGAATTGATAGAGGTTGAAGGGGCCGGCGCTCAGGTGGATGATTTCAAGAGCGCACAAACACAATAGACGGCTGCTAGTCCCTGAATGCGGCCATTATGCATTTCACGGCTGGCAGGGTGACCTGGTGATATTAAATAATTATAAATCATAAGGAGAAGGGCTATGGTGCATAATAGAATTTTCAGAGAACGGATTAAATTTTTTCTTATGGGGATGCTTGTAGTACTGGGCATGATATTCCTGATGGGCGCGACAAATGACACTGTTGTTATAGATGACGGCCGTTATCAGATTTCAGCATGGGGTGATGGTGAGGCGCACGGAGCTTTCATTGTTGATACAATATCCGGCGAAACAAAAATAGCATATCGCTACAAAGAAAAAGATGGAAGAGGTTATTTGGAGAGAGACAACCTTCGTAAATCTTTCAGTAAGATGAAGTGATGTTAAAGACGATGAGTAAATTTATATTCTGCATTGTTCTGTTATCGCTGTTGATGTTTGCCGGTACTATGACTACCGGCGCATTTGCTGCTGACAGAGGGCCTATTCATATAAAGAATGACGGCAAGGAAATAGCGGGAAAGGGCGCTTCGGCAAATACCGGTGTTATCCGGAAGAAGAATTCCAGCGTTACGGGGTCGGTATCCAGTAAATCCGTAGTGGACAGGTCATCAAATACTGCAATTGGAAAAGATGCAGAAGCAATCAGGGGATCTGTCATTATTGAAAACTCCTCTGTGGGGGGATCTGTGGCAGGTAATTCCAGTATAAAGCAATCGACAAATACGGCAATCGGGGAAGGTGCGTCAGCTGCCATTGGATCTATTACGATTAAGAATTCAAATATTACAGGTAAAATAAATAATAAATCAGAAGCAAATAAGTCCTCTAACACTGCCATAGGAAAAGGTGCCAAATCGCGAATGGGTTCTGTTGATATCAGCAGTTCAAAAATTAGCGGCAAGGTCAGTAACAGATCAAGGGTAAGCAGTTCATCAAATACTGCTATTGGAACAAACAGTTCTGCAAACATGGGTTCTATAGCCATGGAAGATTCGGATGTGACAGGTGAGGTTATGAATGAATCGAACGTGGAAAGTTCATCAAATTCCGCAAAAGGTGAAGGTGCTGAGGCTAATGTGGGCTCTGTTGTTATGGAATAGAATTATGATTGCGAATATCTTTTAAGGTGACAGTATTTTAATGACAAAGAAAACAATAAT
>PIVU01000219.1 GCA_003354025.1 Nitrospirota bacterium
TGAGGAGGTAATAGCCGATGGCTAAACTAATATTAGAAGAGGATGCAACAGGCAGGGTCAAAGAAATATATGAGGACATTCAGAAAAAGTTTGGGATGATACCTAATTTTTTCAAGGCCCAGGCTGCTGTGGATCCGGAATGGCTTGAACTGAACTGGAACCGTGAAAAGAAGATCATGTTGTTTGAAGGGGCTTTAGACAGAAAGACAAAGGAGTTGATAGCTTTAGTTGTCTCTCTTGTGAATCGATGTGAGTATTGCACACTTGCTCATGAGACTATGGCATTAATGACTGGTGCAACAGAGCAGGAGATCAATGAGACTAAACAGGTTGTTGAACTGTTTGCGAGTTTTAACTCAATTGCCGACTCATTGAAAATACCCTGTGACATAACTCCGGATATGGCTATTAAATCAGAGGGGGAATGACTGGGACGTGCAGGTAATGTTATCTGATGTGATGAATAGAAATGGGTAATATATAATATATGCCGAAGGAGAGCGATATGGATGAGGTTACGGATAAAACGGAAATTGTTAAAGATTACTATGGAAAAGAACTTCAGAGCATGCACGACCTTAAGACAGGTGCATGCAGCTGCAGTGATGAGCTGAAGCACGCGACGATACGGGAAATTGAATCTCAGCTTGATGATGAAATACTTCAGAGATTTTATGGATGCGGCTCCCCCATACCGCCTGCACTTGAAGGATGTAAAGTCCTTGACCTGGGATGCGGGACAGGAAAAGATGTATTTATCGCATCACGTCTTGCCGGCCAGAATGGATTTGCCCTGGGTGTCGACATGACTGAAGAGCAGATTAATATTGCTATGAAGCATCGTGACTCCCAGATGAAGAAGTTTGGTTTTTCAGAACCGAATGTTGATTTTAAAATAGGATATATTGAGGACTTGAATGAACTTGGAATAAAAGACAATTCCATAGATATTGTAATGTCCAATTGTGTAATAAACCTCTCAGACAATAAAAGAAAAGTTTTTTCTGAAATTTTCAGAGTATTAAAACCCGGTGGTGAGCTGTACTTTTCGGATGTTTTTTCAGGAAGGCGAGTGCCGGCTCAATTTGCTAATGATCCGCTGCTGCATAGTGAGTGTCTTGGGGGAGCTATGTATGTTGAAGATTTTAGACGAATGTTGATAAAAATGGGATGCCCTGACTACCGCGTTGTTGCCAGTCATAAGATAAAGATAAATAATCCGCGAATCGAGACTAAAGTAGGAATGGTAGATTTTTACTCTATTACAGTTCGTCTCTTTAAACTTGGAAATCTTGAAGATATCTGTGAAGATTATGGACAGGTTGCTGTTTACAGGGGGTCAATAGCAGGATACCCTCATGCATTTGAACTCGATGATCATCACAGGTTTATTACGGGCAAGCCGATGCTTGTTTGCGGTAATACTGCATCGATGCTTCAGGATACCAGGTACGCAGGGCATTTTGATGTGAAGGGCGACAGATCTGTTCACTACGGTCCTTTTAATTGTGCTCCTGCACATGAAAAACGTCAAAGTGATGATGAAAGCGGTGGGGCCTGCTGTTAACCACTGGATGAAACAATCCCGTCCTTTGATGGAGTGGGGCAGGGTAAAGGGGTATAATGTCCGACACCTTAAAACAGCACATCAAAATGGCAGCGGCAGTTCTCAACAAAAACTGGAGGGGTTCATATACGGTCCCTTCATCTGCTCTCTATCCACATCAATGGAACTGGGACTCCGGTTTTATTGCTATCGGATATTCACATTTCAATACTGAAAGGGCAATTAAGGAAATGCAGAGCCTTTTCAATGCCCAGTGGAAAAATGGGATGGTGCCTCAGATTGTATTTAATAAAAAAGCCCTGGGCAAGTATTTTCCTGAACCGGGGTTCTGGCAGGCAGAACAGTCTCCCAATGCTCCAGACAATTATCTTACCTCAGGTATTACTATGCCGCCTATACACGGAGTTGCTGCGCTGAAGATTTATGAGAACGCCAGGGACAAGGAGAGAGTGATTCCTTTTTTGAAATGGATATATCCTAAACTTTTACTATCTCATCGATATCTTTATGAAGAAAGAAATTATCATGGAGACGGCCTTATTTATATAAGACATCCATGGGAATCGGGTATGGACAATTCACCATCATGGGATGAGGTCCTGAACAGGATTGATCTATCTGAATCAGTTATCCCTGAATATAAACGCAAAGACAGGTCAAGTGGCGTATCTGCTGACATGAGGCCGACAAAGCAGTACTATGACTACTTCGTTTATCTTCTCGAAATATTTAAGACACACAGGTATGAAGAAAGGGCAATAGCAGAAGAGTGTCCATTTCTTATTAGCGGACCTCTTTTTAATGCAATTCTATGCGCTTCTAATGAAGCTCTGGTAAAGATCAGTGATATCCTTCATGAGCCTTATAAAGAGATCGAAGAGTGGTATGCCCTTACAGCCAAAGCAATCAGGGATAAACTATACCATAAGGCGCATGGAATATTTGATGCTTACGATGTCAGGGCCGATAAGCTGCTTGAACTTGAAACTGCATCAGGCTTTATGCCCATATTCGGCGGTGCGGCGTCCTCTGTTCAGGCGGCGAGGATTTATGAATATCTGAATTCGAAGAGTTTCTGCGCTCTTCATCAGGGCAATTGTTTTACGGTCCCCAGCTATGATACGGAAAAGGATGATTTTAAGAGGCAGAACTACTGGAGAGGGCCTGTATGGATTAATATTAACTGGATGCTGGTCCAGGGGTTGAGACGATATGGTTTCAATCAAAGGGCTGATTCACTTGCCCGTGACATACTTGAGCTGCCCATGCGTTTTGGGTTTCATGAATACTTCGATTCCTTTGACGGAAGAGGCTATGGATCAAATAATTTTTCATGGACCGCATCTCTTTTTTTGGATACGGCTTATGAAATGTATATTAAACCGGAGAAAAGGGGGATGGATGTGGTTAAAACTTTTCTGTTTTCTGAAAAAATACTCAATGGTCAGGATGAGACTGTGGTCGAAGCAGGGACAGACATATCTCAGATGATGCTCTCTGCAATAAAGGAAATCAAGGGTAAATACTATACCGCTCAGGGCAACGTGGATTATGCTTCAATAAAACTATCGGAAGAATACAGGGAGTACAGAAAAATAGCTGCAGGACTCAAGGGGTTTGACCTGAATTCATTGCAGAGTGAGCATGAAAAGCTGGCATTCTGGATCAATCTGTATAACACAATAGTAGTAGACGGCATTATCGGAGGAGGCGTCAGGGAGTCAGTAAGAGAGATAGCCGGTTTTTTTTCAAGAATGAAATATATTATAGGAGGTCTCCACTTTTCTCCCGATGATATTGAGCATGGAATTCTTCGTGCCAACAGGAGAAAATCATTGCTCCCCTGGAGGCAGTTTGGTATGTCCGATGTCAGAAGAAAATATGCACTGACCTTTCTTGACCCCAGGATTCACTTTGCACTGGTTTGCGGTTCCCGTTCGTGTGCACCTATTAAATACTACACGCCCGATGGAATCAATGACGAACTGGAACTTGCTACTCAGAACTTTATTAACAGTTCTGAAGTAATCGTGGCGCCTGAAGAAAACAGATTAATGCTGTCACAGTTATTCAAATGGTATAAGAAAGACTTCGGAGGGAAAAGGGGCATTCTGGAACTTATAAAAACATATATCCTTGATGATGACAAAAAAAGCTTTCTCGAAAAAAACGGGGACAGGGTAAGCATAGACTATTTATATTATAACTGGAATCTTAATACGTAGTATCGCCGAATGACCTTCGACGACAACATGGAGTATTAATGTGAAACATTACCTGGTTTTCGGGATGCTGCTCATTATGGCGGCAACGGCATGGACAGCGCAGGAAAAGAGCAGTGATTCGTTTCTTAGTGAAGAGTTTAATGATCTCTCCAGGTGGAAGCCTCTCTATTTTAAAAAGATAGATAAACATACGGATTATTCAATTGATGAAGATGACAATAGTAAATATCTAAGAGCTGAAAGCAGTGCTTCGGCATCTGGAATTATCTTGCGAAGTGAATTTGACGTTTTTAAATACCCCAGAATTCAATGGAGATGGAAAATTGCAAATGTTATAAAGAAGGGGAATGCAAAAGAAAAATCCGGAGATGACTATCCTTTGCGTGTATATATCATTTTTAAGTATAATCCTGATACAGCATCCTTTGGAAAAAGGATGAAATATGGGCTTGCTAAACAGTTGTATGGAGAATATCCACCGCATAGTTCTTTGAACTACATTTGGGCGAACAGGAAACATGATGAGAGAATTATTAGCAATACATATGCGGTAGAGGCAAAAATGATCGTTATGCAGGAGGGTGATAATGAAGCCGGCAAGTGGATAGAACAGGAAGTGAACATTGTTGATGATTACCATAAAGCCTTTCGTGAAGACCCGCCGGCCATAGCGGGAATAGCTATAATGAGTGATTCTGATAACACGGGAGAAAGTGCCGTAGCTTATATTGATTATATTAAAATTTATAGATAAGATTTTCTAAGATAAAATATCTCTTATATATATTGACTTGCCTCTTAGGGCATATATAAAGTTTTTATAGATCTTATAAAGCCCTTGAAATATTTACGTGAAATCGTATAAAAAAGAGTACGAGATCAGTGGATGATGCCTTTTTATTTTGCTTAATTTCACTATTCTGCAAGAGCTTTAGTTTTATTTGAAACCTTTATTGTAAGGAACTATATTTATGGAAAAGAGAGCCTTTGAGAGGATTGCTTCCAGTTTTAAAGTAGCCTTTAACTGCTGCAATACAGAGTTTTACGGAGTAGTCAGGAACTGCTCTGAAAGCGGTATGTTTATTAGTACAAAAAAAATGTTTTTCCCTTTCGATTCCAAAAT
>PIVU01000220.1 GCA_003354025.1 Nitrospirota bacterium
TCGAACCCGCGACCTCCGACGTGACAGGCCGGCGTTCTAACCAGCTGAACTACCACCCCACTTAAAGCTGTCAACTTGCAGCAATTAGCTTCGGTACGGCAACTTCATTCCTTAAATTGACCAGAAGGATAAATGGTAGGCGGAACAGGGCTCGAACCTGTGACCCCAGCCTTGTAAGGGCTGTGCTCTCCCAACTGAGCTACCCGCCCGAATCTTATCAATTCAAGAGTAATACTATAACAGATCAGAATATAAAAATTAAAGCCCATAGACAAGTTTGATAATTCTATGCTGTATAAGATAGAATTAACGGGAAAATAGTTAAATGAAGCCACGTTATATGCATCTGAAAAGAAATAAACATACATATACCTTTCTCAAGTTTTTATTAATTTCTGTGATCTTAATGTCATTTGCCTGTTCTAAAGATGCTATTAAGGGTGAAGAGGTATTTGACCCTGAAGAGTCAATTGCACAAGCAGACGGATTAATTCAAGACGGCTACTATGAAGAGGCCAGAGAGGTCCTGGAGGAAGTTAAGGCCAGGGATGCATCCAGGCAGTATGCCCTGATGGCGAAACTGCGGATTGCCGATACCTACTTTTCAGAAGAGCTGTATGATGAAGCTGCTGTTGAGTATGAGAGCTTTCTCAGTATTCATTCCCATCATAAATATGCATCCTATGCGCAGTTCAGGCTTGCTATGACCTATTTTAAGAGAATAGGCACAGTTGATGTGAGCGCGTCATGGGCCAAAAGGGCTATAAGGGAGTTCGAAAAACTCCAGAGACAGTACCCCCGGAACCCATACATGGATGTAACTGAAAGCCGGATTGCAATGTGTAAAAGGGTTCTTGCAGAGTATGAATTCTATGTTGGGAATTTTTACTTTAAAAAGGGTTCCTATAAAGCAGCAGCGTCCCGCTTTAACAGCATGCTGGAAAGATATCCGGATTCAAAAATGGAAGCAGAAGCCCTATATTACATCGGACTCTCATATGAAAACTTGGGGCAGAGGGACCAGGCCTTGAGTATGCTGAATTATCTGATTGATAAGTTTCCAACAATCAAACTCAGCAGCGATGCAAAAGAGCTGATTGCCTCATTTGAATAAACTGAATTGTCATAATATTTTATTCTTAACGAATCGTAGAAATTTATGAAATACTATCCTGCCTTTCTTGACCTGAACAATAAAAGAACAGTAGTAGTAGGCGGCGGCAGCGTTGGAGAGAGAAAAGTAAGTCTCTTGATTAAAGCCGGAGCTGCGGTCAAGGTAATCAGTCCATTGCTCACATCCGGTCTTACGGCATTAAAAGAACAGGGGCGGATAAAACACCTTGCCCGGAATTATAGAAAGGGTGACCTGAAGAATGCATTTGTTGTTGTCGCAGCAACATCATCACCTGAAATCAATGCAAAGATCGCCCGTGAGTCGGAACATCTGGTGAATGTTGCGGCTCCTCCATCAGAGGGCAACTTCATTGTTCCGTCAGTTGTAAAGAGAGGCCCCCTTACTCTCGCAATTTCTACAGAGGGAAGCAGCCCCGCAGTATCAAAGGCAATAAGAAAAGAAATTGAAATGAATTACGACAGGGAATTTGCCCGTTACCTTCGGTTTGTTGAGAGGGTAAGGAATCAAGCGATTAAACAAATAAAAAACAAAGGCAAGAGAGAACAGTTTCTCAAATCTCTTGCCTCTGAAGAATCGCTTTATATTTTAAGGACCGAAGGATATGATGCAATATCTCAAAAAGTCCTGTCCGTGCTGAATTAAAGCTATCGAATGCCCGATACTGTAGCTATTTCATCATGCATCGTTTCAGAATCCGACCTGTTCCCAAGCAATCCAACTCTAATTGATATGCTTGTTACACCCTGGCCTTTGTCTGATAATTGAATGACAACTTTTGTTCCGTCTCTACGGACTGCTTCTATTTTCCCTTTTATGCTTTCATCCATACTGTTTGTGATGCTTATTTGATGATTTGAAAGGGCTGAATTAGTTGCATCCCATGCCCTTGAATATTCAACCGGGTACTCTCTGGACAGATTTCCTTCAATAAATTTATATGTTCCAATGCCGGCTCCCGCCCCGACAGCAAGCCAGGCAGCAACGCAGCCGGAAAGGCTGAAGACCATAGCCAGTAAGACAAGTAAACTTTTAATTCTTTTCATATTCCCTCCTGTTAAATAGTAATAGACCTTGTTAAAACAATATATTTTTACCAATAAATTATGATAGAAAGTGTTGTTTTGATAGCTCCCTGCAGATCGGATGCCGATCTATTATCTGCCTGAGCATACTTATAATAAATAATGAAACGCATAATTACAAATATATTTTTATTGCTTTATTTGAGATCAATTTCTATGCTCTTAAGAATGCGTAGTTAATATGTATCATGAGGCGGTGGATTATACATTGCCTTTAATCCAAATTAAGGATGAAGGTTTATTTGCTGCAAAATATGTAAGATAGAAATAATTATGCTGATTTTAATTGATACAGACGAGAATACTGGCAAGCTAGTGTCAACATCCAGGGATGTGCTGTCAGCAGGCGGTATTGTAGCCTATCCGACAGAAAGCTACTATGCTCTTGGTGTGCTTGCTACTGACTTATCTGCTGTAGAGCGTCTTTTTGCATTAAAAGGGAGGCCGGCCGATAAACCTCTGCCTGTTATAGTGGGCAATATGGATGTTTTGAATACCGTAGTAAAAGATGTCCCTGGCCGCGCACTGGACTTAATGAATCGATTCTGGCCGGGGGCCCTGACATTAATTTTTGAGGCGAATGAAAGCATCCCTGACCTCTTGACAGGAGGTACAGGCAGAGTAGCTGTAAGAATCCCCGGCGAAAGTGCTGCATTAAGTCTCGCAAAGGCCCTGCTACTGCCTATTACGGCGACTAGTGCCAATCCTTCCTCAAAACAGCCTGCTGATAATACGGATATGGTTATTAATTATTTCCGGGACAAACTTGATTTCGTAATTGATTCAGGAAAATTGCCCGGCGGAAAACCATCAACTATTGTGGACATAACAGTCATCCCTCCAAAGATATTAAGAGAAGGTAGGGTTCTTTTGAGTTGAGTTCCGAGGTCAGGTTTTTGTGAAACGAGGTTTATTTTAATCCTATCATAGTAAGAAAATGATAAGTGAGCCAGGCTATGCCAAAAGTTGTAGGCAGTGTGAATATCCATGCCATAAATATTTTTCTTGCTACTCCCCATCTTACGGCTGACAGCCTCTTGGTGGCGCCGACCCCCATTATACATGTAGTAATAACATGAGTTGTGCTTACGGGCATTCCAAAGGAACTGGCTCCCAGGATGACCGCAGTTGCCGCTGTTTCGGCAGCAAAGCCATGGACCGGCTGCAGTTTATGCATCTGGACTCCCAGCGTTTTAATGACCCTCCATCCACCTGCAGCGATTCCAATTCCCATTACAAATGCACACATTAAAATTACCCAGAGAGGGACTTCCCATTCAGTTAAATAACCGCCGCTTAACAAAGCCATGGTTACTATTCCCATAACTTTCTGGGAGTCATTTGAACCGTGGCTGAATGCCATAAATCCCGCTGAGACTATCTGCAGCCGTCCGAAATGCTTATTAATTGTTCCAGGAGACGTATTGCAGAATAGTCTCATAATTAATTTCATAACCAGGTATCCAAAAAATAAGCCGATTATGGGCGAAGTAAGCAGAGCTGTAAATATTTTCGTAAGTCCTGCTACATTGAGCTGGTCAAAGCCGCCAAGATGGGCTACAGAGGCTCCCATTACACCCCCAATCAGGGCATGGGAGGCACTTACAGGCATCCCTACATACGTCATGGCGCCATTCCATAAAAAACCGGCAAGCAATGCAGCCGCAATAACAACTAGTGTGATATCAGTCGGAGCTACAATCCCCTTGCCAATGGTTTTGGATACTGAAGATTCAAATATTTTTATTGTAATAATAGCGCCGGATACATTCATTACAGATGCCATTAGTACGGCCTGCAGGGGTGTAAGGACTCTTGTAGAGACGACAGTTGCTATAGCATTGGCAGAATCATTCCAGCCATTGCTGAGTTCAAACAAAAGCGCAATAACAATAACGAGGATTATTATTAAATCAGGCATGCTTAAGAACTATACCTTCAAGAATGTCTGCGACGTCTTCACAGGTGTCGCTAGCTTCTTCAAGATGCTCGTAGACTTCTTTCCATTTAATAACCATAATCGGATCTTTTATATTATCAAAGAGTTTGACAAGGGCTTCCCTGAATATTCTGTCCCCCCTGTTTTCAAGTCTGTTTATTTCAATGCAATATTCCTGAATATATGAATATTTTTTTTCTTTGAGAGCACCAATAGCTTTTGTTATGAATTCAGTTGTTTCGTGAAGGGTCTTTGACATTTCAATAGCTTCCGGCATCGGGGTATCAAGTTTAAACAACATGGCCCTGTCGGCAGAGGCCCAGATGAGGTCAAGTACATCATCGAGGGCATTGACCAGCGCATGAATATCTTCTCTGTCAACAGGTGTTAGAAAGGTCTTGTTCAGCTTTCTCATAACTTCATGAGTTATCATATCACCTTCCTGCTCGGCCTCATATATTTCTTTTGCCTTGATTTCTGCAATACTCAGGTCCTCCATCATATCTACCAGAAGTATTGCGGATTTGTTAACATTAAGAGCAGCTTTTTCGAACATGCCGAAAAAGTCAGTCTCTTGAGGAAGAAATTTTTTGAACATAGATCATGCACCTCAGAATCTTCAGGGTTTCCGGTTTAAAGATACAGGAAATATTTAACTTAGTCAATAAGTTATTGCTATCTTGTCGTATAGTATATTCAGTACGATTATTACTCACAGGGTCCGTTTATGCAATAGTATGCTCCTCTGCATCCA
>PIVU01000221.1 GCA_003354025.1 Nitrospirota bacterium
GATGCTGTAATCCTGACAAAATGAGCATCTCTGCGAAGCTCCTCAATATTTTTACATCCGCAATAACCCATGCCTGACTTAAGACCTCCTACAAGCTGATGGACGCTATCGGAAAGCGGCCCTTTATACGGAACTCGTCCTTCAACACCTTCGGGAACGAGTTTTTTATTTTCCACTTTTTCCTGTGCGTACCGGTCTTTACTGCCGGCCTCCATGGCGCCTATAGAACCCATTCCTCTATACACTTTATAAGACCTGCCCTGATAAAGCATAAGCTCTCCGGGACTTTCATCAGTGCCGGCAAATAGACCGCCAATCATAACCAGACTTGCGCCGGCAGCTATCGCTTTTGTAACATCACCGGAAAACTTTATGCCACCGTCGGCAATCACCGGGATGCCGTAAGAATCTGCAACTTTGGAACAGTCATTCACTGCAGTGATCTGGGGAACACCGGCACCGGCAACAATTCTTGTGGTGCAAATCGAGCCTGGCCCCACTCCCACTTTCACCGCGCTTGCACCAGCTTCAATCAAGTCTCTGGTAGCCTCTCCTGTAGCAACATTGCCTGCTATTATTTCAATATCAGGAAATTTCTTTCTCAACGCTCTGACTGTAGAAATTACTCGCTTTGAGTGGCCATGGGCAGTATCAATCGCCAGCACATCAACTCCTGCCTTCACTAATGGTCCTGCACGCTTTATCGCATCCTGCCCAACTCCGAGAGCAGCACCTACCCTGAGCCGTCCGTGAATATCTTTACATGCGTTCGGATATTTATCTCTCTTCTCAATATCTTTAATTGTAATAAGACCAATGAGGTTCGAGCTCTTATCAACTATAGGAAGTTTCTCGATCTTATGCTTATGGAGGATCGCCTGTGCTTCTTCAAGAGTTATTCCTATTTTTGCTGTAATAAGATTCTTTTTTGTCATTACTTCCGAGGCCTTCTTGTGAAGGTCCGTCTCAAATTTCAGGTCCCTGTTTGTGAGAATACCAACAAGCTTTTTGCCTTTTGTAATAGGAACTCCCGATATTCTGTAATGCCTCATTATTTCAAGTGCCTTGGAAATCTTTTCACCGGGCTGAAGCGTAAAGGGATCTGTAATCATCCCGCTCTCAGATTTTTTTACTTTATCAACCTGAATTACCTGGGATTCAATGGACATTGCTCGGTGAATAATCCCGAGGCCGCCTTCTCTTGCAATCGCAATAGCAAGATTAGCTTCTGTAACGGTATCCATGGCAGCACTTATTATCGGCGTATTAATCCTTATGTTTTTTGTGAGCTGTGTACTGACGTCAACTTCACCGGGAAGCACATCCGACTTGGCCGGCATAAGAAGAACATCATCAAAAGTAAGTCCCATCTTCACATTGTCATCTAGCATTCTCTCTACTCCTTAAACATTCTCATGTCCGACATCGGACCATCTGAACAACTTCTAAAAATTATTAAATTATTACTAGCGCTTTTTATCAACATAGGCGTTTTCCCTTAAACCTGTTCTCCACTCATTATATTGGGACTTAAACACCTGTTGATAAATAATATCTCTGACTTTGTCTCTGACCTGCTCCAGTGTTCCTGATTCAATCCTGTCTTCAACTTTGATGATATGAAGACCTCCCTGACTCCAGAAAGGATTGCTTACTTCATCGATTTTTAATGCAAATGCAACATCTTCAACTTCTTTGAGCACTGTGCCGCGACTAATAAATCCAAGGTCTCCACCGTATTGGCGGCTCGGCCCATCAGAAAATTCGCTTGCAAGTTTTGCAAAATCTTCACCTGCGGCAAGCCTTTGAGATATGCCCCGGGCCTTTTCCTCAACAGCTTCCCGCCCGGAACTCCCTTCCGGTTTTGTAAAAAAAATCTGCCTTACGCTTATTTTCTCTTTACCGGAGAAATCGTCGCTGTTTGCTTCATAATAGTCTTCAATCTCTCTGTCTGAAATTACTATGTTGTTCCTGACTGCGTAATTGACTACTTTTTGAAGCAGGATTTGATCGGATAGTCTTTTTCTGTAGTCCAGCATTGTCATACCTTCCGTTGCCAGTGAATTCATAAACACTTCATCAGTCATGCTATATTTGCCCTTTATGTCAGCAACAGCGCCGTCAAGCTCTTCATTGGAGACATTAAGGCCCATTCTGAAGGCCTCCTGAATCTGCAATTTCATCTCCACCAGGTTATTTAAAAATGGTTTTTCAAGCTCTTTAATTCTCTGTTTTTTTAGATTATCCGGCACACCCTCAAGGAATGTCTTGCCCTCAACATGAATTACATTCATGAGTTCACTCCAGGTAATTACTTCATCATTAACAGTTGCAACAACCCTGTCCAGGAGAACTGCGCCAGCTGCAGGTGCCGGAAAGAACGCAGCTATACCAAATAAAATGACCAGACATATAAAAACGAATCTTTGAAGTATTTCAGGCAAATAATGAGTTTTGCGGGCGGAGTAAATATAATGTCCTGCAATTTGAGATTCCATTGGCATCAACCTTATAATATTAGAAATTTAAATAAACGAAATTATGACATGGTTCCATGATTTATTCAAGCTGATTCACAAAATTCATACAGGAGTGCATGGGTGTATAAATCAATGTTGATAACAATTTATTTTTTAATTTGTAATAATATCTATTTATGTAAGCAGAAAGGAGTTCTTTCATAATATATGGGCATTCGATCTACAATTAAACGCATTGAAAAACTGGACAAAAACTTTATATGGCATCCTTTTACGCAGATGAAGGAGTGGAAGGACGAAAAGCCTCTCATTATTACTGAAGGGAGTGGTTCTTATATAAAGGATATATCGGGCAAGTGGTATATTGACGGGATATCGTCCATATGGGTAACAGTTCACGGGCATCGGAAGAAAGAGATAGATGATGCGATAAAAGCACAGGTCGATACAATAAGCCATTCAACCCTGCTTGGACAGACCCATCCCCTTGCAGCTACACTTGCTGAAATGATTATAAACATATCACCCGAGGGGCTTTCCAGGGTGTTTTACTCCGATAACGGATCAACAGCAGTGGAAATCGGCCTTAAAATGGCTTTTCAGTACTGGCAGCACAAAGGGGTAGAAGGTAAAACAAAATTTCTTACACTGAACAACGCATATCATGGTGACACAATCGGGGCGGTAAGTGTCGGGGGGATCGATTTATTTCACGATATTTTCTCTCCATTGCTGTTTGAATCACTTAAAGCCCCTTCACCATACTGCTACAGGTGTGAGCTGGGAAAAAAGCACCCTTCATGCCGCCTATACTGTCTCAAAAAAACCGAGGCTATTATAAAAAAACATCATAAATCACTTGCTGCGTTTATTATTGAACCCCTTGTTCAGGGAGCTGCAGGAATCATAACAGCCCCTGACGGATACTTGAAGGGAGTCAGACGACTCTGCAACAAATATAACCTCCTGATGATTACAGATGAAGTAGCGACCGGTTTTGGCAGAACAGGAAAAATGTTTGCATGCGAACATGAAAGTGTACGCCCCGATATCCTCTGCGTGGCAAAAGGGTTAACAGGAGGATATCTTCCCCTTGCCGCGACTATTACAACCGAAAAGATCTACAGGCAGTTTCTGGGACGATACCAGGACCTTAAATCTTTCTTTCACGGTCATACATATACCGGAAATCAGCTGGCCTGTGCTGCGGCGATTGCAAATTTGAATATCTTCAAAAAGGAAAAAACGATCGCAAAAATGCAAAGGAAGATTAAACTGCTTCAAAAAGAGCTCGATAAAATAAAAGATTTTCGCCATGTTGGAGAAGTAAGGCAAAGGGGCTTTATGGCAGGAATTGAACTCGTTAAGGACAGGACCTCAAAGGAACCTTTTCCAATGGAAGATAAAATTGCATGGAAGGTTTGCCTCAGGGCCAGAAAAAAGGGCCTGATTATCAGACCACTGGGCAATGTAGTCGTTCTTATGCCGCCTCTCAGTATTTCCGTGGAGGAACTAAAAAGCCTCGGCAGAATAACTACCGAGGCCCTAAAGGAGATAACTGAACGTTAGTGAGATTCAGTTAATTCTTCTTTCTATAAACTCCTCAAGATATTGGATTAATTTCGGGTTATTTACAGAGACAAAGTATAGCTCGTCACTTTCATTTCTCTTATAGTAGGCCATAAAGTCCTTGTAGAGCGTCTTATCTTCCACGTTAAATACCATATAGTTATACATTCTCAACCTCTCTTCCTGTGTACTGTTTCCTTACACTATATATCGGCATTTACCGAGCGAAGCTTTAGAGTATTTTTCAAATGTATAACTTTATGAAATTTAAGAGTTAATCTGCGAAATGATTTGCATAATTATTAGTCATGCGGCCTCAGGGACCAGAGACCGCATGCTTTGTCATTTAACACTTACCTGCCGGTACTGCATGACGTTGTGCCGCCGCATGAGCCGCAGGTTGAGATTCCGAATAATGAGTAAGCCGGGCACCAGTTGATAAATGCCGTCAGTAATGGAACAAGTGCTACAGCACCCCACCAGCTCCCATAATAGATACCTGCTGCAATACCTGCAATACCGGCAATAATCCTGATTATTCTGTCTATGCTTCCTACATTTTTATTCATAATTCTCCTCCTTTTTTAGTTGTTTTATAAGTTAAATATAGCAACTGAGAATCATGGTGTCTGTGACAATGTTACATAGGGGTTAAAATCGAGGGACAAAGGGACAAAGTTAAAAACCGACGTAGTCGTACTACAACGTCATTATGCTTTTACTTTTCCTGCTCAACTTTCCGGGATAAGTAGTCTCTATTATTTATGACTATTTCTCCCCTTCTCAGCGCAATGAGGCCTTCAGTTTCAAAGTGTTTGAGAATTCTGCTGACAACTTCTCTTGATGTCC
>PIVU01000222.1 GCA_003354025.1 Nitrospirota bacterium
ATTTCATGGAATGGATTGTCCATGATTTTATCATAGATGATGAAAATGAAAAGACCCTCATCGATCTCTATGTTGAATACAACAGGAAAATCACACTTGATGAGCACAAATTATTGAAGATGATGAAACATTCGATCATCAGCCTTTATGAAGTGCAGGAAGTATTCCCCGGCAAAGGACTTCTCCTGAAAGACCTCTTGCTTGGCGGTGAATATGATGTATGTGAAAAAACGGCCACAGGAAGCCTTAGGAAATGGGATGTATTTGCTACAAGACTGTTGCATGTTGATGGAACATATATCATGAGCGGCTCGGTGTATCCCTATCACTTAAATCAGAAAGAAGAAATTGTCTATGACATTCATGCTGAGTTTGGAGACTACATGCTTGACTATCCCGATGCGACCCTGGATGAGTTTCTAAAAGAAAACAGTTGGATCTTCAATTATTACTGGTATGACAGGTTTCAGCATCCAACTCCTGTGAATGTATCAACAACGACAGGTGAATCTGTTCTTCTGTCAAAAGCTATTTTCGAAATTCAGGACAGACCTGCGGTCATAAGCTGTCTGCAAAAGACAAAAGAATTTGAGCAGGATGAAGATGCTTTTATTTGGCTTGGCAATAAAGGCAAAAATATAATACTCGGTGTTGCAGAGATAAAGGGCAGCAAGTTGGTCTTTACATGCAACTCAAAGAAACGCCTTGAAAAAGGCAAGAAGTTGATACTGAAAAATGTACCGGATTTACTTGTTCACAAAGCAGACACATTTCAGGACCCAATGGAGGCTGTGAAGGAATTAAAGAACAAACCAGTTAAGAAAATTGAGAATGAAATTCCATTTGAAGTCAGGCAGCAGGTCTGCAATGAATTTATGAAAAAACATTATGAAAAATGGATCACGGACAAGATTCCGGCCCTTGATGGCAAAACACCAAAGCAGTCTGTAAAGACCGCAAAAGGCAGACTGAAAGTTATCGAACTTCTGAAGTCTATTGAAAATGGGGAAGAGCACAAAAAGAGGGAAGGGGAACCTTTTTATGACATTTCCTGGATGTGGGGGAAGCTTGGGCTTGAAAGGGAAGAATAGAATAAGCACAGTGGAGTTTGGGCATTTTATTATAAACACCTTTATGTGAGCATTTATTCCCCTCTTTGGCGAAGAGGGGTTATGGGAGATTTTATAATTATTTATTTATCCATTTTTATTTCATTTGCAATGAAGAATTGCAAACTTGGCGATATGCCCTTCAACCATTCCGTCATTCCAGCTCAAAAGATTGCGGGAATGACGGAATGGTTGAAGGGCATAGACACGTGCTAGTTCACAGGCTTTTGGGAGGATAATTTAAGGTTAAATATCTTGAACTTGCTATAATATAAAACATATAAAGGGGTAAAAAGGAGGTCTGTAAATGAAATTTAACGTTGTGATTGAAGAGGCAGAGGAAGGCGGCTACAATATAACTGTACCTGCACTGGACGGCTGTTTCTCTCAGGGAAATTCCATGGACGAAGCGTTGGCCAATGCAAAAGAGGCCATCATTTGTTACCTCGAAGGCATTGAGAAGTTGAATGAAATCAAGACAAAACCTGAGTTGGTTGTGAAAGAAATTGAGGTCGCTCTTTGAGCAAGACCTTTTCAGGGAGACAGATAGTCAGGGCGCTTCACAGAACCGGGTTTGTCATTGATCATCAAAGAGGCAGCCATTATCCTCCCCCTGATACAACACTATTCAGACCGTAAACAGGAACACTTCATTTGCATATCAATAAACGGCGCAAACGAAGTAATCGCAAGCCGTGTGGTTTCAGTAGGCCTCGTAAACAAAACACACGTCCACCCAAGAGAGGTTTTCGCCGATCCACTCACCGACAGGGCCGCAGCAATCATCATTGCCCATAACCATCCAAACGGCAGCTTGACACCAAGCAAAGAAGACGTCGACATAACCAATCAACTAAAATCCGCCGGAGAAATACTCGGCATTAAACTGTTAGATCATATTATTTTTAATTACAAAGGGCATTATAGTCTCGTTGAGAAGGGAGAATGTTAAAGTATAAAATTGGTATTAGAAGGCTTAAGTGTATAGACATATCGGATTACAGAGTTATTTATGCTGTTCGGAAATCCGCCATTTAAAATGAAAGTTTCTGTCGAGGGTGTTTTTGTTGGAGATAATGCGAAAGTGCTTCAAGACTTTTCAAAAATACATGCTCCAGTTCAGCTGTTTGTTTAACCCCAAGCACCTTTGTGAAAAGTTATAATAGAATCTCATGAAAACAATACTATGTGACATAGGCGGTGTATTGCTTAATGTTCATTTTGAAAGAGCAATAGATAAATTAAGCATCATAATCGGAACATCTGAAGATGATCTTATGGATAGAATATTTTTCTCCGGAGTAAAAGACAGTCATGACCGTGGTCTTATCGGTTCTGAAGACTTTTATGGAAAAATTATTCTGAAGAATGAAATGTCCTTTGGGGAGTTTTCAAAAGCCTGGGCCGATATATTTTCTGAGAACAGGGAAATGGTAGAGTTTATTAAATCATGCTCAGGCAATTACCGCTTGTTAATAGCCAGCAATACAGACCCGATTCATTTTGCATTCTTTAATGAAATGTATCCATGGTTTTCCCTGTTTAATGGCTATGGATTATCTTATAAACTAAATACTCTGAAACCTTCTCCTGATTTTCATATTAACCTGTGCCGTGAATTTGGTGTCGATTATGAAGATGCAGTTTTTGTTGATGACCTGCCGGAAAATATTGATGCTGCCAGTAGCCTGGGGATTAAGTCGCATTTGTTTACTGGTGTAGAAGGATTTAAAGAATTTGTTGAAAGCGAATAGATAAAAGTAATTATAGTACTATTTCTGTTCCGATTCCGGTTTCTGTAAAGATTTCAAGAAGGAGCGCGTGGGGTATTCTACCGTCAATTATGTGAGTTTTACCGACTTTGCCGTTAAGAGCGTTCTGACATGCCTGCACTTTTGGAAGCATACCCCCGGAGATGGTTTTGTTAGCGACCAGGGTCTTGATTTTCTTTGTTGAAAGGGATGATATTAGTTTGTCTTTCTTGTCTTTTATTCCTTCAACATCAGTCAGCAGCACCAGCTTCTCTGCGTTCAGGGCTGCTGCGACTTCACCTGCGACATAATCAGCATTAATATTCAGTGTCTCGTTTTTTGGACCTGCGCTTATAGGTGCTATCACGGGAATAAAACCGCTCTCATCTATGGAGGTCAGGATTTTCGGATTTATTTTCACTACTTCACCTACCAGCCCCAGGTCTATAATTTCCGGTACACCTGTTTCAGGAGACATTTTCTTAATTATCTTTTTCTTGGCATTTATCAGGTTCCCGTCCTTACCGCTTAGGCCTACGGCAAATCCGCCATGATTGTTAATGAGTGATACAATCTGTTTGTTTATAAGTCCACCCAGTACCATCTCAACAATATCTATGGTTTCTTCATCGGTTACTCTCTGGCCATGAATGAAAATAGGTGTTTTGCCCATTTGTTCCATGGTCTTGTTAATCTTTGGTCCGCCGCCGTGCACAATGACCGGCCTGATGCCTATTAAATTTAATAAAACGATGTCCTGGGCAAAGGCATCTTTAAGCTCCTCGTCCACCATTGCGGCCCCGCCGTACTTAATTACAAATGTCTTACCCGAGAACTTCCGTATATATGGAAGTGACTCTATTAGTACTTTCGCTTTTTCAATAGATTTTTTCATTGGTTTATATTTTCTGCAAAATCGACGCTGTAATATGATAGCACAAGAGCGGTTAACTGCGTTTCATGAGTTCATTAATTTTTAAGCCGATATCATCGGATTTCATAATCGTGGTGCCTACCAGGATAGCGTCTGTTCTTGTCTCTTCAATGAGTTCAACATCCGCGCGTGTCCCGATTCCGCTTTCACTGACAACGATTCTATCGTCAGGTATGTCCTTTAACATAGACAGAGTTATGTTTAAGCTGATGTCCATTGTTTTGAGATTTCTATTATTGATCCCGACTATTTCAGCTCCGCAGGAAAGGGCTGTATCAAGTTCTTTCCAGTTATGGACTTCAACCAGACAGTCAAGAGAAAGTTCATTTGCGAGGCCATAGAGGTCGCTCAATTGAGATTTTTCAAGCGCAGCTGCTATTAAAAGAAGAGCGTCAGCACTGTTTGCCCGGGCTTCATATACCTGGTAGCTGTCTACTATAAAATCTTTCCTGAGAAGCGGCTTTTCAGTTGCTTTGCGTGCCTGATTAAGAAAATCAAGACTTCCCTGGAAATAACGGTGCTCTGTTAACACCGAAATTGCTGCAACCTGGTTTTTGTCATAAATGGATGCGATCCTGGATGGATCAAAGTCACTCCTTATCAGTCCTTTTGAAGGTGATGCTTTTTTAAGCTCAGCAATTAATTTTATAGCTTCACCCTTATTTCTCTTAAGGGCAGACTTGAACGACTTAGTCGGGCCTGAGTCTCCTATACGGGATTGTAAGTCCGATAAGGACACACTGGATTTTGTTGCAGACAGCTCTTCTCTTTTGTATGTAATGATTTCATTTAATATACTCATAATGCAAGATTTTATAGGTATAGCAAGAATTTTTCAAGAGAATGCTGGAATATACCTGAAAAAGGTTCATTGACATTAGCCCGAGTCGTATCTAAAATAAGCCCTTAATAAAGGGTCACAATGATGCTGGAATACATTAAAGAAGGATTTGCTCTTACAAATAAGAACCTGCAGGTTACGGTCGTCCGTATCGTTGCGAAGTTTATAAGCCTGATCACGCTTATATTTAGCCTGGCTATCCCTGTTATGGCGGCAGTCTTTTACCTGGGACTGGACATTGCCTCAGCCAGGGA
>PIVU01000501.1 GCA_003354025.1 Nitrospirota bacterium
GGGGTTAGCAGTTTCAGGCTGCCGAATTCTGTCTTTATCGTCCCTTTAGTTTCTATAGGTGTATTTCCAACTGATACCGGAGGAGAAACAACCTCAATATAAAAGGGGCAGTCTTTTCGTATGAAATGCCGGGAACCTTCTTTTTGAAAATCGAGGGCTGCCAAAGCGTTAGCAATACTCTTAAGTGATGCATGGGAAACAAAATCAAGGTCATAGGAGACGTATGTCTGGTCTGTATAGATTGAAACACACGCTCCTCCAACCAGCACGACATCGATATTATTCTTATTTAGCTCATCGCAGACCAGTGCGGCAAGTACCTGACTTTGACTTTCTTCCAGTTGACTTTCATGACGGCTTACCGGATCTCCTTGGACGTGTCCGCTTTGTATAGAAAAGCCCCTTCTCCTTTTTCGGAACATACTCGTATGTTTTTGTGATGAGAGCTTTAAGCTCAGTCAGAAAAGGGTATCGAGGATTAAACGTATAAAGCCTAACATTCCCCACCAGTCTGCTGACAATGATTCCACCCTCTTCAAGACGTTTTAACTGCTGCTGAAACTTATTGACCGGCTCATCGAACGTTTTTGCCATGCCAAGCGGATATCCTTCACCATATACAAAGAGTGTGAAGAATATTTTTTCTACGACTGCATTACCGAAAAGCCCTTCAAGCATATAAACCTCTTACCATGTAAATTGGTACTGTTACCATATCAAATGGTAAATCACTGCTGCTTTATTATCAAGGGAAAAAAAGGTAAAGAAATTGACGAATTACGAAGTAACGGCAAAAAAACCGACAACTGTCTTTTTCTGTTAGTCTTTTCACTTCGTCAATCGTCACTTTCTGTTTATCCTCGGCCCAGCCACAATTGTCAGCAATGAAGATGAAAGACCTATAAAAATAGTATGGCAGCTGGATTATCCAATGCCTGCTGTTATGTTTGAAGAGAATCGGAGAGGGAGATAGGGGATTATGGAGGTTTAACCTCGATACTTATTTAGTGACTACTGAAGATCGTAGACCTGATACCCACTTATCAGTTTAAGCCTGAAGCCACTTCCCGGCCGCAGAGACAAACCATTCAGAGGTTTTCCTTGCCAAAGACTACGGATTTCAGTAAGATTGGCAGCACGTGCTGCTGAAACACCAGACCCTATGCCAATTAAAACACTGTTCATCACGCCGCCCTTTACCCAGC
>PIVU01000046.1 GCA_003354025.1 Nitrospirota bacterium
TACAATCCGAAGACCTTCTTCCCCCACGCGGCGTCGCTGCGTCAGGCTTTCGCCCATTGCGCAAAATTCCCCACTGCTGCCTCCCGTAGGAGTCTGGACCGTGTCTCAGTTCCAGTGTGACCGATCAACCTCTCAGTCCGGCTACCCGTCTTAGCCTTGGTGAGCCGTTACCTCACCAACAAGCTGATAGGCCGCAGGTCCCTCCTCAGGTGCCACTGTTGCCAGCAGCTTTTATCCCTGGGCATTTCACCCTGGAATCATATTCGGTATTGAGCCCGGTTTCCCGGGAGTATCCCAATCCTAAGGGCAGGTTACCTACGTGTTACTCACCCGTTCGCCACTAGGTAACTAAGTGCTTCACACCGAAGTGATCAGCTCCTAGCACCCCGTTCGACTTGCATGTGTTAGGCGCGCCGCCAGCGTTCGTTCTGAGCCAGAATCAAACTCTCATTAAAAAATACTTTACTTGCGGGCCTACTTTTTAGTTCTCAAAGATCAATTATAGCCTGAAAAGGTCTATATAATTATTGTATATCATTTCCCGATAAAGGGAAGGCTAACGTCTCTACAAAGCCTTTATGGATACTCAATAAGTGCTTAATTCGTAATTAAGCTTGATAATTTAACCACAAATGCCATTTGCAGTAAAACCCTATAATCCAGACATATTGGCAATTATGACATGTTTACTCCAGATTACTTATCATATCTCCGATTACCTCAGTTATTTAATATTTTTCAACTTTATACATTTAAGCCGTACAAAACACCATTAACCTTTTGATATTAATGAATTATCTGGCCACCCAATTAAAATATTAAACGATAATTTTATGCGTTATAACTATTCTTGACACAAAATAATCCTTGTTGCTATAGTAATAGCACTCTCAATACCAGAGTGCTAATATCATGAAAAAGCTGGACGAAAGAAGAAAAAAAATACTTAAGGCTATTGTTCAAAGTTATATTGACTGCAATACGCCCATAGGATCTGTCTTACTGACAAAAATGTATCCTATAGGCCTGTCTTCCGCTACTATAAGGAATATAATGGCCAAACTTGAAGAAGCTGGCTACATTTCTCAACCTCATACTTCTGCCGGCAGGGTACCGACTGAAAAGGGGTACAGGTTCTATGTAGACAACCTCCTTGAAGAACAATCATTAACATTAAGTTCCGACTTATCCAGGGAATTGTCAAATAAGTTAAGAAGTTATGAAAAAAACAATAACGTACTTATTGATGAAGCAGCAAAAACACTCTCTTCAGTCTCACATTACCTTGCGATAGCGACTCCGCCTAAGGTCGAGGACATACTGTTAAAACGTATCAAGTTTATAAAGTATGAAAAAAGGCAGGTTTTAACTATATTAATATCCGATGAAGGGATAGTTGAAAACAAAATCATTGAACTGGATAAAATCCACTCACAGGCCCAGCTTGATGAAGCAGCTATGTATATTAATAGTAAGTTCAGTGGATTATCTTTAAAGGAAGCCAGAGAGAGAATTTCGAACCAGCTCATTAAGGAGAAAACCCTATATAACAGGTTAACAGCGAATTTACTTTATATTTTCAAAAACATTATCCCGCAAGAAACCGGAAGTCAGCCTTTAAATGGCCTTTCAGGAACATCATACCTTACTGACTTTGCATCCATGAAACAGATCAAGGGTATTTTAAGAGCTATTGAAGACAAAAGATTTATGCTAAAATTACTTCAGCAAATTAGTGCTTCAAAGGGCACACAAGTAATTGTGGGTATGGATCAAATAATACCTGCAATGAGTGAATTAAGTATGGTTATATCAACTTTCAGCAGTAAGAGCCTTGTGAGCGGAGCAATCGGAATTATAGGACCTACACGAATGAACTATATGAAAATGATACCCATGGTTGATCACACTGCAAAAGCACTCACTAAGATATTATCTAAATTTTAAAGGAGAACATTATATATGAAGGAAGAACAAAACAGTGACCTTTCAGAGAACGCTGAACAGGCAGAGAATGCACAAGAATCCCCAGATACGGATAACATCCACTCTGATGAACTTAAAAACCTAAAGAAAGATCTTGCTGATGCAAACGACAAGTTTGTCAGACTTTATGCTGATTTTGAAAATTTCAAAAAAATCACTGCACGCAACAAAGAAGATCTTCTTAAGTATGCAAATGAGGATTTGCTTTCGGACATCCTTACAGTTATAGACCACCTTGAATTGGCCCTGCAGCACGCAACAGGGGATGAGAGTTCCAGCTCACTGGCTGAAGGAGTGGAGTTGACTCTTAAGGAGCTGAGAAATGTTCTGGAAAAACAGGGACTGGTCACCATAGAAGCATTAGGAAAACCATTCGACCCTAAAGTACACCATGCCATGTCTCAGATTGAATCGGATGATAATGAAGAAAACACCATTATCAAAGAGTTCAGGAAGGGATATATGCTAAAGGACAGGGTCTTAAGAGCGGCAATGGTCGGTGTTGCCATCAAGCAGTCTCAAGACAAAACATCGAAGCAGAACACTGAAGGCAACACCATACATACTGAAGAAAATTAATAACTTTAGACTTATAAATAGGAGGCGCAAAATACAATGGGAAGAGTAATCGGCATTGACCTAGGTACTACAAATTCCGTAGTAGCAGTAATGCAGGGCGGCGAACCTACCGTCATTGCAAACCAGGAGGGAACGAGAACAACCCCGTCAGTAGTGGCTTTCACAGATAAGGGAGAACGCTTAGTCGGACAGATCGCAAAAAGACAGGCCATCACAAACCCTGAAAACACTATATTCTCAATAAAACGGCTCATGGGTAGAAAAGTTGATTCCAAGGAAGCCAACGAAGCAAAGCAAAAATTACCTTACACAATAACTGCGGCTGCTAATGGTGACGCACATGTAGAATCACATGGAAAAGCTTATTCTCCTCCTGAGGTTTCGGCAATGATACTGCAAAAATTAAAGCAGGCAGCTGAAGACTACCTTGGTGAACCTGTAACAGACGCTGTCATTACCGTACCGGCATACTTTGATGATAGTCAGCGTCAGTCAACTAAAGACGCCGGCAAGATTGCAGGTTTAAATGTACTTAGAATTATTAATGAACCTACTGCCGCTTCTCTAGCTTATGGCATGGACAAGAAGAAAGAAGAAAAAATTGCTGTCTATGACCTTGGCGGAGGTACATTCGATATATCTATTCTTGAAATCGGCGAAGGCGTAGTAGAAGTCAAGTCAACTAACGGGGATACATTTCTCGGAGGTGATGACTTCGACCTTACAATCATGGACTGGCTGGTAGATGAATTCAAAAAAGACAGCGGCATTGATCTTCACAATGATAATATGGCCCTTCAACGTCTAAAGGAAAGCTCTGAAAAAGCTAAAATTGAATTATCATCGGCTACAGAAACCGAGATCAACCTGCCCTTCATCACTGCTGATGCATCCGGCCCCAAACATCTGGTAATCAAATTATCAAGAGCAAAATTCGAACAATTAGCAGATGATCTCATAAGCAGAACTATTGAACCATGCAAAAAAGCCCTTGCAGATGCCGGCTTCAGCGCATCTGATATAAATGAAGTACTGCTTGTTGGAGGTCAGACAAGGACTCCGAAAGTACAGCAGGTTGTTAAAGATTTCTTCGGCAAAGAGGCTTCAAAGGGTGTGAACCCTGACGAAGTTGTTGCATCAGGAGCAGCTATTCAGGCTGGCGTGCTCAAAGGAGAAGTCAAAGATGTTCTCCTGCTTGATGTCACTCCTCTTTCACTGGGCATTGAAACACTGGGAGGCGTCTTTACAAAACTAATTGAAAGAAACACAACAATACCCGCAAAGAAAAGCCAGACTTTTTCAACTGCCGCTGACAATCAGCCTGCAGTTACTATCAAAATATGTCAGGGTGAAAGAGAAATGGCTAATGACAACAAACTCCTGGGCAACTTTGAATTAGTCGGCATTCCTCCTGCTCCCCGTGGTGTCCCTCAAATCGAAGTTACTTTTGACATTGATGCAAATGGAATTCTCCACGTATCTGCAAAAGATAAAGGGACAGGGAAAGAGCAGTCAATAAAAATAACTGCCTCAAGCGGTCTTTCTGAAGATGAAATCAATAAAATGACTACAGATGCTGATGCCCATGCTGACGAAGACAAAAGGAAACGTTCACTGGCTGAGGCCAAGAACGAAGCAGACACGTTAGTATATACCGTAGAAAAATCCTTAAAAGACTATGGAGATAAAGTCACTGAAGATGAGAAACAGAAAATCAACAGTGCTCTCGAAAAAGTAAAGAGTTTAAAAGATACAACATCTGATCCTGAAGAGCTCAAAAAAGCTATAGAAGAACTTACTACAGCGTCACACAAAATTGCCGAAGAAATGTACAAAACCGGGGCAGCAGGTGATGGTGCAGACGCTCAGCAAACATCTGGTGAAGAAGCTGGAGCAGAAGATGAAAAAGATAAAGAAGATGTAGTTGAAGCAGAATTTGAAGAATCAGATAAAGATAAAAAGGAGTAAAAACCAGGAATCAGGAATCAGTTGTCAGGGTGCAGCAAAAACTACCCTGACTCCTGCCCACTGACATCTGACAACTAATAAAATGGCTAAAGATTATTACAATACATTAGGCGTTGAAAAAAGTGCAAACGACGCTGACTTAAAGAAAGCATACAGAAAACTAGCTCTACAATACCACCCTGACAGGAATCCGGGAGATAACGCTGCTGAAGATAAATTCAAGGAAGTCAATGAAGCTTATGCATGTTTAAGCGACTCACAGAAAAGGGCCAACTATGACCAGTTCGGAACAGCGGACGGGGCTGGCGCAGGATTTGGAGGGGCTGGCTTTGGTGATTTCTCATCTAACTTTGGAGATATTTTTGGAGACATGTTCGGTGACATCTTTGGAGACTTCTCAGGAAGGAGCAGATCCAGACCATCTAAAGGCAGCGATCTTCGATACGATCTTGAATTAAATCTTAAGGATGCTGTATTCGGAACAGAACAGGAAATAAAAATCCCCAGGATGGAGAATTGCTCTGCCTGCAGCGGTTCAGGTTCGAAGCCCGGCTCAAGTCCTTCAACGTGCCAAACATGCGGAGGAACAGGCCAGACAAAACTGCAGCAGGGATTTTTCATGATCTCAAGGACATGCGGAAATTGCGGCGGGGCCGGACAGATTATCACAGACCCGTGCACAAAGTGCAGAGGACAGGGCAAGCTCAGAAAAGAGCGTGTTGTAACACTCAAGGTCCCAGCCGGTGTTGACACAGGAATCCGCCTTAGAGTAACCGGTGAGGGAGAATCGGGCAGTCAGGGAGGGCCTCCGGGAGACCTTTATGTAGTCTTAAATGTTTCGCCTCATCCATTTTTTAAAAGAAAAGGGAACGACCTGCTGTGCGAAGTGCCTATCTCATTTGTCCAGGCATGTTTAGGAGGAGAAGTAGAAGTACCGACAATAGATGAAAACGCAACTGTCAGAATACCTGCCGGCACACCATCAGGCAGAGTTTTTCATTTAAGGGGCAAAGGAATTCCAAAGCTGGGAGGATACGGCAAAGGAGACCAGTTTGTTACTGTGTTCATCGATGTTCCGAAAAAAATGACAACAAGGCAGAAAGAGATTCTCACGGAATTTGCCGAAATCAGCGGTGATGATATATCAAAGGGGTTTATGGATAAGATTAAAGACATGTTTCATCACCATCACCAGCAGAAGGAAGCTAAGTAGCAATATTTGAAGATATTACATTTTCATATAACTGTGTAAGGCCGTACCTGACTGTTAACAAATATGCAATTACGCTTTATTTACCGGCTCATTATAAACCGGCACTATCAACTCTTGATTTAAAATATTCTACAGAGAGAACGAGAAACCATCATGCCAAAGGGCGATTCAATCGGACCAGAGTTTGCTGAGAAAGAGCTTCATTGTCTTCAAGATATTCTTAAAAAAGAAAAACTCTCAGGCAATCATCTGGAAATCGGCACAGGTTATGGCGGCACTCTGTTAGAAATGATCAACTGCTATCAGAGAGAAAGCAGACCTCATTTTACCGTTGTCGACCCCATGAGCTATTTTCCCAATCAGTACAATATAGTAAAAGATTACCTGAGTAGTAATGGAGTAACCCCATCTACTGTAGATTTCCGTACTGCAAAAAGCTATACTGCTTTTAAAACCGCCGAAAACAATAAAGAGAGATATGATTTCATTCTGATCGACGGCGTTCATAAACTCCGCTACGTAGCTCAAGACTTGCGATGGACAAGACTTCTCAATGTTGGCGGCATTCTCTGCCTGCATGACTACCAGGTAAGGACCAGAGGCGTTATGAAAGCTGCAGACAATTTCTTACGCAAGCACAACAACTACTCTAAGGTAGCGTTAGCAGGCAGTTTACTCGTCATTCGTAAACATGCCGAGTCAAAGACAATAGAAGCAAATAGCATTGACCTTTTTTGGGCCAGTATAATGTCATTTGCACTTCAGCTTGAAAACAGTATAAAGAAACGGATATCCCGTTTAACTTTCTAAAAAGATTTATGAACATATTCATATCATCCTGCCCGCGTTGCGGAGCCGGGTCATGACTCGCATATTTGTCCCCCCGGAAGCAATTAAGTCTGAAACGATTACGCTAACCAACGATCAGTCCCGCTATCTTGCCCTTGTTCTAAGAGCTCAGCCAGGAGATACTATAATTATAATGGATGGCCAGGGATGCAAGTACGATTGCAAGCTTCTATCAGTGCATAAAAAAGAGATTGTAGCTGCAATACTAAGCAAAGCCGCCTACTCGATTGAATCGCCTCTTTCCATTACCCTTGCACAAGGAATTGTGAAAGCTGATAAAATGAATTTCATTATTCAGAAGTCGACTGAACTGGGAGTCAATAGAATCATACCTCTAGTAACAGAGCGAACACAGGTTAGGAAGACTGATAAAATAATAAGATGGAGAAAGATTGCACAATCAGCTTCACAACAGTGCGGACGGGATAAAGTGCCGGGCATTGATGAACCGATTAAATTTGAACATTACCTTTCTTCCCTATCTCAGGAGACCGGCCCTAGCGTTTCTGCTCGGCTAATATTTTCAGAAGGAGTATCAGAGAGAAATCTAAAAAAAACTATGTCCTGCTTTGGCAATATACTGCAACTAATTATTATGGTCGGCCCCGAAGGAGGGTTCTCTGAACAGGAAGTTTCTTTTGCTATTAAGCAAGGATTCTCCGCTGTATCACTAGGGCCAAGAATACTCCGTGCCGAAACAGCGCCTCTTTCCGCAATGAGTATTATTCAGTATGAACTGGGAGACATGTTTTAGCCCCTTCACTTAAGGCATCTTACTTTATTACCCTCTAAAATCCAATCATGCACACAAGCTGTAATATAGATTTTTCGTCTCTTCATCCATCTCATCCAGTTCAATCCCAACCAGACACGTATTTTCTAAATACTTCTCCCAGGAAATACTACCTGACACCGTTACAAAAGATCCTCCGTCGGGCAGTTTCACTTCAAGCTCCATAGTTGTATTTACCTCCGGTTGAATATCCATGGTTTCAATACATAGTCCGCTCCGGGATACATTTTTCACCTCCCCGGAGAACCACTCGCCAAAATATTTTGTAGACTTAATTGCGGCGTCAAAGGATGTGTCAAATCTCTCAAACCTTCTTCTTTCACTAAGCATATTAGCACCTCTTATAATATATAAATACAGGGCATATTCTCACCCGGAGTGAATTCATGACCGAAAGACCATACTATATTTTATGGCTTATCTGTCGGCAAAGCAACTTTTTTATACCCTTCACCCCTTCTAGTAACCAGTCCCGGCATAGTCATGCATATCTAGATTTCTGCTGTTCACTTTTTGTTGTAAAAATCGCCCCAAAAATGCCCCGTCATGGGGCAGACATGTCTAACCGTAATATACATATGAATATTAATAGTTATAACAAATACGAATATCCATGGGGCATTTATTCTACAGTTATTCTCTATATAATTATTATTGATAGTTCTGTCTTTTCACCGCATATATTCTTTTCTGTCATTTTTATTGAATATCTACATACAGTTAGCTTCCCCTTCATTTGAACAACACTTTACATGGTTTTCTTGGCTCAATTATTGCATTTTATACATATAAATTCTGCACTCTTATAAAAAAAATGAAAATAATTATTTGTATGCTATTGACCCTAGCGTTAATAGCTGCCATCAACGAACATGCAGACGCTGTCGGTGCTGCGCGTGGAATAGGATCTGATCAAAGCTGCCATAATTTTTCTCATGAAGAATGGCTGCCGGTAGTCAAGATATGCCGTACATGCCACACGCCTCACAAGAACCGGCGGGGCAAGAAGAAAAAAGAGCGGTACGCAGAAGGCCTGCGCTGGAACCCTGACATCAACTCATCATTTTCATACACTCTCTATAACTCTCTGTGGAGCACATCCCTGTCAGGACTGCGCGATCCCACCTGGACAGCACCCTTCATTAAAAGACGGGGGGGGATGCCCGATGGATTGTCAAAACTTTGCCTTAGCTGTCATGACGGCATAGTCGCTCCCAATGTATTTGACCTGCACCATTTTGTCTCAATGGATTACGATGTGACACGGACCGAACTGAGGGACCCTGATGTGAAAATGATGGGTGTAAGCGGGACTATATCAGAAGTTCTTGACAACGGGAAAGTACAGTGTTTTAGCTGTCATGATCCTCATGATGAGGAGTCGGTTGCCGGGACAAAACTGCTGAGAGTACCGAAGCTTAAAGTCTGTTTTATCTGCCACAAGAGATAACATCGAGAACATGAATTTGCGAAATACTGTTATGGATAAAGATCTTTTTATACATATTAAGAAAACAGCTCTTATACTTTTGACTGCTATTGTTTTTTTCGGGTGTGCAGCATCAGTACAGAAGAAACCGGACGATTCCCCGGCGGTTAGTGAGGAAAGTCCTGATGCTGATCTGAAACAGGACGAAGACCCGGCTGATGATCCGGTACAGAATACAGGACCTGTTTTTTACCCCATGCCGCCAAATCAGCCAAGGCTTCAGTTCCTGACCACCATATCAAATAAAGATAAAGCAGGACCCGGAAGTTTTCCAGTCAAAGAAAAGACCTTCCTGGAAATAAAAAGACCCTTTGATATAGGTGCGGTAAAAGGGAAAATATATATATCGGACAGAAAATTCCTGAAAGTCCTGACTGTGGATCTGGAAAAAAAGGTGCTTGACAGTATTGCAGGTCCTTATCAGTCAGCAGGCATTTGGGTGACGGATGATGATTACAAGTACATAGCTGACTTTAATGAAAAACAGGTTGTGGTATTTGACGCAAATAATAGAATCTCAAGGGTTTATGCCGGCGAAGAACTGTTTGACAAGCCCACTGATGTAGCGGTATTTGGAAATAGAGTTTATGTATGCGATCTTAACAGGCACCAGGTCCTGGTATTAGACAAGGTATCAGGAGAAAGCATTCAGGAAATAGGCGGTATAGGAACGGAAGAAGGTAAATTCTATAAGCCGACACACGTAATAGTGGACAAAGAAGGCAATCTGTATGTAAATGACTTCTTTAATTTGCGGGTGCAGAAGTTCGACGCTGAAGGCAATTTTCTGAAGGCATTCGGACAGCCTGGGGACACCCTCGGTGAATTTGCAAGACCAAAGGGGATCGGTATTGACAGAGAGGGACACCTTTATGCTGTTGATGCAGCCTTTGAAAACGTTCAGATATTCGATGACGATACAACTGATCTCCTGCTCTTCTTCGGCTCATTCGGACTGGAGCCAGGTAATATGTACCTGCCGAACGGGATATACATAGACTATCACAATGTCGATTATTTCAAGGAATATGCCGACAATAATTTTGAATTGCAGTATCTCGTATATGTCGGCAATACGTGGGGGCCGGTCAGGCTTAATGTATATGGTTTTGGCAACTGGATCGGTCCGCCTATAACAGAAGACAGGCAGAATGCAGAGGAAAGTAATGAAACCACAAAGTAATAAATCTGTATATATCATTTTAATTGCCTTTCTCTTTCTTTTGTTATTCATATCTCTTCCGGTGTATGGCCTGGATATGACTGTAAATAAATTAAATGGAAACACATTAAAACAGGGAATGATAATCCTCGCGCAGGCAGACGGCAGCGCCAAAGAGGATGAAGGCGATGAAAAGGAAGAGGGCGAAGAGGAAGGTGAAGAAGAGGAAGAAATAGAGGTGGACTGCAAGTGTGTTGACGGCGAACTGGAGTGCGCTGATGAAGACGCAGAATCAGAGGCAGAAGAGTATGAATGTGAGTGTGATGAAGACGGCGAAGTCGCATGCGAAGGTGGAGGAGAACTAGAGGTGGACTGCAAGTGTGTTGACGGCGAGCTGGAGTGCGCTGATGAAGACGCAGAATCAGAGGCAGAAGAGTATGAATGTGAGTGTGATGAAGACGGTGAAGTCGCATGCGAAGGAGGCGGAGAAGAAGAAAATATACTTGGGAAAGAACTGTTCGAAGCATACTGCTCAAGATGCCACGGAATCGAAGGTGACGGCAAGGGAGAAGCAAGTAATTTCACCTATCCCCGGCCAAGGGACTTTACATCCGGAATGTTCAAGTTCCGCACCACCCCTTCTGGAGAACCTCCAACTGACGATGATCTGAAACGCACCATACTGGGAGGTCTCTCAGGAACATCGATGTTCGGGTGGAAAAGTAAATTGAGTGAAAGCGATGTTGAAGCCATCATTGATTATATCAAGACGGAATTTTCAGAAGAGGCATTTGAATTTGAAGGTGAGCCGTTCGAAATCGGGGACCCTCCTCCTGTAAGTGAAGAAATCCTGAAGTCGGGCAAAGACCTTTTCACAAAGGCAAAATGTTGGGAGTGCCACGGCAAATACGCCAGGGGCAACGGTGAAAAGGGCTGGCAGCCGAACTTTAAGGATGACTGGGGCTACAAGATATGGCCGACTAACCTTAACCACCCGTGGGAAATGAGAAACGGTTCTCATCTTGAAGATATCTACAGGTCCATTACAACGGCCCTTGACGGCACGCCGATGCCGTCTTTTGCAGATGCCTACTCCGATGAACTGCGCTGGGGAGTGGCCCACTACATAAAATCCCTGCATGTTATCAGAAAGCTGGGGAGTAAGATCAGATTATCAAAGGCGGATAAAATTCCTTTTTCAACAAAAGATAAGTTCTGGGACGGTGTCGATCATCTTGATATGAAAATGGAAGGGAAAAAAGTGTTCGGGATGACACTGATCTCTGCAATCACCAATATGAGAATCAGGGGTGTCTATACGAAATCCGAGGTAGCTATCATGCTTGAATGGATGGACAAAAAACCTGACAAGAGTGATGCCGCTTTTCCTCCTGATGCCATACGTCTGCAGTTCCCTGTCCGCAGAGGGATTCTCAATATATGGTTCTGGAAAGCGTCCGACAACAGTATCACTGAATATAATGCCTCAGGACAGGGTATAAAACTCATTAGGCAGAAAAATACGGATGTCGAGATCGTTTCGGATTATAGTGACGGCGTTTACAGGCTTGTATTCAAAAGACCGCTGAACACAGGGGATAAGAATGACATTAATTTTGAAACAAACGAATTAGTACCCTTCTCTGTTATCGCCTATGACGGGAAGAATATGGAAAAAGGGGAAAGGGGTGCACGGTCGGGAGTCAAGTACATAGTATATAAAGATGCAAAAAAACGGGCCGGGAAAAGAGACAAGCGTCCGGGCCAATAAACAGCATCAGGATAAATGCTAATGATAATTAAAGCAAGCAAAGGTAGAGTAAAATGAAAAAATCAGTAATATCATTGATGGTAATTTTCGTCGCTATTATTTCTATTACGTTATTATCAGGGAGTTCCCACGGGGCCAGGAAGAAAAGGCCACCGCATCATGAGTACGGCAATGTCGTAATAGACAACTTTTCCAGGGGGAATAAAATGTCTCCCGTGGTGTTCAACCACTGGCTCCACAGGGCAAAGTATACATGCAGACTCTGCCACGCCGATCTAAAGTTTTCACTTAAAGCAAATGGTTCAAAGATTACTGAAGAAGCAAATAAAAAGGGCCTGTTCTGCGGAGCATGCCATAACGGGAAAGAGGCCTTTGGGCCGGATGGAAAAGGCAGTTGCGACCGATGCCACTCTTACGGTAAAAATGAGCAGGCAAAAAATGAATTTTATCCGTTCACAAGGCAGTTTCCCAGGGCAAGGTTCGGCAACGGCATAAACTGGATTACTGCAGAAAAAGAAGGACACCTGACACTGAAAGACACGCTGTCCGGTAAATCCGGAAAAAGGGAACAACGGACGGCTCCCGGTGACTCCGTTATTAAGCCTGATGAACAGGAAATGCCGCAGATCATATTTTCCCATGAGAAGCACGCTCTGTGGAACGGCTGCGACCTATGTCACCCCGAACCGTTTCAAGAGAAGAAGGGTTCACCAAAATTTACAATGGAAGAAATAATTGATGGTAAATTCTGCGGCACCTGCCACGGCAAGGTGTCGTTCCCGGTACTGGACTGTCAGAGATGTCACACTAAACCTACTATTTTGGAGAGATAGCATGAAAAGAAATTATATATATATCATTCTGATTCTTTTGCTGGCAGCAGTAAACCAGGGGCAGGCAGCGGATTCCGTCTGGTGGAAACTCCCGGAGCTTCCGGCGCCCGAACTTTACGGGAACATACTTATCGACAGGGAATCAAGTCGTGCCGGTGTCAAGGCGGTTTCATTTTCACACTGGAGCCATCGTGTCAACTACACATGCATGACATGCCATTTTGAACTTGAGTTTAACATGATGCTGAATACCACCGCGATAACTGAAGAGCAAAACAGGTATGGAAGATACTGCGGGGCATGCCATAACGGCAAGACTGCTTTTGGACATACAAAAGGTAACTGTGATAAATGCCATAACGGAGACATCAGCTATGGAAAAGAGAAGTTCAGTACTTTGTCCGGCTTGCCTCCGGCTATTAACGGTAACGGGGTTGACTGGGTCAAGGCACTGAACGATGAAATGATTAAGCCTGAAAACTATGTGCTGGATGAGATCAGGCCGATAAAGTTTGAAAGAGAAATAGTCATTGAATCACCCTGGGCCGGTATTGCTCCGGCGATATTCCCCCATGATACCCACGGGAAATGGCTGTACTGTTCCAACTGTCATCCCGAAATATTTCAGATCAGACAATATGCAACAGAGGACCTCGCGATGGAGTCCATACTTGATTTCGAGTTTTGCGGGGTCTGCCATGGGAGGGTGGCCTTCCCTCCGAATGATAATTGCAAGCGTTGTCATCCTGACATGAAACATCCCGGCAAAGTCGGGAATAAAATGCACTGATTAACTAAAAGGAGAAAATGTCATCGTGAAAGTAAACAGGTTTGTATTAATAGGAATACTGTTAGTTTCTGGAATCCTGATTGGAAGGGACCTCATAAGCAGTCCCGGGACAGAGAAAAGAGATTTTCCACCCGCAAAAATTTACGAGATACCGGTACCTCTACCGGATTTTACCCTGACTGATCAAGACGGGGAGGATTTCAATCAGTGGAGTTTTAACAGGAAGTGGACATTTATGTTTTTTGGGTATACTTTTTGTCCTGACGTATGTCCGATCGGCCTTGTTGACCTTAATGATGTCTATAACAGTCTTGTTGAAAAAGGCGATCTTGTTGAAGAGGATTTCGGGGTCGATACACAGGTCGTATTTGTGTCTGTAGACCCCGAGAGGGACACTGTAGATGAGCTGAAAGAATATATAGGGCACTTCAATAAGGATTTCATAGGAATAACAGGAAGTCCAGAAATGATAGACGCAATTGCCCGTCCCATGGGTGTAGCGTACAGGCGCGTGCCGGGAGTGGACGCGGACGGTGATTATTTTATTGATCACAGTGCTTCATTTCTTCTCATAGACCCTCTCGGCAGACTGCGTGCTTCTTTTTCACCTCCTCATGACCCAAAACAGGTCGCAGAGGAATTTCGAGAAATACGCGACGAGTATACTGAAGAATGCTGCCTGACAAATGTCACTTTTGAATACATACAATTGGGGGGAAAGTGATTATATGCAATGCTCTTATTATCCTTACAGGGAGACAATTCGATGAAGCCGGATGAAATAATAAAAAAGGGATTTACCCTCAGACTCCTGCTGTTAATGCTCGGGGTATTCATTGTATTTACGGTCCTGTCCTCAACGTACAGTTACCTTAATATATACAGGCCTCTCGGTACTCATTACAGCGCAATAGTGACAATTGTCTCCGAGGTCCACGAGACGCTTGTCAAGAAGACACTGAAAATAAATGCGCTTTTTTTTCTGATGATTTTTGCCGGGATTATGGTCCTGGGAATCCTTTATACCCACAGGATAGTCGGCCCGTTGCTCAGGGTCAGGATGTCTGCAAAAGCAGTTGAAGAGGGGAAACTGAATGCCGAAATGACATTCAGAAAGAATGATGCTATTCACCCTTTTAAAGATTCGTTTAACAGGATGACGGCCAGCTACCGTGATAGAGCAGGAACGCTTCATTCAGAGATAGAGCTGCTCAAAGAATCCATGACAAAATTAGAGTTATTGACAGAGGAGGGGAAAGATACGGAAAGTGAGATGAAAGAAGTTCTCGACAGGGACCGCAGAATCAGAAAACTTTTCAGTGAAATCAGGTTATGAATAGAAAATGGATAGTAATAGCGACCATAGTAATAGTCACTGCGGCAGCAGTTTTCGGCTTATCTGAGGGGCCTCATGAATTTATGGCCGGCGATTGTAATTTGTGTCATATCGATGAGAAAAATGAACCGATGAAGATAAAATCATCCGTTACTCCTGCCTGTGAAAAATGTCATTTGAATGCGAAAGAAATTCAATCGCACCCTGTCGACATGCATCCTGCTTTATCAATCCCCAGGGACATGCTTTTAATAGACGGTATATTTACATGTGTGACCTGCCATTATGTACATCCAAAAAAGAAAAGGTCTTTTGTGAAAAATAAGTTCTTTTTAAGGAGAGGTATAAGGGGGCCTTTGTTTTGTAATATCTGTCATGAAATTAATGAGAAGGGGCACATTGTTCTGGAAAATGTCCACCCGGGAACATACACGGTAACCGACAGGACAACCAGGATAGACAGGATATCGCTGGAATGCATAGAGTGCCATGATAAACACTTCAAGGGGGCGCAGGACTTTCCAGGAACAGGGTCATGGGAGCATTTAAGCAATAAGAGTCATCCGATCGGTGTATCTTATGACGAGGCGTCTATGAAGAGAAGTCGGGATTATCGCAGTAAAAACATGATTAGTAAAGAGCTGATGTTATTTGACGGGAAGGTAGGCTGCGGCACCTGTCATAATATTTATTCCGATCTGAAGAACATGCTGGTCATGGACAACACAGGAAGCAGGTTATGTTTTGAATGTCATATTAAATGAAAAAATAGATAGGTCGTTTGAGGAGACAAAGTGATATTTAGGAGATATAAATTCATTGTGAATGCCAGACTGCAGATGAAGATCACGCTTGTGTTTGTCATCGTCTCGCTGGCCGGGAGTGTTGCGGCAACAGCGGTCTTTAATTACTTTGCACTGAAAGAACTGGAAAAAATCATGTGGAGCACCCATATCAGCTTGAAGGATACGGGTGAGATTATCGGGCCGCTTTATGTATATATCAATGTTATTGATTTTCTTTTTGTCTTCATATTGTTAATCATAGCCTCAATGTGGATAACGAAAAAGACCAGCGGACCTCTTTTCAGGATGTCCAAAGATATAATGAAGGTTGCAAATGGTGATCTGTCGGTGATGTTGAAATTACGAAGTAAAGACGAATTTCGGGACACGGCCTCTGAACTGAACAGGATGATTGCCGGCATGAGAGACCGTTTTAAAAGCCTTAATGAAAAGCATGTAAATGTTTCTCAGTCAATAGCAAAGCTTAATAATGAAATCAATGCCCCTCAAAAAATGAAAACGAGCATCAGCGCGGTCTTCAGTAATATCAGGGATTTGCAGGAAGAACTAAAGAAACTTGAAATTAATTAGTTGCTGCTCTGAAGATGTTAAATGTTCTGTTCATCTTGAATTATCAACAGCATGGAGCCGGTCGTAGGTCATGGGCTTGTGACATCCAGTTGCACAAAAACCTCCGGTCTTTGTTTTATAAAACTCAAGGGGCATCTCTATGGCACCGTAGGGAAAACTGTCGCGAATTCTGCCCTCCTGATCAGAAGCATGCACATTGTGACATGCACGGCATGTCCTTCCTTTTTTCTGCATCACATGCAGTGAATGAAGATTTGTCTCTCCGTTTCTAAATTCTGTTATGGTTTTTGTTTTTTCAGCGGTCACAAGGCCCTCAATATGACATCGGAAACAAAGATCGTATTTATTCTGTTTATATTCTGAATAGAAGTTGTGCGGGAAAGCCAGCCTGAGGATGAAGGCGTTATCCGAGCCGTGCGGATTGTGGCAAGCCGTGCAATTCCCCTGCGCTACAGGACCGTGTTTATACCGTCTATCTTTCCATGCACTTTTTTTCTTATGGCAGCCATAACAAATACTGTCCACTCTGTCTTTTAAGAGATGTTTATTGTCTGAATAATGCGGGCTGTGGCATTCGATACAGAGCCCCCGGGCAGCCGGATCATGTTTATGAATATATTGTCCAACCTCTATTTTTTTGTTTGCATGACATTTGTAGCAGAGCCGGTCCGGTGCTGCCTTAAGGCGCAGTTTATTATCTCCTTCGTGCGGGTCGTGACAGACACTGCATCCTGACTTGAGCAGGGGTTCATGAACAAAGTTCTTTGTCATCCCCGTTATCATGTCTTCATGGCATGTTATACAGAGGTTGGCACCGGTATCTACAAGTCTCGATTCATAGTCTGATGCATGCGGGTCATGGCAGATTCCGCAGTTTCCATCCTTTACCGGTTCATGCAGGAAAGACCGGGCATTAAAACCGGCCGTCTTATGGCATGATGCACACAGTTTATTGTAGGGTGTTCTGAGCAGGAAAGGCTGCATCGAGCCGTGAGGGTCATGGCATGATGTGCAGTCTCCGTTTTTTATGGGGCCATGCACGAACATACCCGACTTGATTATTTGTTCCACCTGTTTATGGCAGCGGGCACAGGTCATTCGCTCGTTCTGATCCAGGCCGAACCTGTTTGGATAGGCCCCGGCACTGTGGCATTCGGAACACATGCCGGAAGCAGCGGGCTCATGCATGTTCTTTTCACGGGCTTTAAATTCACTGTGGCACTGTCCTGATGTACAGGTAACAGAGCCATTAGTATGTGATGTGAAGTCCGTTGCCGATTTGAATCCTGCGGTTACCCCTTTCTCATTTTCAAGATTGGAAGAATGAACACTTCCTGTAATCAGGAGAATGATCAGGAATGGAAAGGCGGCCTTCATCTTTAGCGTGTTTAACAGGACGTGACTATTCATAAATCATAATGTCATGTCTTCCAGCCCGTTGGTCCCTGGCAAAAGACCCTCCAAGACCAAGAGATGCACTGAAGGCCGTGTTGAGTATTTCAAAAGCTTTTTCATGGTCCCCCCTTTTGCAGTAAAGCTCTGACAATCCATGAAGTACTGATATTTCCGTCGAATAGTAATAGGGAGACAAATCCTTAGTGTCTGACAATCTGCCTTTAATAAGTTCGTATGCGGTTTCAAACTCTTTGATTGCCCTGTCGGTGATATTAGTATTCATGGAGATAATTCCGAGCAGGTGATGGGCCCTGACCTTCAACCCTTCAGCAGCAGCAGGCGGGATCTTCAGTATTTGTTCAGCTTCCTTGTAATCCTCCTTCTCGATAAGAAGAGAGGCATAATTAAGGCGTGCTGCAATATTATTTCTGTCTGCCCTCATCGCCTTGCGAAACTCTTCAATAGACTGCTCATACATCCTTTTCTCCCAAAGAATTATACCCATGAGATTGTAAGACCATGTGTCATCCCGAGCAAGGTCCATTGATTTTTTTAGAGCGGAAATGGCCTGCTCATGAAGGCCTCTTTTGCTCATCTTCAGGGCATAATTATAAAGTCTGTCCGCACGCGTATCAGCCTTTTTTTTCTGCACAATTTTATCCTTCTCCATGTCACCTGCAATGCCTACCAGTTTATTTATATTATTGGAGATAATTGCCTTTGCTGACATGGGAAAGCTGGAGTATATGAATTCTATCTTTCCTGTCTCTGAAATCATTATGGTAGAGGGAAGGGCGATAACACCATATTCTCTGAATGATTTATAACCAATATCTATAAGCACAGGGAATGTGATCCCGTTTGTATTGACCAGGTTACGCACAGTTGACATCTCTTTATCAGTAATGCCGTTAAATTCTTTAGGAGTGTAAATAGCAAAAATATTGAGACCGGCCTTGTCATGCAGTCTCTCATAAGTATCCTGCAGCATGCGCAGTTCATCCATTGAATAATCAAGAAATGAGTTCTTATCAGTCAGCTTCCAGAATACAAGAATTACCGGACTCTTTCCAAAATGGCCGGCCACATTGACTGGTCTGCCGTTAAGATCATCGAGAACAATTTCTTTAGGCGTGTCCCCCTCTTTAATGCCAATTAACGCCGGAGACCTTTCAGGGAAAAAACAGATCAATATAAATAAAACAGAAAGAAGGATTAATGGAGCAGTACTTCTAAACTTCATATGCCTATGTTTCATTTCTTTCTCCTTTCCTGCAATGATCTCCTTTGAGAGCAGCAATGCAATGCTCTCAAAGGAGTACAATGAAAGCGGATGAGGGGGAACCACTCTCACAGGAGGACAACAATGAACGGAAACAAGAGAGTCTGAATTAACGGATCATTCAGTCTTCCTCATCAATTTAAGCGTATATGAAACAAGATGCCACCTGTCATCTTCATTCAGAGAATCTACATAAGAGGGCATGCCTGTGCCGTCAAGACCGGTTGTGAACGTTGAATAAACGTTTTCGGGTGATGACCCTCTCTTTAATTCACCGGAAGTGAAATTGAAGGGCAGCATAGTCCTGCCCCAGTCGTCTTTAAGGTCTGCTGCCTTCGGCCCGTCTCCCGCGCCTTTTTTACCATGACACTCCCAGCATTTCATTTTTTTGTAAATGACTTCACCTTTGGCAATAGATTCAGTATTGCCTACCCATGAAGGTTTCTTTACTTCAACTGGCATGCATTCATCTTCGTACTCTTCTTCCTCTTCCCATATCTCGGAAAAGGTCTTTATGTACTGCACAATGGCCTTCCTTTCCTCCAGTGGGATATGATCATGAGAGGGCATCAATGAGATTGGTATGCCCCTGGAGATAATACCCAGGATATCATCATCTTTTGGAAGACACCCGGAAGGGGTGGAACGAAATCTGAAAACAGCCTGCGTGAAGTCCCAGGGATAAACAACAAGCAGTGTACCGTTTTTTTCCATGCGGCGGATAACACCTGCCAGACCTTTACCGTTGCCCTTAAATCCGTGGCATATGGCACAGCGAATATCGTATGTTTTTTTCCCGAGTTCAAGTACCGCGTCATCAATCTCATCCTGGGCCTGAACAGAATGTACAAATACCAGTGATATGATAAGCAGGCAGAGTATCAGCCCCGGAACTTTATAAGTTTTTCTCATTGCATCCATATTTATTCTCCCTCTTTCCTTTCCATAAGCTATATCTATTTCGAAAACGTTCTTAAATAAGAGACCATATCAGCAATCTCCTGGTCCTTCAGCCCTGCACCCTTTTCACCAAAAGATGCCATCGGAGTCCCGGCCCTTCCGTCACGCAGGGTCATTGCGAGAAATTCCGGATCAATATTTTTTGTCCTCAGGTTGATTCCGAGGCGGCTCTTTCCACCCTTGCCATCATCACCATGGCATAATGCACAGCGCATCTTATACAGGTCCTCACCATTCTTTGCGTCAGTGCTGAACTTCGCGTATTCAAAGGGTTCGGGTTTTCCGTCAGGCCTGTTTCTGGTTATGTAGTTGACGATTTCATCTATCTCTTTGTCCGTTAGTCCTGCTGCGTCAGACTTCCACGCGGTCATCTGTGTCCCTTTACGTCCTTCCATTATCATTTTTTTGAGGTGTTCGTTATCAATGGTTTTTGTAAATGCAGGGTTCATGATCGCAGGAATTGTGCGCTCAAATATCTCATCGTAAATACTTGCCTTACCGTCTGAATGGCATGCAACGCAGTACATCTTATACAATGATGCTCCATCTGTTTTAGGAAGCACTACATTCTTTATGAGTGTGTAATTCCGCGGCATCTCTTCGGTCATAAAGGTCAGCATATATGTGGTCAGCAGCATGGACTCCTCTTCAGACAGAAATGCCCTCATATCACTTTCCGGGACGATCTTCCGGGGATCATCAAAGTGCTGTTTTATCCAATTGTATAAATTATGATCACCGACAACACTTTTCATTGAGAAATAGGCGAAAGGCCTTGAGCCGATTCCTGTAATATCTTTCCCGAGGTCTCCGCCTTTGCCGTCAACCTTATGGCATCCTTTACACCCCTTTTCACGGAACAGCTGTTCACCTTTTGCAACCTTTTCTCCGCCTTCCTCTTTCAGCATTTCTAAGTCGTGGCACTGGGCACAGGCCCCCTGGATATACGTTGAAGGTATAATCGGATAATCCCAGTGAGTGTGTTCTTCACCATGGGCTTCCCTTGTATTCATTGCCCGTCCCTGGCCCCTGTGACATACGGTGCATCCGAATTTTGCTACCGGATGGTTCTCCAGGTAATTGCCGCTGTGCTGCCTGAAGGGCTGCTCGGCATCCGCCATAAACGGGTTTTCAACTCCGCGATGGCAGCTCATGCAGCGGTCTGCCCTTTTCAGGCTTTTCACGTAAATCTGCTGAATACCGATGTCTATCTTTTCAGCCCGCTCTCTTGTGGATTCATCTTTCGCATTTTTAACAAGGAATTCCTTATACTCTGACTGGTATCTCTTCCACTCAGGATTTATCTCCCTGTTAAATGCCATTGCCATAAACGCAATGAGCACAATCGATGAAATAAGTAAGATTGATAAGTAATATCTGCTATTCATATTCTCCCTCTATCAATGAAATTATTTTCTATAATGTCTTTCTCCATCTAGTCTTTACCCTTGAACCCTTGAACCCTTGAACCCTTGAACCCTTGAACCCTTGAACCCT
>PIVU01000223.1 GCA_003354025.1 Nitrospirota bacterium
TACTACCAGACCTTCCCTGCTTTTATCAGCTCCTGTAAAAGCCCCTTTCATGTGGCCGAATAAAGTATCTGAAAACATCGTATCATCCAGGCCGGCAGCATTTACCGCAATATATTCACCATTCAATCCACTTACAAGGTGTACTGATCTTGCAACCAGTTCCTTCCCAACTCCTGTCTCTCCTGTTATAAAAACAGGTTTGTCCGATCTGGCCACTGCTTCAATATACTGAAATATGGCCCTCATCTTTTTGCTTTTTGTAATAATTGGGGCAAAAGCAGCTTCGTTCTCAAGCTCTCCGGTCAACAGATGCTTCTTGAGAGAGCTAATTTCATTCTCCATCTGTTTTCGTTCCGTAATATCCCTGACTATATGGATGACTCCAATTAGTATATGATTGTCGTCAAATTGCGGCATTGCCCTTATCTCAAGAAACTTGTTTAAGTGAGGTTCGAACCGTTCAAACTCTACGGATTTCCCGGTTTTAATACATTCACAGCTTGGACATCCTGCAGGCGGAGTGTTCTCTCCATGGTACTGTTCGTAGCATTTTGCTTTATGAATCTTTAAAAGGGGCAGGCCAAGGATTTTTTCAGCTGCTTTATTGGCATGAATTATGTTGAAATCCCTGTCATGAATTGTAATCATGTCAGTGATGTTATTGAATGTATCTTCCCAATTGTGGATAGAGTGGAAAATAAGCTCGTCTGTTTTACTATGGGCGTTCTCCATGTCAGAGACGAGACTGCGCATTTCATTTAAATCTTTTATGAGCCGTTCTTTGGGCTTGTCAGTATCTTTCATTCTTAACCCAATGTAGTTAGGGGATTGTTATAATATACGATAAACAGCCCAAAATTCCGCCCCCTTTTATGACTATATAACGATATTTAATTGTTCCAATTCCAATAAAAGAGGCACTGAAACGCAGAGAAATAATTATTATAAATATACTCTCTGTGTCTTAGTGCCTCTGAACTACCTGCGCTTTGAATCTATAAAGATCGTTACCGGGCCATCATTCAGCAGCTTAACTTCCATATGCGCTGCAAAGACGCCTTCTTTCACATCAATACCATTACTACGTACTGCCTCATTAAATTGGAGCCAATACTCTTTAGCTGTATCAGGAGGAGCAGATTGATCGAATCCCGGCCGGTTACCTTTACTAGTGTCAGCATAAAGAGTAAACTGCGATACACTGAGTATGCTGCCCTTAACCTGCTTGATATCAAGGTTCATCTTCCCGCTTTCATCAGCAAATATACGAAGTTTTGATATCTTTCCCGCAAGATAAGCTATATCTTCGGGATCATCGTCTTTTCCAACAGAAATAAGAAGTAATAAACCGGCCCCTATTGCTGCTACTTCAGTACTCTCAACAGATACAGATGCCTCTTTAACCCTTTGAATTATTGCTCTCATATTTCCATACTGTTTCAGGTTGTAGGTTATACCGAATATGTTAGAATATTAATCCGTCTATGTCCAACGATCTAATTGAAACAATTACAAGTAAAGATGACTCTCTGAGAAACCGTTCCATTAATTCACTTCTCAAGGGGAAAAGTAAAGATGAACTGCTTAAATCAGCAGGACTTCTTGAAGAATTCAGAGTATCTTCAAGCAATCTATATTATAAAGTCAGAGCATCTCTGTTTTTGTTTGTCATTTACAGGCACTACCTTGAAAATAACAGAGAGGTAGAGCTTCAGGGAGACATCCCCTTTGATGGAGTACAGGCTGCTCTTGAACGTGACTTCGAAAAAGCACTCAATGCCTACGCTCAAAGCGGAAAGCAAAACAGTGCAGTCTTTAGTGCTATTGCCGACTCCTACTATCAGCTGTCATTCAAATATCTGTTTGATCAGGTCAAGCTTTCAATTAGTCAATGCAGCGAAAACCATAATCTATACAATATTAAAGGCATTGACGACTACCCTTTTAAAGCTCCTTCTGAACTGACTACTGCTGACAGGGAATCAGGGCTCTATCCTGTAGGAATAGATTCGTCCCCGGTCAGGCTGGACCCTTCACACAGCGGCTGGTCCGATATTTTTTTCCTGGGAATGGACTTTCCCGAAGGTGCACGTGTTGTTAATATGTCAGTCAATTTGAGAGTACATGGCAGCAACGCTGATATCAAGCCTCCCTGTGAATGTTACTGCCGTTATATTGAGGAACCTGTCATTATTCTAAAATCCATTGACCTGAATGCATCAAAAACAATATCAGACCTGACTGAATTATTTAATTTTGCAAACGACTACCTTTCACTGCTTAAGGCAGGAGTCGTATCTTCAGGAATAATACCTCCATGCTTTGAAGAAAAAAACATCCCTCTCTCAGACATATTGCATAAATTACTGGGCAAGCCGGGTGGGATTGAAGTTATTACCAAAGTCAACGGTATACCAAAAGGCTCGCGTTTGGCTGTAAGCACCACACTTCTGGCATCAATTATTACACAATTAATGAGGTTCAGCGGTCAAATAAAGAATCTGACCGGAACAATAAGTAATGAGGATAGAAGAATAGCCGCATCAAGAGCGATCCTTGGTGAATGGCTGGGAGGATCCGGAGGGGGCTGGCAGGATTCCGGAGGACTGTGGCCCGGGATAAAAATCATACAGGGCGTGAATGCTGAACAGGGCCACCCTGAATACGGTATCAGCCGCGGATGCCTGCTTCCGAAACATAATATTTTCACAAGAGATGAAATCCCTTTGAATATTGAAAAGAAAATACTCAACTCTATAGTTCTGATACACGGCGGCATTTCACAGGATGTAGGTCCTGTTCTGGAGATGGTTACAGAAAAGTATCTTCTTAAGCACGAGAAAGAATGGGAGGCCCGTCAGAGAGGCATTGCGCTCTTTGATAAAATCCTGGAGGCTCTCATGTCCGGTGACATGAAGGAACTGGGAAGACTCACAAATTTAGACTGGAATGAAGCAATTCAGCCTATTATACCGTGGGTCAATAATGCATTTACAGATCAACTGATTTCAACAATTCGTTCTGAATTCAAAGATCATTTCTGGGGATTTCTCATGCTCGGTGGAATGTCGGGCGGAGGAATGGCACTTATCATAAACCCTGAGATCAAGGAGCATTTCAAAATCAGAGTCGGTGATATCATGAAAAGGCTTAAAGGAGTTTATGCTTCGTCTTTCCCATTCATAATAGATCCAGTCGTGTATGATTTTGAATTAAACCATGAGGGAATAAGTGCGCGATTATTGTCCGGCAAAGATGCAATAATGCCGTCAATGGAGAACGTTAATTATTCGCAATCCGCCAATGAACCCGACGAAAATGAAATCAGACAGCTGTACGGATTTGACAGCAAATCCCATAATCATATGAAAAGCCTCTTAAAAGGGGGAGAGATTGGTCTCTCACAAAACAGGCTTCCCGACACAACAACTATCTCAGACATTGCATATAGTGATATTTATCATTACGAAAATGAAGATAGTCTTGTTGAATTTTCCGCAAAAGGACAGGATGCATTAAAAAATAATGAAGCCGCTGTCATATCATTTGCCGGAGGTATGGGAAGCCGATGGACTCATGGAGCTGCTGTAGTTAAAGCAATTAACCCTTTTGTTAAAATAAAAGGCGGATACAGATCCTTTATTGAAATGCATCTTGCAAAAAGCGGTAAAACAGGCGACATATCGGGTACTCAAATACAGCATGTATTTACAACCAGCTACCTGACCCATGGAGCGATTCTTGATTTTCTTGACAACTTAAATTATTTCGGGTGCAGTGACCGTATTTACTTTTCACCATCCAAATCAATCGGTCACAGAGTCTACCCCACTGAGAGGGACCTGAGATTTTACTGGGAAGAACTGCTTCAGCAGAAAATGGATGATAACATGCAAAAAGTACAGGATGATGCCCGTAATGCATTAATTGACTGGACAAAGGCAAAAGGTGAAGGTGATGATTACTGTGAGAACAATCCCATTCTCAGATTCAACCCTTTAGGCCACTGGTATGAAATCCCAAACCTTATAAAAAATGGAACTCTCGCAAAATTGTTGAATGACAATCCGGGACTTAAATATCTTCTCTGTCACAATATCGATACAATGGGTGCGTACATCGACCCGGTTCTTCTTGGACTTCATGCATCGTGCAACTCTACTATTACATTCGAAGTCACCCCGAGACGAATAGAAGACTCAGGTGGCGGCCTTGCAAAAGTAAACGGCCGTCTCCGGCTTATTGAAGGACTTGCAATGCCGCATGAAAAAGATGAGTACAAATTAAGTTATTATAATACTCTGACTAACTGGATAACTATTGATGCTTTGCTGCAGTATTTTGGTCTCAACAGGAACACTCTCGCAGAAGCTGCGAATGACCCTGTAAGACATCTGGAGATAATTAATTCTATCCATAAGGTCGAAAAGAAGATCGGGACATACGTAACGATCAAGAACGTTAAGCAAGTCTGGGGAAGCGGACAGGAGGATATTTACCCTGTTGCACAGTTCGAAAAACTCTGGGGTGATATGTCCGGTCTTGATGATCTGAAAGTTGGTTTTGTAGGAGTTTCGAGATATAGAGGACAACAGCTTAAAGAACCGGCATTCCTTGATACCTGGGCGAACGACGGATCACTTGAGTATGTTAAGAAGAAATGTACATTCTAGATTTTGTTCTCTATTATTCGTAATTAGTAATTCGTAATTTGTAATTGATGTTCATACGGAGGTTTCATGACTAATAAAAGTAAAGTATCCCTTGTACAGGGAGACAATAGAAAAGACAATATTAAAAAGTGTCTTGAACTCATAAAGGATGACCTTGCTTCTATCAGGGATGCAAAGAACATTCTCATCAAGCC
>PIVU01000502.1 GCA_003354025.1 Nitrospirota bacterium
TTCAGGGATTTACGGACAAATGCATAAGAAGCAGTATCTACATCCACAGAAAATGTAGAAACAGGTTCTTCTAATACCTTCTTCACAGGATTTGGTGTTGTCTTTTCAAACCGATCACGTCCTTTATACTGAGGATAACTTTGCACCTGACCATCTGCTATAATGCCCCGAGCACGAAACATTTCTTGCTGAGGCATACGAGCGGCCATATTTGCTCTAAGGTCTGCACTAAGGGGAGACTCGAATCGTATCTGCGGCGCTGGTGCAGGGGCAACAGGTGGTGCGCCGGCAATATTGGCTTGGGGTTTGGCTTTTTTAGCCAAAACGGCTCTCTTTTTTTTAAGAGATTCAGCATCAACCTTGGCCATTTCAGGTTCAGCTACTGGCTGCGTTTTCGGGGCGGCGATCTTATTTTTTCCTCCAGGTGTAGTCAGTTCGTCTTCCTGCCACATTATCGTTGTCACGCTAATGGCTAATACGCTTGCCAGGGCTGTTCCTGCTATCAGTTGCTTTTTCATGATGAAACTCCATAGTTTCTGGTTAAAACTACGGATAAGACGTGCCACTTTCTCAAATCCTTGGAATTTTTTTGTGTTTTTCGCGAGCGATTTCTCAACAGAAGTCTCAAATGCTTGGCAGGCAGCATGGATGGCGTGCCGCTTTACCTCTTCTGAAGGCGGTGGTGGAGTTATACCTTTGAGTTTCTGTAGCTCTTTATCTTCCATCATGACCTATCAATGTTTTGAGCTGCTTTTTAGCCTCATGAATATACCATGAGACAGTGCTTTCCTTACATTCCATGACATTCGCTACTTCACCATGCGTTAAATCTTCCCCGTACACCAACAAAACAGCATCTCGTTGTTTGTCAGGCAATTGGCCAACCAATTGCCAAAGTTCTTTACTTTCTGTGTGCATTTCTGCAGAACTGTTATCTGCAAAAATTATTTCTGGAACATCGTCAATATTGCTGTGATTGCGCTGTTTGCGCTGAAAATCCTTTGCCGTATTTAAAACGATACGATACAGCCAAGTGGAGAATTTGCTCTCCATACGAAAAGCACCGATGGAACGTCCAACCTTAACGCAGACTTCCTGCGCTATATCTTCAGAATCCTCTTTGCTTCCAGCCCATTTAAATGCGGCGCTATAGATCATCATATAATACTCTTCCAGCAATAAGGAGAACGCCTGTCCATC
>PIVU01000503.1 GCA_003354025.1 Nitrospirota bacterium
TGAATTGGCTTGCCACAAGTGCATTTTATCTTGCTCCTCTGAATATGCTTCCGTGTTTGCAGTATCCTTCCTTCCTGTGTTTGCATACAAAGCCAAGTAATCATATTGTCGCAAGCCACTAATGGAGGGGACGTTAAATAAATTTGCTTCCCGCTGAGGTGTTTTCTATGAGCGGGAAAAAAACCACCTGTAAAAATCGATATGAAAAATGTTGGTTTTCTTTGCGGGTTTAAAGAAAGTGCTCAACGTATCGTACAAAACCCTCGTTCAGTGTGGAAGCAACTTTGCAAAAGCTCCTACAAACATTACTCTCAATGCAAGCACAGTTCCTACAAACGTTGCAAATAGGGCCAGATTTCCCTACAAATAGGGTCTAGATTTCCTACAACACTCGTTGTAAATAGGGCCAGGTTAGCAGTGTAAGAAAAAGCTACCTGTTAATATTACAAATATATATATATGTATAATGAGGAAGGAGCCTGCGAACACGAACTTTGTAAAGAGAAAATAATAATAAAATCGCAAGAACCGGCCATGTATCGAGAAAGGCCTTGGGCATGTATATTTTCTATGTGAAGTCTATGTGAAGTCTATGAGCGGATTCCAGTTTTGCGGATGTAGAAATTGGGATAATCCAGGCCCCCTTCAAAAAATATCTGTTGAGCCTTCAGGCACCCTTTTTAGTAGGCCCTGCCTTGGTCGAGTCTCATCGAGAGAGAGCACGCTGGGACTCTTCACGGGACAGGCCACAGAAGAGTCCCATCATTGCTCCGCAAGCGGCATTTCTCAGTGTGAATTGGCTTGCCACAAGTGCATTTTATCTTGCTCCTCTGAATATGCTTCCGTGTTTGCAGTATCCTTCCTTCCTGTGTTTGCATACAAAGCCAAGTAATCATACAAAGCAGGCGCACTCAAACGAAAGCAGGCGTACTCAAACGCAGTACAAATAAATGCAATGAATGGTACTGTCACGCAACACATTCAACAATGGGTCAAAATATGCTCGCTATTTACAGGTGGTTTTTTTGTCCTTCTATGAGCGGCCAGCGTAAAAACCACATCTTTGCAAATGTCCCCTCTATTCTTTTCCGGCGACAATAGCAGTTGCTTAGCAGTTTGTTGTGTTTTTGTCCGGGCACGGCTTGGCAACCCAGGGAGCACGTGCCACTTGACTGCGAACATGGCTCCAAAAAACTGCTC
>PIVU01000224.1 GCA_003354025.1 Nitrospirota bacterium
TAAGTCCAGAACGAAGCTGTTTTTTACTGATGAGAGCGTTTTAAGCCTGGGCGAAAAGAGCGGGGTTGAAGTGGAGGAGTATTTATACAATTCCGAGGAGAACAAATCAAAGTCTGTTTATAAACTGATGGATGGATATCTTAAGGTTGTAGTGGGCCGGTCAGACCTTGAGATTCATACTCCTACCGCAGTTGCAGCGGCAAGGGGTACAAAGTTTATTGTAGTAACCGGAGGCAGCGGAGCATCGGCGTTTACTGATGTTATTGTGCTATCCGGCATGGTTGATACTTGGAGTTCTATTAAGGGTATTGGTGCAGGGAAGGTAACTGTGGGGCCCGGTAGTACAACTCGTATTCAGATGAGTAAACCTCCTGAGGGTGCGAAAGCTACACAAGCGGAAGTGTTGAGCCAGTTTGCTGAGAGTACGACTGTTGCTGGCAATTTTAATGATAATAAAGGAGAACTCCCAACTCTAGTAGAAGGTCCTGGTACTGATCCTGGAACAGGGGGCACTGGTAAAGCCCCGGGTCCACCACCACCTCCACCACCACCTCCACCGGATCCAATTCCACCTGTATCGGCTTTTACACCGGTAACAATTAACATTAGTTTTGATTAGCGCATACTAATCATTCTTCTCAGTGTATATTCGCGCTGAGAAGAATGATTCATTATTTTATAAAGGGGTTATGAACCATGAAAAAGCGCAGTAATAAGAAAAATAATTTTATTCCCATTATAGCTATCCTTTTCTCTGCTTTATTTATTCTTGCAGGATGTGGAAGTAGCGGAGGCGGCGGCGGGTTCGGAGGGAAAGGGACTACGTCTGTCTCGATCTCAATGAAAACTCCTCCGGCATCAGCTTCTGCGGCAGGCGGAGTATCAGCCCTGGCAGCCACTCCTCGCATAATTACTTCTATTGTTATCGAGATATCCGGTCCTGGTATGAGCACAATAACCAGAACTATAACGGTGTCACAGGGTGTTATCTACACTGAAAACTTTGATGTCCCTAATGGCGATGACAGGACATTTGATGCACGGGCATACAACAGTGATGGTATCCTTCTCTATAGGGCTATACCTGAGATTGCTGACCTTTCCGGAACATCTGTTCCTATTTCCCTTCGCATGGAGCTGGACGATATTGCGTTGGCGCTGACTGTTGCAATGGATGAGCTGCAATCAGGTGATATTGTTGCGGCCCGTGATCTGTTCAGGGCTGCTATAGCCAAATACGAAGCGGGAAGTTCGGCTTTATATGCTTCCAGCAACATTAATGATGACGGACAAGAAATAGCTTATTTTTTCTATTCATTTACCAGAGTGCTTGCACTGTTCTTTGATATAGAGTCTGATGAAGTAATCGACGGATTTCATGATGTCGGCGATATTCTCGACTTCTTCGGGTGCAGCTCTTCGGGACAAGAAGGCTTGAATTTTGAAATAGACTGTCCGGAAACTCTCCAGGTAGATTATCCAGGGCAGGATGTCAGAAATTTCATGCTGGAAGTAATGGCCGAGTTGGAAGGGGCGATCGGCAACCTTGCAGATGGAAAAGTAACATCGAATTTTAATTTCAGATGGAAAGAACCCTTTGGCGGGGCAAATGTCGAGAGTGACTATGGTGATGCACTTTTCCTGAGAGCGGTATTCAATGCTGCGATGGCGGCGTTGAAGGTAGTCGAGGCCCATGATCCCAATGTAAATATACCTGCCGGGACGGATCCTGAGACTGTTACTATTGAAGACTTTTTCAGCATCAATAGTACGTTTCCTTCTATGACAGGAAGCCCATCAGCCTCAATTGAATGGCAGGGTGGCGCACTGGAGGATATTGAAGCAGCCGTGGATGAGATTGCGAGGGAAATATTAGTTGGCGGTGATGTTGACCAGAGCGATGATTGGATTAATATGGGCGATGCTTTTCTAGAATCGATTCATAACATTCAGATAGCAAATGATGATATTGATAAAGTCAAACTTTGTTTTGACAGCGTTAAATATACTTACGCTGATTGTGTTATTGAGGGTGACGAAACTAAGGATGATTCATTTGATGATATAGTTTTGAATTTTGGTCCGTATTTCCGTGGAGAAGTGGATGTGAATTCTTTGTGGCCGACTGTTGACGGCGAACCGGGCAGTCCCTACTTTATGGGAGATGATTTGGCAGGTTTTTTTCCCGATCCGTCTTTTGGTAATGTTTTAATTTCAGTTAAGGAGAATTCACTATCCGATTTAAATGCTGATAATGATGGTGATGGCAATGCTGACATTTTTCAGAGTAATCTATATTTTGTATATGGCGGCAATATTGACTACATAGAAGAATGGGATGATGCTTTTCCTGATAATCCAGTTGACTATGGGTATACTTTATTGGGGGTGTCAAGTGCTGAGAGTGGAGATCTTCTATTTTCTGGAGCGTATAACTACTACTTCATTAAATTTAGAGCGAAGGATCTTGGTTTTTTTAATGAAATAGTTCAGATCGATAAAGATCTAGATGCCTTGGAGATGAAATATTATGATTACGCGTATGAAGACTATCGTTATGAATATTGTTGTTGGCCCAGTAGTCTTCAAAGTTTTGATATATGGAATTTTAATAAGATTCAGGGCGAGCCAGATGGGATAGGTGCCTCGATTCATGTGTCGGACTTTATACTATTAGAAGCACCTGAAAATACGGAGTCTATTAGAGTATATCCAATACCATAATATGTAGATAAATTTAAAGAGGACGGGCAAAAACTGCTCGTCCTCCGTGGTGTTCATAATAATTGAGTTATTATTTTATTTGTAATCGGGATGAGAATTATGTATAAAACTGCAGTAACAAAGTTGCTTTTTATTCTGGTCACGGTTTTATCAATTGCAATTATTGCCGGTGCAGTTACATCCACTGACAATAAAGTTAAATTGGCACCTGAAGAGAGTAAAGCGTTCTCGTCCCCTAATAGCATGAAGGGGCTGACGTACAGTATCTATGATGATAACAGGCTTACATCTCGGATAAAGGCTGACAAGTTCAGTATTGATAATAGAAAGTTCTGGGCTTTTAATATCAGGCCTTTTAAAGACGCTGTACTGAAAAACGCTGTCATACAGGTTTATCTTAATAGGGAGCCAAATGGGAATTACAATGTTGACATGCTATCTTTCAGTCAGGATCTCATAAATCTGGGTAAACAAAATAAGACTGCCTCAAATACAAAAGGTCTTGTAACACGAGGCGTGATAAGGGGCTTTACTATGGAAATTCACGAATCTGAGGGGCCCTCTATTATCGTAAAGGCAAAGAAGGCATATGTTGATTCCAGAAACAAAAAGCTCAAGATGGTTAGTGTTGTTATGGAAGATGTTTCAACCGGTAAGCTGATAAAAAGTAGGACAGTCAAGTGGAATAATAAAGAGAATGTATTTGAGATAGCCGGGAAATATATTGCCCGGACAAAAGACAACACAATGAAGGGCAGAAATATTAAAGTGGACCTGGATTTTAATTTAATCCCCTTAACCTAAGCTCATAGTTGAATGCTGAGCTTTTTTTCTTCTATCCTGAACCTCCTTTCTAAATAGTAACCTGCTATGTGAAAATTACCTTGACTGAAAAATTCATGGATAATGTGAAAATTACCTTGAATCCTGCGGTTGTTTGTATGATAATAGCGTCAGTCTTAAATCAAGCAGGCAGTTCATTTGTTTTCTGTCAGGGGACTATGAAGATAACCTTTTTTTTATGTTAAAATATTGCTCAAATGAATAACGGAATATCAGTTCGCATACTAGGTGACTTTGGCCCATTTTCGATGATGGGAAAAAGTATCGGTTATGAAATAACCGTTGGTGACTCCACATATCTGCTGGATTGCGGCGCTCCATTGTTTCAGCAGATCGGAAGTCCAAATCTGAAAAAAATTAAGGGGATTATTGTAACTCATTGTCACGATGACCACAAAAGGTGGTTTACCGACCTTGCCCTTTTTCACCGTTATGTACCTAAGGCCGGTTTCAAAGTGTTTCTCCTTACATCTGAGGATGTCCAGGAGGAATTACTGAAGTCCAGCAGGACCGCCCTTGATAGAAGCCTGTCAAGAGACTCAAAGACAATAATAGACATTCCCAAGGAAGATTATGTGACGTATCAGATGATAGGTCCGCATGCCAAATACAAGCTTGCTGCCAAAGATGATGGAAATGGCGTGAGAAGTTTCTATATAAGTGATTCAAACGATAATGTAGTCGGGTCTGATAAGGCGAAAATTGTTATAAGCGAGAAGACCGGAAGGCCTAGGATATTGTTTAAAGACCCCTCTTACAAGGAGTGGGTTGAACCTGAAAGCTTTTATCCCTATTCCTCACAAGTCTTTTATGAAGAGGATCGGAATGTTTTTAGTGATTCTGAAGGCTTTACGATACGGGCGTTGAAATCACCTGTATGGCATGGTATTCCTAACATTGGAATACGCATAAAGACTGATAAAGAGACGGTGGTATTCAGTTCTGACACAGTTCATGATACAGAGCTCTGGAAGCAGCTTTATCAAGAGAAACGAACACAAAATTTGAAAATGTCAGAGAGTGATTTTGAACAGGCTTCCGTTATCTACGGAGATATTAATGATTATATAGAGCGTACATGGAGTGAAGAAAGATATAACGAGGCTGTCAAAGCTTTCAATGACGCGGTTGTTATTCATGACATATCCAGCAAAAACAGCATTGTGCATACTGATTATGAAAAACTGGATAAAACGGTTTTGAATAAGGAGAAGGTCATCTTAACTCACGGCCCTGATAAATTCACGTCAGAGTGGGCCATGTGCTTTACGGACAAAATATTCAAG
>PIVU01000047.1 GCA_003354025.1 Nitrospirota bacterium
CCTATATGTTCCGGATGTAATAAAATTCGGGATGACAAAGGGTACTGGAACCAGGTGGCTGATTATATAAGCACTCATTCTGAAGCTGAGTTTACTCACTGCATATGTCCTGATTGTGCTAAACGGCTTTATCCAGATTACTTTGGTGAGAACATATAACTACATAGCAGTAATGCCAAATGTCAAAACTCAAATAAAACCTTAGGGGATATTACATTCGTCCAGAATAGCAAATACTCTTTTTACAGCAGTTGAGTCCTGCGGCAGATCAAATACCGGCCTGCCTTCGAGGTCAAGATTGAAAATATTGTCGTCCTGAGGGACATGATAAACATCTTCAATGGTCAAGTCAGTGTTTGTGTTCTTCAGCTTATTGAAATTCTCGTCCGATACTCTGTTAATAATGAGTTTTCTTTTGTCAACATCAAGCTTGAGTTCATCAACGAGGCTGCTGATTCTTTTCGCGGTAAGCACACCCTTTTGAGTAGGATCGCTCACTATTAGCAGTAGGTCGACTTTGTGAGTTGTTCTCCGGCTTAAATGCTCCATGCCGGCTTCATTATCTATCACAACATATGAATAATCGTCAGCCAGCTGGTCCGCGTATTTTCTGATAATATTATTGGCGGCACAGTAGCATCCCGGACCTTCGGGCCTTCCCATTACCATAAGGTCGAAGCCCTTCGCTTCAATGATTGACTGTTGGACCTGATAGTCAAAAAGCTGCTCCATGCTCATACCGCCGGGCCGGTCAGCACCGCTGCGGACTTTTTCCAGGGCCTCTTCGCGTAATGTGCCGATTGTGGAGTGGATCTGAACGCCCAGGGCCTCATTCAGACATGAATTGCTGTCAGCATCGACTGCGAGTACGGCTTTCTTTTTCTTTTCAAGCAGGTATCGTACCGTTAATGCGGCTATAGTGGTCTTTCCGGTACCCCCTTTTCCTGCGAATCCAATTACGAATGACATGAAACTAGAATATATTTTTACCAGTTATTAAATCAAGGATATGGGAGCATTATTACTGCGAATATGAAATATATGAAAAGGTAATGCAGGTTACTGATACTACTTCTCTATTGAATATCCCTGCTTTACCCAGTCAGACAGGCCGCCTCTAAACCACATAATATTTTCATAACCGGCTTTCTTAGCGTTTACGGCAGCAAAGTAAGCTTTCCATCCGTCTGGGCCTGAACTATGAAAAATTATTTTTGATTTTTTATTTGAGGGAAGTTTGCTTAAGTTGAATTTACCTTCACGGTCAGCTGGCATGCCTTTTTTTGTCCACTTTAAGGGAAGTGAAATTGCCCCGGGAAGATGTCCGTTAGAGAAATTCAGTTCTTGTCTTGTATCAAAGTGGTATGCACTTTTTTCCTCAATAAGTTCTTTTGCTTCAATTGCTGATATTACCTTAATTCCTTCAGGCGGCTCCGAAGGCGTGGAAATTGTATCTGATATTGCCGAATTCAATGTGACCAGCAATAGTATGCTTACTAACAGGAATGATATTTTCTTTGTCATGCAGTCCTCCCTTATGGATATTATTTATATCGGATGTTTGCTGATAAGTCTTAACAGGGGACTGCAAACAGTTCTATTTATTTAATTAGGATTGAACAGGTTTAATGTTATGTCCTGTTTCAACACTGCTTTTATTATTTAACTTTTTTAAATCCGTTTTATTTCTCAGCTTAAATGTGCTGACCATGTTATGAAGCTCTGATGCCATTGAGTTAAGTTGTAATATCGATTCAGAAGACGCCTGTGCATTATCTGTATTTTTGTTTGTTATAGTCGCCACGTCACAGATACTGGTAATGATTTCATCGGAAGCACTTGACTGCTCTTCAACAGCAGCGGATATTTGCTGAATCATATCGGTGACATTCTGCACTGACGATACGATTTTCTCCAGTGCGTCTCCGGCTTCGCTGGAGAGCTTTACACCTTCTTCTACCTCTTTAGTCCCTGAGTGCATGGATTCCACAGCTTTGCCTGTATCATCCTGAATCCCTTTGATCATTTCACCTATTTCATTGGTGGCCGATGTGGTCCTTTCAGCAAGCTTCCTGACTTCGTCTGCCACAACAGCAAATCCTCTTCCCTGTTCCCCTGCGCGTGCGGCCTCAATGGCTGCATTTAAGGCAAGAAGATTGGTCTGTCCGGCTATGTCATTAATTACTGCTATGATTTGCCCGATCTGCTCTGATCGTTCACCCAGTGCCTCAACAGTTTGTGAGGACTCTTTGACGGACGCTGCTATACGGTTCATGCCGCTGACAGTTTTAACGACCACTTCTCCTCCTTTTATAGCAAGATCATTGGCTTCATTGGCAGAGGTGGAAGCGCTGCTTGTATTTCTGGACACTTCCAGGAAAGTGACACTTAATTCTTCCATAGACCTGGCAACGTGATCGGTCTTTTCCTTCTGGTCCAGGGCATCGGATGTTATGCTTTCAGCGGTTGCAGACAACTGGCTTGATGATGCGGCAAGACTTTCGGAATTTGTGACTATTTTACTGACCATGTCATGCAGGTTCCGGTTTGTGCTATTGAATGTATCTGTAAGGTCGGCAATTTCATCCTTTGATTTTACATGTACTTCCCGGGTAAGATCACCTGCAGCCTGTTTATGAAATGCGTCCAGAAGTCTATGCATTCTGCGAATTATTTTACTGGCGCTGGTTCCAAGTATATAAATGAGAAGTAACAGTGAAGGGATCAAGATTGCGGCCATTGTAAGGTACACTTTATTGAAAAAGTTCTTGGAGTTAGTATTTGCCAAATCATAAACTTTAAGCAGATGTGCTGAAATCAAGTTCGAGTCTTCAGTTTCAGCTGAATTTGAATGACTGCTCATAAGTGCAGCGGTCATTTCTGCAAGATTATTGGGGATATCAATTGCGAATACAAGAAAGCCTGTCGGAGTTTCTACGTCCATAATAGGAGCAAAGCCGACTATGTGACCATTTAAGTAAACAATATTAACATCGTCTTTTTGCTTAGAGGAATTCATGAGAAAGGATTTGAATTCAGTACCGAACTTTGAATTGTATTCATCTCCTTCCTTGTCGGTTTCCGAGTAGATCATTTCACCTTTTAGGTCTGTGATAAAAACATCGTCCAGTCCGAGAGCGCTTACCTGTTTATTAAGGTCTTTGGCAAGCTCATCATCTCCTCCGTCAAGACCGAGAAAGGCATCGGCCGGCAGCTGTGAAGACGTAACGAGTGACAGTCCTGCCTGTAACTGTTTTTTTGCGTTATCAATGAGTGAGGTTAATTCATTATTTAATGTCGTCTTTGCGTTGGATAATATAAGGCCGGAGAAGGTCACTGCTATTAATAGATAGGCAGTTACTATTAATAATACAGGTATCCAGAGTGTTTTGGCCTTTAGATTCAACTTCAATTTTAGACTCATAATGTTTTCACCTCTTTATTTAAAGCCTGCACAGCCATAAGACTGTGCAGACATAATTTTATTTGTACAATTTTTTTGCGTCCGGTGTTTTAAGGTAATCAATCAGTTTCTGGATTTCAGGATTTGGATCGCCTTTGGTTATTATGCTGAGAGGTCTGGCTATTTCTTTTGTCTTGACTACTTTGACTTTGCCAGGGTTCATTGCAACAAAACCTTCAGACACAGCTCCGATTCCGCCCTTGAATTTACCTACCAGGCCGACTTCCTGTCTAGTGGACTTTACCTCTCTTACTCCTTTAATATAGTCTGCTTTTTTCATGACCTTTTTCTGAAAGACTCTTCTTGTAGCAGCGGAGGGTTGTGAAGTAACGACAATAATTTTCTGGTCCGGTCCTCCGACTGCTTTCCAGTTCTTAACCTTTCCGGTATTGATGTCAGAGAGTTGTTCCCAGGTAAGTTCTGCAACAGGGTTTGATTTGTGGACAATTGGAACTATTACGTCTTCGATGATTTTATGTTCCTGGTATGTGCCGTCATCAGCAACGCCGGCTTTTTCCAGAAGCGATTTTAGCGGACTTGAAGAGATTGAAGCTTCAGTTTTGCCGGCAAGAAGTTCCTTGAAACCTTTTCCTGAGTTTATGCCGCGGACTTTTATATCAATGCCGGTTGCAGCTTTAATTCCACCTTTTGCCGGCTCAAGGATTCTCTTTTGTACGGTTGTTGACCCCGGCAGTACCAATGTCGCTGCAGTTACGCTCATTGCAAATGCAAGAGTTGCCAGAATTACCAGTGTTAGGGTTAATTTTTTTTTCATTTCTTTTCCTCCTTTACGTTATGCGTTTATCAGTTAAATATATTTAGTGTGATACTCAATTCTTAAGTTGCCCCTCCTCTTAATAATAATCACATGAACCTTATTCTGTATCGACATATGAAGTAAGAACTTTAACAATTATAATTAATCCTGCAATAAGTCCAGCTAATAAATAACCCTAAGGGTTGTGACTATATATATCGGAATGTTCTGTTAAATCTTTAGCGTTAAAATCATATTTAATTAAAAATAATTCTAACCGGGAAAATAGACAAAAAAAAGGATGCTGATCTTTTGAGGGGACATGGCTAAAGTTATAGTAGGCTCTCGGCATAGGCGGGAATAACTGTAAACCAAAGATCAGCATCCTTTATTATTGTATAGATATTAATTAATCCTTATAATTATCTCCGTTATTTGCCGGATTTAGTAAAATTCTGGCCACGCTTTAACAACGTAAACGATTCCGGTCCTTCATCTTGTTTAACAGCTTTAAAGAAGTCGCAAGCCATGCAGGACACTGACTTGGCTGCGAAATCGCCCTGGACTTTACCGGCACAAAATGTCCCGGCAACTGCCCAGCAAATACGTCCTGCATTTTTTCCATCATTAACTCCACTTGAGGATGCATCCTCGGTTGCAGGGCATACACCAAATTCTGAAACATGAAAGCCACCAGGCTCACGACCACATTTTTTAAACTCCCAGCAGTTTAGTTTCTTCATTACTCCTCTTTTCGGCATTTATTCGCTACAAGGTTTCCCCATTAATGCCCTAGGCTGTTACCTTATTCTATATCGGGCAAATCCCCTAAGAACTTTAGCTGTTTACTATTAAATGCTTAGAAATACGATAACTTGTTGATTAAGCTAGATATTATACTGGTCAAGTACTGCTGTATATAATATAAATTCAATATATTCTCGATGATTTTACGTAAGGGGTAAATGAATTTGCTTAGGTTGGGTTAAGGGGGTAAATAAATAAGGATGCTGACCCATGTTAGGGGACATGGCTGAAGTTAAAAGGTTGGGCTCTTAGCGTAGGCAGGGAAAAAACCTTTTAATCAGGGGTCAGCATCCTTTTTCTGTTTTATTATGTCTAGTTAGAATATATATCTATAATATTGCCAGAGCCCCCTTTAGTCATTTCTATACAGAAACCTTAGTGAAGCTACTTAGTATCTACTGCCATTTTACAAGAAAATAATAACTTTGTAAATACCCTTTTTAAAAAAAATTTAACAAATTGGCTCATTGTATTATATTGGCAATTATTACAATAGGTTAGGCGTATTAATTTCTATTTAATTTATTTTAATATTCTGCAAACATCCGTGTAAACAATTATATTTAACACGTTTTTTTTCATAAAAAAGCGTCTTTCTTATACTAAGGGAAACCATGGTAGTGCAATAGGGCATAGTCTTACCAGTCAATCTATCCCCTTTTATTTAGTTAACTATTTTGCAATAAATGCAATTCACGAATACTATACCGAAGTGAGCCCCTCACGAATGGCATATTTCGTTAATTCTGCGACATTTCTAATATTCAGTTTGCCCATAACCTGCCTTCTATGTGACTCAACAGTTTTAGCGCTTACATTCAGATCGGAAGCAATCTGCTTTGTTGATTTGCCTTCAGCAATAAGCTGCAGTACTTCACGTTCTCTTTCTGTCAGTAAAGAAAATGCCTTGTGATTAGTAGTTGATGACTGTGATACAAGACTTTCAACTACAAGGCTGGCGATTTGAGGATTAATATATGTTTTGTTCTGCATTACAATTCTGACTGCATGTTCCAGTTCATCAAATGCGCTGTCTTTAATAAGATAACCAGATGCACCTGCTTTAAATATTTCGGAGACAAACTGCTTGTCATAGTGCATTGATAATGCGATTACTTTGACATTCGGATAGTCGGCTGTTATTTTACGGGTTGCGTCTATCCCGTTTAAATCAGGCATGCTGATATCCATAATAACAATGTCCGGTGAGAGTTCCTGCACAAGACGAAGCGCTGTTCTTCCATCTGGTGCCTCGCCGATAACTTCCATATCGTCATAGCCTTTGACTAATGAACAAATGCCGTCACGCAGTATTTTGTGGTCGTCAACTAACAAAATTCTAATCTTCATATTAGCTCCTTTTCATGAATATTTTTTTCAGCCTTGAAGGGTGCAACAAGAGTAACTATTGTACCCCGGCCTGTATTGGATTCGATTTCAAAAGTTCCATTAATATGGTTCATTCTTTCACGTATATTAAATAGGCCGAAGCCGTCATGATTGACTGAAGGTTTTGTAAATCCAACGCCGTTATCTTCAACTGTAATGCGGAGATTATTATTGTTGCCCGACATTGTAATTATAACGTTTGTTGCCTGCGCATGTTTAATAATGTTAAAAAGCAGTTCCCTAATTGCCTGAAAAAGAAAAAAACGAACATTGTTGTCAAATGGTTTGTCGACCCCGTCATTTTTTAGCACAACACTTAGTCCATGCTTTTCCCTAAACTGGTCTATTAACCATTGAACTGCTTGATTGAGCCCTAGTTCATACAGTATAGGGGGACTAAGCTCAAAAGTCAATGTTCTTGTTTCCTTAATAGTCTGTTCAATAAGCTGAAGGATTTCTTTTATACTGCTTTTTAATTCAGGGGTTGGAGCTGACTTGTTCAGCAAGCCAAGCTTGATTTTAGATAGTGCAAGTGTTTGACCGACACAGTCATGAAGTTCCGTTGCAATACGTCTTTTTTCATTCTCCTCAAACAGTGACAACGTGGATGTGAGAGACTGGAGCTGTTTTTGATAGTCCAGTAGCTTTTTTTCGATTGCTATCCTCTTTGTTATTTCTCTGAATATAATAACAAGCCCGCTAATATTGTCTTTATCATCCGAAATAGGAGCCGAACTTAATTCAATATGGACCCTTTTATTACCTTTACTGTATAAAAGATATTTTGCCTGTTCTATGGCAAGTCCATTTAGAATTATATCTTCAAGTGTTGTGTCAATCAACTCCGGTTCTTCACTTTTAATGTTAAAGATCTCCTGCAGGTACTTCCCCTTAACCGAGACTGTTTTATACCCTGTTAATGATTGTGCCAGGGGATTCATGAAAGTTACCAGCCCCTTTTTGTCTGTAGATATAACTGCATCATTAATGCTTTTGAGTGTAGTGAATAATCTGCTCTCACTCTGTTTCAATTTCCTCTCCATCTGATGTTTGTAAAGGGCCATCTCAATGGTAGCCTGCATCTCCCTGTCTTTAAAAGGTTTAACTAGATAGCCGTAAGCTCCTGATTTTTTAGCCTGTTTCAGCACTTCATCATCAGTATAGGCGGTCAGATAGACAACAGGGACATCAAGTGCTTTCATTATATGTTTAGCCGCTTCGATGCCGTCAATATCCCCCTGGAGGACAATATCCATCAGGACAAGATCAGGTTTCCTGGACATGGCCTGATCTATTGACTCTTGCCCCGTAGCTGCAACAGCCACTACATTGTATCCTAAATCCTTAAGGCTCGATTTAATGTCATTAGCGATGATCCACTCATCTTCTACAATTAGTATTTTGGATTTTGCCATAATTTTGTTGTCCTGCAAGTTTGATTATAAATATTATTACATAAATGCATGTAAGAGTAATAGTAATAAATCTTAATAACGTATTAATTATCATTATATGATTAATAAGTATCCTTTATAAATCTGAACCAAAAATAACTTAATTTATTAGCAGGTTATATTAGTCTGACTTGATATCTCTGCGTACATCTCTTTTATTTGAGAAATTATAACTTCCTATGCCTTAACAATACGGTTTAATGTAAGGAGATCATGATTTGCCTGTCGAAGTTTGATTTGCTCCTGTGAAACTTTGCTTTGTTCTTTTTTAACGATAGTTCTTTCAGCAGCCGAATGATTTTGAAGCCTGCTGGAATGATCATCCGGATGTTGTTTCAGAGTATTACTATCCGGAATCATCTGATTTTCCCTGTAGTATGACTGGCTGCAACGGCCGTCGCCTTTCATTTCATGCCTTCAATGGCATTTGACTTAATTATCAATCACATTATGTCTGTTGCCAATTAATTATTATATGCTCAAAAGGAGAGGGTGAAATAATGTAAAATATTGGTCTCGGGGAGATTATTGCCTATCATGATAAAAGAAATGATTATATTTACAGATCTCGATGGTACATTGTTAAATCAACAGTATTCATTCGCAGATGCACGTGAGGCTGTTCAAAAAATTAAAATCATGAATGTGCTGTTGGTCCTGTGCTCCAGCAAGACCCGCGCTGAAATACTTCACTGCAGAAAAAAACTTGATAATACAGATCCATTTATTTCAGAAAACGGGGGAGGGGTCTTTGTTCCTCATGAAATAGAAACTGCGAATATCGAATGTCGAGTTACGAATGTCGAATTACGAATGAAAAGAATAAAGGACTATAAAGTCTTGGAGTTAGGGGCATCTTATGATGAATTAAGAGATGCGCTTAAGGAGTTGCGCTCTGAAGGATTTGATGTAAAGGGGTTCGGAGACATGACTATAGATGAAGTGGTTAAATTGACCGGGCTTAAACCTTCTGATGCGAAAAGGGCACAGAAAAGGGAATTTGACGAGCCATTTATATATTATGGAGACAAGAAGGGTGAGGTCAGGCTTAAGAGAAAAATAAAGACCAAAGGTTTTAACTTTACAAAAGGTGAGTTCTTCCATCTTATGGGGGACAGTGATAAGGGCAGGGCAGTTAATATAGTAAAAGAAATGTACTCGAGGAAGAATCGAAAAGTGATAACAATGGCTCTCGGTGACAGTCAGAACGATATTGAGATGCTGCAGAATGTTGACTATCCCATTGTTGTGCAAAAGAAAGACGGTTCTTATAATCCCCAGATTCTAAGAAATGTTAAGGGATGTATTAAGGCTGACGGGATAGGGCCGGTGGGGTGGAATAATGCAGTGATGGAATTGCTGTCAAAGAAGAATTTGTAGGGGCAATCCCCTGTGGTTGCCCTAGTTTGCTAATTAAATATTCTCATCTTATTTAAGGGCAGGCACGAGACCTGCCCCTACCGAAAACTCTGGTCCTTTGAAGGGAATGAACCGTTTTCCACTTCTTCCTTATATGATTGCACTGCCTTTAGGGCGTCATCTTTCAATGAGGCATACTTCTTTACAAATTTTGGGACAAATCTTTCGAATAGTCCTATAACATCATGGAGGACCAGTATCTGACCGTCACAGTGCGGGCCTCCTCCGATTCCAATTGTGGGTATAGTAAGTTCTTTGGAAATCTGTTTAGACAGTTCCATGGGAATTGCCTCCAGCAGTAAAGAAAATGCTCCGGCTTCTTCAACTATGCGTGCCTCTTCCAGTAATTTCTTTGCGGCCTCCTCGGTCTTGCCCTGGACTTTGTATCCTCCCATCCTGTGGATCGACTGGGGAGTCAGGCCGATATGCGCCATAACAGGAATGTCAGATTTCGTCATTGCACGTATATGATCAGCTACTTCAGCTCCGCCTTCCATCTTTACTGCTGCAGCACCGCCTTCTTTGAGGAACCTGCCTGCATTTCTTACCGCATCATTGACACCTGTCTGGTATGACATGAACGGCATATCGCCAATGACCATGGCATGGTTCACAGCCCGGGTTACCATTTTTGTATGGTAGATCATCTCGTCCATTGTTACGGGCAAAGTATTTTCAAGACCCTGAACTACCATCCCGAGTGAATCACCTACGAGGATAGCATCAATTCCAGCTTCATCAACGATTCTTGCAAAGGGATAGTCGTATGCAGTGAGCATCGTGATCTTATTGCCTTCTTTTTTCTTTTTCAGAAAATCATGTATTGTGAAATATGACATTAATAAAATCCCTTCTATTCTGGCACGAGTTGAGTAATCTCGGCCTTATGCTAACTGAGTTATATCAACCAATTTAAGGTCAAAGATTAAATCTTTTCCTGCCAGAGGATGATTTGCGTCCATAAGATAACCTGTTTCCCGCTCCTCCAGAACTTTTACGGAAAAAGCTTTGCCGTCCGGCCTGTGCAGCTGGACCATGTTTCCGATTCCAGGGTCAAAGTCCGCAGGGGTGCTCTTTTTGGGGAACTCAAATGTCTTCTTCTCATCCCTGGCGCCGTAGGCCTGATCACATGGAACGTTTACTGTTTTTGAGTCATCAATTTTCATGCCGATAACGCCATTTTCAAAACCGGGAATTACATTGCCTTCTCCGATTGTAAATTCGAGAGGCATCGTATTATCCGAAGATTCAATCACTTCTCCGCTTGCCTCTTTGACTGTATAATGGACCTTTACTTTGTCACCTTTTTTTGCTTCCAATTATGACCTCCTTTAATACTCTTATGTGTAAGATAAAATAATTCCGCTCAATTATAACACACCGGGGCTTTGCGTCCCGGACTTTTGTTTTCTGAAAAAGAATAATGCTATGCCTGACAGGATCATGCAGAGACATAACATTTGTCCCATGGTAATAAAATTGAAGTACAGGCCTAGGTGGCTGTCAGGCTCACGGACCAGTTCAATAAGAAGACGCGCAAGCCCGTAGCCTATGAGATAAAGAGATAAATAGAAACCGTCGAAAGGCCTCTTTTTACGTATATTCCATAATATAATAAATAGGAAGATCCCCTCAAAAAAAGCTTCATACAATTGGGAAGGATGTCTCAGTTGATTTGTCATATCATGAGGAAAGTACATTCCCCATACTTTAGTTGTTGCACGTCCGTACAGTTCGCCGTTTATGAAATTGCCGATCCTGCCGAAGGTATATCCCAGGGGAATGGAAGGAACAAGGAAATCAACAAATTCCCAGAATTTGATTTTGTATTTTCTACAGAAGAGGGCAGTCCCGGTAATAACTCCAATTAAGCCTCCGTGATAGGACATGCCGGAAAGACCGGTGAAATGAATCCCTCCTGAAAAACTGAAGGGAAGGATGATTTCAAGAGGATTTGATATATAGTAATTCAGGTTATAAAACAAAACATAGCCGAATCGAGCACCAAGCATCAATCCCAGAATGGCCCATACAAAATAATTTTCAATAGCTTCCCGTTCGTATTCGTAGGGCTCATTTTTCAGCCTGTGCATAGATAGAATGTACACAATTGTGAAAGCAACGATATACATTAACCCATAATAACGAAGCTGAAAACTCCCGATCTCAAAAATGTAAGGTTTGATATGCTCTGGTAAATGCTGCCATGTATGAATGATTTGATCTGTCATAATTAAAATGAATCCCTGAAAAAGGTATCTCTAATAAAGTCCGTGATTTTATTAAAGGACCTGAAAAATACGATTATAGAAACAAAGAGAATAAAGGCTGTTACTGAGATTTCAATATAATCCAGTTTATCTAAATGGAAAAGACGCTGGTTAGCGATGTTAAGCGTACTCAATAGAAACAGGGCAACTACGAAAGTAAGAAAAAAATGGAAAATAGAGTATATCCCGACTATAGTGTAGAACCAGATTCTTTTAAGTATTTTATTGTTCATTGTCATGAAAAAAGAGAGTTCAGAAATCCTGAACTCTCTTTGGAATCAACATGTGTTTATTTTAAAGAAGTCCTGCGCGTTCCATGATCTCTGGAACTTTATCTTCAGCACCAATGGCCATGATATGCACACCGTCACATATGTTTTCGTCTTTGAGCTGTTTAATATGACGGGCCATGATATCGATACCTGCATCCAGGGCTTTTTCTTTACCTGCTTCCTTGAGCTCACCAATAAGTTCAGCTGGAACGTTGATGCCCGGAACAAATTTGTTCATGAAATTAGCCATACCTGCACTCTTAAGAAGAACAAGTCCGGCAAGTACTTTGACAGGGAATTTTCTCGCATGAGACATGAATTCCTTAAATTTGTCTATGTCATAAATAGCCTGTGTCTGAAAGAAGTTTGCGCCGGCATCAATCTTCTTCTCAAATTTCATCAATTGCGGCTCAATCGGGTTTGCTTCAGGTGTAACAACAGCTCCCTGGAAGAAGTCGGTAGCTCCCTGAAGATCATTGCCCATCATGTCTTTGCCATTGTTAAGACCGTCTACTACTCTTAGAAGCTGAGCAGATTCTATGTCATATACCGTCTTGGCTTCCTTGTGGTCTCCAGCGTTTGGATGGTCACCGGTCATGCACAGTACATTTTTTATTCCTAGAATGCTTGCTCCAAGAAGGTCTGACTGCAGACCGATTCGGTTACGATCACGGCAAGTCATTTGAAGAATGGGCTCCAGTCCCATGTCCAAAATGATTTTGCAAAAAGAGGTAGAGCTGATACGCATCACTGCAGACTGGTTGTCTGTAACGTTGACGGCATCTACTTTGCCTTTGAGTAATTCACATTCGTGTACAATCTTTTTTATGTCAGTGCCTTTAGGCGGGCCTGCTTCGGCAGTAACAGTAAATTTTCCTGAATTTAAGGCTTCTTTAAAACTCACTTTTTACCTTCCTCCTTTTTTTCACGCACATTCAAGGTCATCGGTTTTTTATGTGCAGACCAGTTTTTCGGTTTGGATATCTCTTTCATATCATCCAGTCTGTTAATTGCTTTCAGTCTGTTGTAAATTCGTGTCCAGGCGCAATCAACATCAGGGCTGACTTCACACTTTCCTTCGTTGGTGCCGCCGCAGGGTCCGTTTAAAATTCCTTTGGGGCAGGCGGTAACAGGACAAATACCACCGGTCTGCTCAAGGATGCATTCACCGCATAGTGAACAGCGTTCATCAAAAATCTGCATCCTTGTCATATTACCAAGGAACAGAGAGTCATTAGTTGGATATACAGGCTTGTCTTTGTAGATGTCTACGGCGCTCTGAGTACCTGCTCCGCATGACATGACAAGAATACATTCAGCTTCATCAGCTTCGCTTTTAAAATTCTTTTTAATCTCAACTTTAGTCCCAAGTACCTGACAACCGGTTTTGGCAACAAATGTACCGGTCACTTTTTTGCCTTCGGACTCGAGAAGTTCTTTCATCTCCACTAGTTCGGGTTCTCCGCCTGTGCCACAGAGGCTTGCGCATTCAGAACATCCCAGAAGAAAGAAGCTGTTATACTCCTTGATTTTTTCAAGCAAGTGCTTGCGATCTTTTTTCTCTGTGATAATCATTTGATTCTCCTTCGTGATATGTAGTCTTTGTGAAATCTGAGAGCCAATTAAGCGGCCCCAGTTAATTCATTGTAACTACATTATTAATAATAATTCCAATTTGAATAACTTATGGATTAATATGTGCTATCCCTTATATTTAATTAACTCAAGGAGTTCAACCCTCGTTGAGTCCTTGGTCCTGAAGATACCCCTGACCGCTGATGTAACGGTCCTTGCATTTGGCTTTTTTATCCCCCTCATAGAGAGGCATAGGTGTTCGGCATCGATTATTACCATGGCACCCTTGGGATTCAGTTTTTCCATGATGAGATCTGCCAGCTGGGTTGTGAGCCGCTCCTGTACAGTGGGACGTTTGGCAAATACCTCAAGTGCCTGAGCAAGTTTACTGAGTCCGACGATTTTTCCGCCGGAGGGTATATAAGCTATATGAGCTTTTCCGATGAATGGCAGAAGATGGTGTTCACAGACCGAGTAAAACGGGATATCCTTTAGAAGTACCATTTCTTCATGGCTTTCGCCTTCAATAGGCACTAAAATCTCCTCAGTTGGGGTGTGAAGACCTGAAAAAATCTCTTCATATAGCTCGACAATTCGTTTCGGAGTACTCTTTATGCCGGGTCTATTGGTATCTTCACCAATCCCCTCAAGGATTAACTTTACGCCTTTTTCGATTTTTTTCTTGTCCATATATATAGATGCTACATTGGGAAATAGGTGAAAAAGTTTAACATTTGATGATTATTGGTGTCAAAAGGGGAAATAATATGTAGGGGCAATTCATGAATTGCCCCTACAGTTAGTGAACAACTATTTCATCAACTCTGGGAAAATAGCTTCCAGTGCGTCCACTGCGTGAACCGGGTGACTGTCAGCGCTGATTGCCCTGTTGCAGAGGTCTTCTGCATTTGCAGCTGCATCGGCTTCGGTTGCTCCTGCGTATGATGCGAGGAGTTTGCTGAATGTTGAGGCAACGGTTGCTTTATTGTCCTCCAACGCCTTTCTGACTTTATCGATGTTCTGATAGAGCATGCCTCTCCATCCCTGGTGAACGAGCTTGGTTACGGTAGCAGGTCCAACGCCACCTGTCTCTAGAGTAAAGGCAGCTGCTTTTGAGCGAGCTGAAGGATCAACGTCTCCATATGGTTTTCTCCCGTCTTTTCTAAATGATGTTGACGCATCAATTATTAGCGCACCCTCTTTGATCATGTCCGGCGTGAAAAAGTACTCGGTGTCAGCGTGGACCTTGTACGGGTGGAAGCCCATGCAGCCGAATACGATGTCGGCACGCGAAGAGAGTTCTTTGTATATTCTTACCTGCGTTTCCTTGTCAGAAGAACCGCCTGTCCCTGTTCTGGTGTGAAGCGGTCCGAGGGTTGTAGCATCAAATCTCTTCAAGAGATTGAAGAGTGGCTCACCTACAATATTGCTTCTTCCTGCCACTAGCACTTCCTGACCGCCGAAACTTGCGATCCCATCGGGGCGAAGCTTGACACCTTTTTCCCTCACAAGGTATACACTTGCGAGATCTACCATGCCACTTGGTGTGCAGCAGTCATAATAACGCTCTGCACCCAGTGACATTAAGCCGAGAGTCATCTGATTCAGCCCGTCGCCATCTTTTTCCAACGCAATGCGGTTGCAAAGAGTGGTTGCGTTAATTGCTTTTCCGGCCTGACCGCCGAAGGGTAGCTGGAACATTAATATTGAAATTGAACTGTCTTTATTCCATTGGGCCAATTTTTCATACATTTCTGCAGCAGTAACGGTTGAAGGGAATTCCTCCATCATGCTGGAGAGACCGGACTGAGTTGTAGTTTTTGATTTCATTCCTACGTAACTTCTTGAAGCAGCAACAGCCGGATCATCCTTATCGCCGACCAGAATTGTCAAAACTTTTGAGTCAGAAGAATTGATATCTTTTAACGCACTAATTTCTTTGAAGAAATCGACTCTCTTTTTGAGTTCAGGAATAATCATCTCCTGGTAGCCCTTTGGATACTTCTGCTCTCCTTTAACAACACCGGAGCCGTTGATAACAGTGGTATATTCTTCACCTCTGAAAGGACGGGCAATAATATGTTTGAATTCGTCCTGTGAAAACAACCAGTGGTTAATTCCGCCTATGCGGTCTTTATAGTTTCTGTATCCCATGTAATCCTCCTGATAATAATGATATTGTGTCTAAATATTAGGTCAATAGAGTACTAATTTAAATACTTGGGTTAATTAATGTCAATGCTAATAAATATAATTATTGAGGGATTTAGGGAGGATTTATATAAAGGAGACTTTTTTTGTGGCGGAAGTAATCACAAAAATACGTTCATTATTATTCTCTCGGTCTGCCGGTACAACAAAAAAACCGGGGCGATTAGCGGAGTATCCCTGGGAAAATCCTATCAGTACTTCATCATCAAAAAAAACAATCTGCATTTTACGGCCGCCTCCTGGAACAGTATCCTGGTATGCATCATTACGATTTTCGTTACCCTCAAAATCTTTTACATAAAAAATCGCCTTGAGCTGCTCAATATTTACTTCGATGGTACTGCCATTGGTCAAGTTAAGATGAAAGTCCGACTTGTTAGGGAAAAAATCGGATGTTGTTCCTTTCTGGATGCTTCCGTCTTTAAATCTTGCAACTACCTTTACAGTAACCAATTTACCTCCCTTTCTAACTATCTTATCGGTTCAACTAGGTAAAAGCCTTAAGTGTTTATTGCAGTATAGTATAATTAGCACTATAGTGTACAATTCACATTATACCCGATAAATGGAGGTGGTATGATTTCTTTTAGAAATTCTAATTGTGCCGTTGTAATAAGCTCGATATTATTTACTTTGTTTGTATTTTCATGCTCTTCATCAGCAACTTCTGTTAATTCAGATAGTGACGGAATTGCTATCAAAGGATTTGACCCTGTGGCATACTTTACAATTGGAAAGCCGGTGCAGGGTTTAAAGCAGTTTTCTTTTAATTGGGATGAAGCCACGTGGCAGTTTTCAAGCAAGGATCATCTGGACCTTTTTTCGTCTGATCCAGGAAAGTACGCCCCTCAGTATGGAGGCTACTGAGCATTTGCAGTGAGCCGCGGGACCACGGCTGATATTGATCCTGAATCATGGTCTATTGTAGATGGCAAACTCTATCTGAACCTTAATATGAAAATACAAAAAAAATGGTCTGATGAGATGATGGCAAATATAAAAAAGGCTGATGAAAACTGGCCTTCTGTTATCAATAAGTAACTCTATTGCAAACTAATATGAAGGATAATATGCAGGATATTGTTGACTGGCTTATAAGTCTTGAAGAAATTGCTGGTGATTTTTACAGGAATGCTGCAGAACAATTTCGGGAAGATGATAAATTGCAGTATTTTCTTGAACACCTTGCAGAGGAAGAGGCGTGGCACTTTCATGTGATGGGAAGTGCAGCTCAGCTGCTTCGCACCCACAGAGAGATAAGAACACCAATTAAATTTGATCTTGCCGCCAGGAAGAATATTGAACATCCTGTCAGGAACAACTATGAAAAGCTTTCATCGGGTGTGCTTAATAAAGAGTCTCTGCTGGAGTGCATTGTAGCAATGGAGTATTCGGAATGGAACCATATTTTCCTATATGTTGTTAACACTCTCAAACACATCAATAAAGAATTCATGTATGCAGCTTCAAAAATACAGCAGCACATGAGAGGCATAGAAGAATTCCTGGAGACATTGCCTGAGGGGAGCAGTTATATAAATAAAATCCGGGACATTCCCAATGTCTGGGAAAATAGAATATTAATAGTGGAAAACTATGCCCCTGTGCTGGAGCTTTTAAAAGTACTTCTTGAGAAGGACGGAGCTATTGATACAGCTTTAAGCGGAGAAGAAGGTCTGAATAAATTAAAGAGCAATTACTACAACGTGATTATCTCTGATATTGAAATGCCTTCCATGAACGGTATTGAGTTTTATTCGGAAGCCCTAAAAATGGATCAAGAGATAAATCAAAAGTTTATCTTTTTTACAGGTACAACTGATGATAAACATCTGAAATTTATACATGACAATGGTATTAAATATCTGGAAAAGCCCCTGGAGGTATCTGAAATGAGAAGGGTAGTCCAGGATATATTACACGACAGGGCAGTTAAATCCTGACTCTTATAAAACTCTTAATGAAATGGGGAGAATATCATGAAGACACTATTTGATAAAACAGATATAAAAGGTATGACGCTAAAAAACAGGATTGTACGTTCCGCTACATGGGAAGGAATGTGCGAAGCTGACGGGAGACCAACAGAGAAGCTTATCAAATGCTACAGGGACCTTGCAGAGGGAGGTACTGGCCTGATAGTAAGCGGGTACACTTTCGTAAGACCTGAAGGGAAGCAGATGCCCGGTAAAATGGGTATCCATACAGATGACTTTGCCTCTGAGATGAAGGAGCTTACACAGGCCGTACATGATGAAGGCGGCAAAATCTGCGTACAGCTTGTCCATGCAGGAGGCCAGACTGATAGTGGTAATGCGGGAAGGCAGCCTCTTGCTCCTTCAGCAGTTCAGGTGGATCAGTATCCTGAACTGCCGGCAGAACTCTCAGTCCAGGAAATTAGTGAACTTGAAGATGCCTTTGCTGATGCTGCGAAGCGGGCCAGGGAATACGGGTTTGATGCTGTACAGCTTCATGGAGCCCACGGCTATCTGATTAACCAGTTTCTCTCTCCACTTACCAACCGGCGTACAGACAGCTATGGCGGAAGTATAGAGAACAGAAGCCGTTTTCTTTTTGAAGTGTACCGGAAGGTCAGGCAGAGTGTAGGTGATGAGTATCCTGTTATGATAAAACTCAATGGTGAAGATAACCTTGAAGGCGGATTAACAATGGAAGATTCAGTTTATGTTGCCGGCAAACTCTCTGATGCAGGGATTGATGCAATCGAAGTGTCTGCAGGAACGCCGGCTTCCGGTGATAAAAGTCCGGCTAGAGTCAAAATTGATAATCAGGACAAAGAGGCATATAACCTTGATTTTGCCCTGAGTATAAAAAGTGCTGTTGAATGCCCGGTAATGCTTGTAGGCGGTATAAGGTCATTTGGAGTTGCAGGGAAGGTTTTAAATGAAGGTATTGACTATGTGTCGCTGGCCAGGCCGCTTATACGTGAACCGGGACTTGCCAATCGATGGTTGAGTGGAGATCACACTAATGCTCGGTGCATTTCCTGTAATGGATGTTTTAAGCCCGGAATAAAAGAGGGCGGTATTTACTGTGTCATTGAGGCTAAAGAACGTGAGAAGGCTTCGAAACAGGTATGAAAATAGCATTTATTGCAGGTTAGTACCTTGCAATGCTTTTAATGATTATAAACTTAAAATAACATAGTAAAAGGAGGGTGAATGTCTAATTTAAAGAAGATTATCATGTTGATGGCTGCCGTATTATTTGCTGCTGGATTATTTGCATGTGAGGAAAAAGGGACGGCTGAGAAAGCTGGCGAAAAGGTAGATACATTTATTGAAGATGTAAAAGACAAGGTGGAAGACGCAAATAAATGATCTTATACTAAACAACTGTACTTAATACGCAGCATTCCTACAATGATTGTTTTCAAGAATGGAAGTGAAATTGCGCGTGAGTCCGGGGCGGTAGACCTTGAAAGTGGGTTAATTCACAGGTTTAAAATTATTGTTTATAATATTATTCCCGGCGTCGAAGTTATGTCTTAATGTGGTATACTAAAACATCGATATTTTATGGAACTGCTTCACCTTTTAACCATTAAATCACTGACTCGATATATTTCGTCTTATAATAAAGCAGGAACTCCACTATGGATCAATCACTTACTAATGTTTTAAAGATATACAGGCTTGTAGCGCAGGACCATTATAATCTGGATGATGCTACTAAAGAAGTCAGCAAAATGAATGATATTGAGTATGCGGATCTGCTATCTTCCTGTATAAGTACATTAAATATCAGCCGGGAAACATTCGGGCAATTTATGGAATCGAACAATACTTTTAATTTTAAGAATTTTCTGATTCGACGATTCCCTGATGAGCATAAAGCAATAATAAGTTATTTTAATTCCTTCGAAGTTACCAGTGACATCCCCATACTTGATTTAACCAAGTTAACTAAAAAATCACCTCTTACAGAAAGCGCAAGTTTTAGTACCCCTGGTATGATGATTTCTTTAAAAGAAGATTTTCAGGATTGGATAGCAAGGAATGACCTTCCTCAGGACCTGAAAGACGAGTTAAAAGGATGGATAGTAAAAATAGAAAAACATAGTTAAGAATACTGAAAACAATTATGACCTTCCCCGTATCATATTATTAGCAGCCGCTTGATCAGTGTCAATTAATCTATATATCTTCCCAATTGCTCCTGGCAGATTATCTTGGAAGTCATATCATGTTCTTGCGAGGCAGTAAATGTTCTGTAGATACTGAAGGAGACTGGGCTGAAATACATCATAAGGCAATGGCCGAGCTGGAGTTAAACATTGACGATATTACTGACTTTAAAGAAGAGTTTGAGGACATGTACCTATGGAATAAGCAGGGATAAGTTTAATTATTACAATCAATCAACCGCTCATCGGTGATTATTATATCTACTGTTATATCATGTTGTTCTGAGGGGATGTCGTCGCCTATCTGTTCTTCAAAGGCGAGGGCGATGGTAGGAATATGCTCCACATTAGCAAGTTGTTTTGATTCGAAGCTTAAAAGCCTGTCATAGTAGCCGCCGCCGTACCCGAGGCGATTACCTTTAGTGTCAAATCCTGTTCCGGGAATTACGACAAGGTCGATGTCTTTGATAGTTGTCCTTCTGTTTTCTCTAATATTCGGTTCAGGAATGCCCATATAGCCCGGTGCAAGCTCTGATGTGTCTTTTACTTCATACAGTTTTAGTACATTGTGACGAGCGTCCACAACAGGAAGGACCAGCTTTTTTCCGGAACCGATTATGTCGTCAAGATAACTTCTAGTGTCTACTTCTGATCTAAAAGAGACATACATTAATATGCATTTTGATTCATTGAAAACTTTCAATTCAAAAAGTTTTTTTTCTATAGCGGCTTCTTTTAGTTCCTTTACTTCGAGGGGGATAGCGTCTCTACGCTTCAGGAGCTTTTCTCTAATTCTCTTTTTCAATCAACCGCTCCAGGTTACGCTTTATTTCTTCGGCTTCCTCTACTGTCTTCGGTGAAGTTTTGCAGGCAGGAATTCCCTGGATATCAGATTCCATAATGCTGTCGCTGAAACTGACACTTCCAATAAATTCAATATCGGAAATATTGTTTTGAATAAAATTTACGTCTTCGGGTTTACGAACTTTATTCGCTACTAAAAACACACGTTTTATACCGAGCTCCGATGCCAGTTTCTTTACCGCATGAGCTGTCTGGAGACTTCTCTGGCCGGGCTCTACTACTACAATAAATGCGTCAACACCTTCTGCAGTACCGCGGGTAAGATGCTCAATGCCGGCTTCCATGTCTACGATTACCACTTCATTCCGGTCGATAATAAGGTGCTTGAGAAGCCTGCGTAAAAGTGCGTGCTCCGGGCAATAACAACCCGAGGAAGCGTTTTTGGATTTACCCATAATAAGAAGTGTAGTATTATCAAAGTGATATCCAAAACCCTCCGGTATGTCATCCACCTT
>PIVU01000048.1 GCA_003354025.1 Nitrospirota bacterium
ACCCGCTTTCTCCTCAATTTCGATATAATACCTCTCAGCAAGGCTCAGGTGTTTATAGCTCATGGCTAACCTCCGCAAATAGTTTGGTGACTGCTTGCGTATTTTACACCTGGGCCTTTTCTTTAGCTTTAAGGTGTATTTACAAGCTGTCACTAATTGGAGGTTATGCACTTATGGTACGAATTCAGGGGAATTAATTGCTGATTTATTCAAAGTTAATAAGAAACCGGATCAAGCTAATTTATTGAATAATAAGCAATAATTATTTACAAGGAACCATGGCCTACTGTATAATGTCTAGTAAAAAGGAGGGTCTATGGTCATTGTTAAGGCAAAACCTTGCATCACTGCTTTTTTATCATTAATTATTATTTTACTACTCACTTCATTTTTCCTAATCTCATGTACTGCCAAACATCCCGAAAAAAATAACTTTGTTGTCGGTATTATAAATCCGAATCCAAAGGTTGAGAGCATTGTTGATGGATTTAAGGAAGGGATGACAGGATATGGTTATGTTGAAGGTGAAAACATATCATATATCAAGGTCAGCAGTTTCAAAGAAATTGATTCGGCTCTTATTGATTTTAAAGAGAAGAATGTAGACCTTGTTTATACAATTACTACACCGGCAACAAAAAAAGCAAAGAAAGCCATGGAAGGGACCAATATCCCTGTTGTTTTCGGTACTGCATTTGACCCTGTTCAGGGCGGGATTGTTAAAAGCCTGAAACATGAGGGAGAAAATATAACAGGTATCAAAGTCAGGGGAATGATGCAAAAGGCCCTTGAGTGGCTTTTGGCGGGTGCACCTGATGTTAAACGTATATTTGTTCCGGTAAAGATTGACACCAAGGCTGCGCCGTTAAGCCTGGCCGATCTAAAGTCAGCGGCAGTTAAATTAAGAGTAGACCTTCTCATATCAGAAATGGAAACACTGGAAGATCTGGAGCGGGAGTTATCTTCTATTCCTCAGGATGTTGATGCTGTTTTTATTATCCATTCCATCTTTATAATGTCGAATCTCGATAAAATTCTTAATACCTCTATCGAGAGAAAGATGCCTATGGGCGCAGGAGCAGGACATTACAAAAAAGGTGTTACTATTTCTTACGGCCCTGAATTTCAACGTTCCGGAGAGAAGTCGAGCCGGCTGGCACATAGAATTTTGCAGGGAACTCCTGCTTCGCATCTGCCGATTGAGACGGCTGATTATTTTCTGGGCATTAACCTAAAAACAGCAAAAACAATAGGTCTTGACATTCCTTATGAAATTGTAGATCAGGCCGATTTCATTGTACGTTAGACAAACCGGTGTATTAAATTTGACAAATGATAATTAAGAAAAGCATCAGGAAACGTTTGGTAATCTCCTGTATTACCTTTTCAATACTTCCTCTTTTGCTGCTTGGCGGGATTATGTCATGGCAGAGTTTTGTTGTTCAACAGGATCATGTTCTGAAATATCATAGTGAAATTTCAAAGCGAATCGCATACCAGATTGTGACGACAATAAATGATCTGGAAGATGATATGCTTATCATGAGCAAAGCGACTTCACTGATTAGAACTGAACCTGCAAAGCAGTATACAATACTCTCGAAAGTGCGTGCATACAAAGGTCTGTATCACCAGGACATAATTAATGAGATTGCTTTACTGAACAGTACAGGTAAAGAACAGGTGCGTATTTCAAATAAAGTTGTATTCTCATCTGAGGACCTAATTTCCAGGTCCGGTTCAGAAGAATTTACCTTTCCTGCTACCGAAAAAGCAACCTATTTCAGCCCCGTATATTTTGATGAAGCAAGCGGCAATCCCCTTATGAAGGTTAGCATTCCGCTTATTCATGCTGTAACAGGAAAAGTTGAGGGCGTGCTTTCTTCTGAAATTAATATGAAGTTTATCTGGGAAGTAATTGCAAGTTTGCGTATCGGTGAATCCGGGTTTGCCTATATTATCGACGAGAGCAGCAGAGTAATAGCTCACAAGGACCCCTCTGTTGTATTACGCGGGGTTTATTGGAAGCCGCCGGAGCAGCCGGGATTTGGTGAAGGCCTTCACGGAGGAAGGTCATTCATAGCTTCCGAAGAGATGATTCTTGGAGACCATGTTTACCATATTATGACAGAGCTTCCCTCTTCCGAAGCATTAGATCAGACCAGACGCTCCATATTTACTATAGTCGTATTTCTTCTCCTTGCGCTGTCAGGTGCACTGGCTCTTGCGATTATTATTATGCGCTGGATTGTAAAACCTGTGGAATCATTGTCAAGAACTGCTCTTGCAATTGGTAAGGGAGATATGTCCCAAAAAGCAATAGTTTCGGAAAGTGATGAAATAGGTGTTTTGGCTGATACATTTAACAAGATGACTTCAAGGCTGTTAGAAACCATAGAGTCTCTTCAAAAGGAAAAAGCAACCCTGCAGAAATATCTTGATACTGCTGCTGTTCTGGTTGTGATTGTGAATGCAGATCAAAATGTGGGCCTTGTTAATAAAAAAGGCGCTGATGTACTGGGGTATACTGAAGACGAAATTATGGGAAAAAACTGGTTTGATAATTTTTTACCTGAAAGAAATAGAGCCGAGTTGAAAGAGTTTCATTTAAGGTCAGTTGCAGGCCAGGTTGACCCTGTAGAATATAATGAGAATGTGATAATGACGAAGAACGGTGATGAGAGACTGATTGCATGGTATAACACAGTATTTCGTAATGCTGACGGAATTATAACAGCGACTCTGAGTTCGGGCACTGATATAACGAAACGTAGGCACACAGAAGTTGCTCTTAAAGAATCTCATGAGCGGCTTCTTACTGTACTGGATAGTCTTGACGCCGTAGTGTATGTGGCTGACATGGACACCTATGAAATCCTATTTATAAACAGATCTACGCGTGATTTATTCGGTGATGTTGAAGGAGGCATTTGCTGGCAGGTCTTGCAGAGTGATATGGCAGGGCCATGTGGTTTTTGTACCAACGACAAACTTGTTCTATCAGATGGAAAACCTTCAGAAGTATATAACTGGGAAATTCAAAATTCTATCACCGGCAGGTGGTACTATATCCAGGACAGGGCAATACAGTGGGTTGACGGCAGGACGGTTAGGCTGGAAATTGCTACTGATATTACCAATCGCAAATCAGCAGAAGAAGATATTAAGACTTCTCTGAAAGAAAAGGAAGTCCTTCTTAGAGAGATACACCACAGAGTAAAAAACAATATGCAGGTGATTTCAAGCTTGCTGAATTTCCAATCGAAGCACTGCAGTGACGAGGAATCTATCGAGATGTTTAAGGAAAGCCAGAACCGTATCAGATCAATGGCACTTATTCATGAGAAACTCTACCATTCCAAAGAACTGTCCAGTATTAACTTTAATGAATATATCAATAGTCTTGTGACCGGTCTGTTCAAGTTTTATGGTGTGAGTACAAATAAAGTGTCATTGGAAATTGATGTCGAAAATATTGAGATCGAAATTGACACAGCCATACCATGCGGATTAATTATAAACGAGCTTCTTTCGAATTCTTTTAAACATGCTTTCCCGGGAGAAAGAAAGGGTATAATCAATATTGTATTTAAGAATCACGAAACTCAGGGAGAGAAGGAGCTTGAAATAATAGTCAGTGACAACGGAGTAGGAATTCCTGGTAATATTGACTATAGAAAAGTAAAATCATTGGGCTTGGAGCTTGTCACCATGTTAGTAGAAAATCAACTGCGGGGCAAATTGAGATTAAACAGGACCGGAGGCACTGAATTTTCTATCCGCTTTGTAGAGCCTGTCTATCAAAAGAGAATTTAATATGTTTAAATAGTCGCTGGTTATAGTTGCTCTCGCTCTATATGTTCACACAATCTGTCATACCCTGCCTGATTTCTGTTGTTGAATTAATCGTTTTATTTCCTTTTTTTGAATACAATGAGCGGGCATCATTACCGGTGATTCAAATCACATTAAGGCAGTATATGATCTTGTTACTATATATATAAGGAATATGAAATATATAGGAGATTATACGATGAGAAAAATTACAGTATCAATTCTGATAAGCATCTTAATGCTATTATCTTACGGCGGCGCTGCAAATGCCATGAAGGACAAGGTGAACATTGCAGTCCAGTTTAAATGTAATTTCTTATCAAAATACATGGCAAAGCACGGGTACGTTTTTGTCGAAACCAGCAATAAAAAGAATATATTTGCTGCCAGGGACGCAAAGGTTACTATCAAGGATATGAATGATAAGGTTCTGGGTGTTGGTAAAACAGACAAAAATGGAGCATTCAGTAGATATATAACTGTAAATGAAGAGTATAAAGTAGTTGTAGAGTTTCACGGACATGAGACTGTATTCGAAGTGCCTTCATCAAAATTAGAAAGTTTTACCGCCTATCTGGGCTATTTTGAAACGGATGAAGTAGGCGGTTGGATAGATACAAGATTGAATTTAAGATAATGATTTCTGTTACTATTTGAGCTGGCGCAAATATAAAGAGTCATGCCTGTTCTGCTATATTTAATTTCATATAATCAATAATTCTTTTTGCATGGTCCTTGTCATCATCGCATAATTTCTGAAATAGAGAAACATAAGCAGAGTTTGAAGGGTATTCCATTGTGCGCTGAAAATGAACTTCTCCCGAAGCGTTTTCAATGTTCAGAGCAATGTCCAGAGCATACTTTCTTGTTGGTACATCAGTTTTGAATTTTTTCAGAAGATAACCCAGTTCCACATTTAAGTCATGCAGTACCTGCAGAGAAGGAGACAGTATTTCCCCGGGGAATTCCCCGGAGGACAGAAGCACATCTTTGCCAGCTTTGATTATAGTCGCATGTTTGACTTCCTCCCTGGACAGCTGATCCCACAACCCGGAGTCTTCGGGGTAAAGACTCGAATATATTTCATAAAGGCTTGCAACATTCATTTCAAGCCTTATGGATTCATCTATGATTTTCGCTAGCGTGGTTTTCATTAGCCTTCAATTACAAATTAAAATGATACTTCGTTTAATGAAATACATGTTTTTTTACAATTGTGATGATGATCACATTCAGCATACTCTGAAATTGATACTATATATATAACACATAGTGTTTAATATTATGAGATTTATTTTGAGGGTGTAATATGAGGAAATATTTATTGTATTTAATTGTTTTTGCTGTAGTCTGCTCTTTCACAACTTCTGCAATTGCTTTTGAAATTACGACTATAAGCGGTACGGCACAATTTAAAAGCAACCTGATGGCCAAGTATATGAAAAAACATGGATTCTCTTTTTTAGATGAAGTTTTATATGGGAGCAAATATAAAACAAATCTGTACGCGGCAAAAAGTGCAGAAGTCCTAATTGAAAATAAATACGGCTCTGTCCTTGCTGAAGGGACCGCCGATTCACAGGGGAAGTTTTCCTTCTCTGTCCCAAAAGATAATAACTACAAGATAACTGTTAAATTTCATAACCGCATATTTAAAAAAGAAGTTGCAAATAAAAATGCCGGAGAATATACTGCCGATCTTGGGTATTTCGATTCGGACACTGTTGTAGGCTGGTTTCCGGCGCGTGCCCTGAGTTACTGTTATGAATGCCGCATTAGATACCTGGAAAACATAGAGGCATCATTATAACCACTGGAGAAGCAACACCTACTGTGGTTATAATGATGCCTAAACAATTCTTTAAGTGATTAATCAATTCTCAGCCTGCTATCGTTGAAACTTTTGCCATATATGTGAGAGGTTATCTTTAAATACTGTTTCGGCATTTCCTTCAATAACATGCCATGAACCCCTCAGTATTTCACGGTCCAGCTGACCGGACCACCAGCCTGTATACCCCGAGTATACACGTACCTTATTTGTCCCATTTTGATTCTTTAGATGATTTCTTATGGTGGTGAGGTTTGTAGTTGCATAAATGTTTTCAAGGACCTGGTTAGAAGTTTCCGGTGCCCTATCCCAGTGGACCAGAGCGGTCAATTTACTTACGTTGACAGGACCGCCGGACCAGATATTGTTGCTGTGGCCAGGTGTCTCTTTAATTTCGGTAAATATAGTTGAGAGCTCAATGACCGATGGTCTGTTAATGATGAGTCCTATTGACCCATGAGATCCATGGTCTATTAGTAATATAACTGCTTCCTCGAATATTGAATTGTCGAGTTGATGTGTGGCTACAAGGAATAGCCCTGTTGATGGATCAGCCTCATTAATTAGACGTTCTTTTAGAGGTAACCTATCCGGAGATAGAGGCAAGGAGAGAGATGCATAATGATTTACTAAGGTCCCTTCTGCCTGAGCATTGACTGGTATCAGAATGTTCAATAACATTAAGAAGAGTAAAAGATGGATATGCCCTGTGTTCTTTAAAGAGAATCTTCGCATTTTTATATTACAGACGATTTCCGTTTTGATTAGTATTGGTACTGTAAGTAGTAATTGAGTAATACCTTCTAATAGCATTATATCAGAATGAAACACTGCAAAGTCAGAGTTATCGTCCATTACAATGCAAAATGGCTTGACAATAATTGAATCGGGTTGCCATCTATAAAGACAACAAACCACCAATACAGAATGCAAGCCTTTAAGCTTTTATTAAAGAAGCGCAATAGGTCAGTACTCTTCTGAGCTTTCTGACCATAAGTAAAAATAGACCGGTCGGCCAGTAACGTCATGACTTTCCTTCTTTTGGCTGCTTTCACCTCTCATAATAATTGGCGGTTAAATTTCTTAGCTCGGCTACTTTCTGTAAACTCTGGTTATGAATATTTTCTTTATAGACATTTGCAAAGCAACAATGGATGAGTGAAATGGCTCCTTGTGTGAGGTATATACGGCTAATTTAGTGAAATTCTATGAAGTGGTATTGATAGTGTCAAAAGAAAAGTCAAGTTTATCAGGAGTTTTGGTGAATTCAGACAAGGTGTAAAGTTAGGAATGATAATTGCTATTAACTGTAAAGAAAGTTAACGTTAAGGAGGTGCTTATAGTTCTACTTATTTAGCATATAGTCTACACGAAAATGGCTAACTATCTGTAAGGGTAGGGCGCAAAGCTACTGGTCCGAAGAAACGGACAGCAGGGCTGCCGAAATAGTTCAGTATTTGCAATGCGCCCATATATGTATGTATGGGTTTTTTTGTGACCAATTTAGGAGGGATTATGACAGTAATTAAATTCAGAGATGCAGATGAGCAGATTAATCATGAAGAGGTGACTGCCAATGTCGGGAATACCGCAGAAGCGCTAAGTATTGATTATGGTCAAAGAGACGGAGTAGTGCAGGAGAATAATTATCAGAGAGTTGATCTTAAGGAGTACCTGTTAATGATGCTTAATGCCGGAGGTTTTCTGGTTCTTGCATCGATAGTATTCTGCATGGCCATGTTGATTTCAACTTCTTAAGTGTAACAGGTCGAAAGTGCAGATGCAGCGGCCGGGCACTCACCTGGCCTGTTTGAAAAGAGTCATCTAGTTAGGGCATTTTCAGAGAGGCAAATCCCGCAGTATATTTGCCTGTACAGGTGAGTGAAATCACATAAATCCGGTCCTTTTTTGGTATTTACAATGGGCAGATAATCCCAAGTGACTGTTTTTTCTCATAAGGCATATTTATTGCTTTTAATAAATAAAAGGAGGGGAACAGTCAGGATGAAGTATTATTAAGCTTCTCCTGTAATCCTTCAATATTACCTTCCAGTCTTAGGGGCAAAGTCATGAAGATGACTATGATCATCAGGATAATGGTCCTGGCCTCAGTTGTTATTTTTATCGCTGTTAGATCTGATGCACTCGACAATTATCCACATAACGGTGTTAACAATATCGGATGCGATTCATGCCATTTTGTGTATGCCGACGAGCCTTCCCACCTGCCTTTATGGACAACACATGACCCACAGGATATCGATGATACACAATATAATACCCTCTGCTGGAGCTGCCACAATAATATAAAAGCACCATATACAAGAAATCACTCTAGTCTTCAGACGGACAACAGCTATGGAGAATGGTCTGTGGAGTGCAGAACTTGTCATGATCCTCATCTTCAGAAACAAATCAGGTCTCATGGAAGTGAAAGTTACATTGATTCCGGAGTATCAACAAGCATTCAAATCAATCAGCCTGACTCGGGTAAGAGTCAACTTGTTAAGACCGGGGCAGGGTGGACGGACGATGAATTTAAGGGATTAGTTCTTCTTCCGAACGTTGATCTGAAAAAATACGGATATAAAATTATGAGTAATGACTCGGAAATGATAACTGTGCAGGGAGTTATTAATTTATCCAAAGTAACACCGGGAACAGACATGTTTGCAGTAATGTACGGAAAGCTTGTTAGACCTATAGTTGAACTTGATGAGATTATGGTCTATACAAGTGCTTCAACAGAAATACCTGACGAGTATACCATTATAGAGCAGGATGCAGGCTGGTTAGCAGACGAGTTTCTGGGGCTGACAATTGTACCTGATATTTCAGCAATACCGCTTCTTTCTTATAGGGTCCTCGGAAATACAGCAGATACGTTATCTATAGAGGGGCCTATGGACCTGGATGTTATAGAAGTAGGAGACAACTTTAAGATTCTGTCTCCCAAGACAGGCGATATGAGTGTGAAATTCTTTTATCCAATCGGCCCTAATTCATATTCGGATGGTGATGGAATATATGATGGAATATGTGAAGTATGCCATACACGTACCGGTCATTTCAGGAATGACGGGGGTGGAGATGATCCGTTGCATTCGAATATGGGTTATCCTGCGGGTGAGAACTGTACGGATTGTCATAAGCACTTAAACGGATTTGGGGGTATGGGAGGAGGAGCGCATTCGACCCATGTGTTGGATGAAAACGGGCCGCAAGCAGGATGTGCAGTATGTCATGGTTCATATGCCCCGCCGCTGTTTGAGGACGGACAGAACCTTGCGAATACGACAATATGCAACAATTGCCATTCATTGGACGGAGTGTTGACTGCAAAGAGTTACTGGCCGAATGATCCGGGAGGATGGGTTGCATCAGGAGGTGAGGAAGGCTTTTGCGGAAGCTGTCATGATGAAACACCCGGAAACAGTGAGGCAGGCGGGGGAGGTGTTAATGCTCCCAATATTGCGGGTGATAAAACAACATACGGTTTTTTTGTAAATGGACATGGTAAGGCAACCGGCAACTTTCAAAAACTATCCTGGCAGGACACTTCAGCAACAGGCAACCCGGCGGCGAACAGACAGTGTGGTGACTGCCATGACCTTACAACAGCACACTATAATAATGCTTCGAAAAGGTTGAAAGCTGGTTATGAGAATGACGAGGACAACAGCAACTGTAACAATTGTCATATTTCCACAGCCAGTCCTGACCCTGATTTCTATACCGACTCTGCTGCATTTGAGGCATCGGCACATAATGACACAAATCCGCTAACATCAAATCCGATGTTGTGTACTGACTGCCATGATGTGCATGGCGCTACCGGACCACATCCGGGTATGACCAAAATATCAGGAAGCGAAGATCAGCAGGACCTATGTTATAAATGCCATAAAGATGGAGAGGTGGAAAATAACTCTATTTCAATATGGGATCCCCCATATTGTTGGGGTTCTGGGTGCAGTGATAGAGGCAGCCATACCGAGAATGATGATCAAGCTATATTGACAGACAATAATTCAGGAAAACCAGATTGGCCTGATAACGACTTGGTTGGTGACACTATCAAGAACATTACTGACGGCAGTTCAGGGGTAATCGCAGCCAACACCGCAAAAACTATTACTGTTACTCTAAGCGGCGGCACTGATAATGACTGGGATTTATATGATACATATACATTTAAAAATATAATGGCAGATGACATCGAACAGGCTTTCATCAGTTTTGGTGATGGTAATAAACACAACCTCGGGGCATCATACAGTATTGGCGCTAATAACTATACGCTTGAATGCGTCTCTTGTCATAACGTGCATCTGGTGACAGGAAAATACTGGGAAGCAGACCAGGATGTCAGCCCGGTAACGAGGCCAAGCACTCCCTCTAATCCAACAGGTAATCTTACAGTATGGGGTGATGGAATAGGTGAAAAAATTGATGATTATGCCGGTTCCGGAACTTACAGGACCCCTAAAGGCGATCCTTTTGATGGAGATGATCTGCCTGACTATAACACCTTCTGCAGAGATTGCCATGAACCCATGCCTGACCCGGCTCAGGCCGGAGCACACGGTAATCTCGGTTATAGCAATGACGATCATGGTGACAGGGCGGCCAATGTACCTGATGGCGATAACTGCCCTCAATGGTACAATTGCGGGAAGGCAGTTAACTGGAGCAGTGATAATTGCACGGCAGATGATGGAGGTTCTTCTGACACGGATTGCTGGCCTGTAATACCCAAGGGAAGAGGCGAACAAATTTGGACAAAGAGTCCGTACAACCAGGATGAGAGGATTAGTGAGGTCGTGAACTTTGTCATGTCCTGCACTGACTGTCATGAGGCACACGGCTCAAGCATACAGTCAATGCTCAGAACATCTCCCAACCAGGGTACCGGTACTACCCTCTGGAACACCATGTGCTTAAATTGTCATAACTATTACAGTGAATTTCATCAGAACCAGGGAAGTGCCTTCAGCTGTGGAAATGCGAGCTGTCATCTTGCCGGTTTTGGCGGAGATCGTATGTCTGACACGGGAACAGACACACCTCACGAAAATAATTATAGTGGCAGAGACACCACCAGTGAATTTGATCCTGACCTGGTACTGGATATGAGATTTGAGGGTAACCTGAAGGATTCCGGCTCATATAACCTGGACGGCGTATGGTCTCTGAACCGGCCGGGAGCGACTCATCATACTGCCTGGTGTTCCGGGGACTCTGCCCGTCAGGGCACCTATGAGACCGGCAAGTTCGGACAGGCCATTGGTGCTGATAACCAGCCTATTGAGGTAGGAACAGAAGACTGTGACTGGTCAACTGCAGAGAATAAATATAATGATACCAGTGAAACTTCCGGTCCAGGCCATTTCCATGTAGGGCATGGGACATGGAAGTTTACCGAGATGAAATATAACATGACCCTTGAGGCATGGGTTTACCCGACCGATGATACCAACGAGAGAAAGATCATGGCCAAACACACATATGGGGGCGGAGGCTACGCGCTTGTACTTGAGCAGATAGACGGTATATTAAGGGCGGAACTAATGACAAATGTTAACGGCGGCAGCGGCAGCGGTGACTGCGGCGGACTGCGCGGTGCATATAGCACAACGGAAATTCCGTTAAACGAATGGACACATGTTGCGGCAACATATGACTCGACCGGGCCGGACAGAAACGATAATGACGGTTCTGTCGGAAGGGTACGGATATATGTAAACGGCGAGGACGTTACTGCAAGCTCTTCTGATGTAAGTTCATGTTATGCCCAGCCGGGGACAGGTGAAGATGCTATGTTCCCGAATAGTGACCATAATATCCTGGATCCTGGCGGTTACTATGGTTCTGCACTTTCGATCGGCGGCTTGAACTGGTCGGACACCAATAGTAATTTCATTGGAAGGATAGATGAAGTCAAGATATGGAATATAACCAAAGCAGCAAGTTACTTTGATGATATGGTCGGTCCTGTGATTACAAAAGTGGAAAGTGTCAGCGGTCTCAATACATTGTATGTTGAGTTCAATGAAGGAGTTTATTCAGATACGGGATATGAACTGGAGACAAATGATTTTCTGCTGACTGATGTAAGCGGTGACGGTATAAAGACCATTACCGGAGTAATACACTTGGCTGGAGAATCAACTGCTGTAATTACGCTGGACTTACCACTCAGCATAGGTGACATAGGCATTGACACACTCGCTGCTGCAGGCAACTCAATATATGATGAATACGGTACTAATGCTGCCAGTACAGATGCATTGGTAATTGCCGAATTCGAGGGAGTGCCGACAATTACGGTTGTCCAGGGTGTTGAAGGTCATAATAAGCTGGCAATATGGTTCTCCGAGCGTACATATGCAAATAATGATGCTACAGGAGTACTGCAGCCCGGTGATTTTGATTCTTCAAATCTCGGAATGAATATAACAGCTGTAGACCACTTCCCCGGAGATCCGAGGGCAACGCTTACACTGGATGATATTGTTGAGGCTGCTGATATAAATAACGTAAACGTTGCTCTTGCTGCGGCAGGCGGATCAATATATGACATAACAGGCAATCCAGCTCCTGTAAATGGAGTGATGTTGAGTGCCGGCATAGTATCGTTTATATCTGAAGTCGAAGGTGTGGTTGGCAGTGATAAGCTTAAGGTAACTTTTGAGTCGCAGGTATACGCAAATGATGATGAGACAGGTGACTTGCAGCCCGATGATTTTACTCTTACAGATATTGATGACGGGAGGATTGTCTGCAGCGTATCACATACTGCCGGCAGCAACGTTGCTATCCTTATACTGCAAACAACTACATCAACTCTATGCGACACTGATGCGCCTCTGGATGGTTCAGATGATCTTGGCATTGATACTATTGCTGCAGTGAGTGATTCCATTTTTGGCCCTGATTCGGGGAATTTCCCTCTCGGAACAGGAACGGTATTAATAACCGGGCAGACTGCCCCTTCCATTGCAAGTGTTGAGGGTGCAATTGGCTTTGATCAGGTGTTTGTCTCTTTTACTGAAGGTGTATATACTGGCAAGGGTAGGTCAGGCGCACTTGTTCCTGAAGATTTTACTGACAGTGACAGTGCATGGTCAATTACAGGTGTAGCGCATGTTGCCGGGCAGTCCGGAGCAATCCTGACATTGGATTCAACACTGGATTCAGGTGACATAGGCATAGAATCTATTGCCGCGGACATAAGCGACATCTTTAACAGTGCAGACAATGAAGCCGGGACTTTATCAGTCACCATAGCAGGAAACAATTGCCCTGCATGGGGTACGAGCTTCCCGATAGAAAATGAAATTATAAATAGCCCTACATCTAATGACAGCACGGGTCTTCTGGTCGGAACAGTGGTCAACCCAACTGTTGTTTTTCCTGATGTGGACAATGATGTGCTCAACGGAGACGAGAGTCAGGGCACTGGTCTTAATATTACAAATAATCAAAAATGCCTGCAGTCAGCCAGGGCTCTTACAGTTGAGGCGAGGGTCATGCCTACCAAGGTAGATAATGGCACGACTAACGAATTCAATAGAATATTCGAACGAAAGAATACTTTCCTGATGACGATTTTAAACACTAACTACAGGGGTGATGACATCCCGCAGAAGACTGATATTGCCAGTATTGAGATTAAGTACAAAAGAGATAATGCATCTGCACATGCCTGTCCTCACCCTCAATGGCCGGGCGACCCAACGGTCTCGACCAGCGGCGCAGGTATGTACCAGATCTCTTCCGATATAGAGGCGTATCCAATTGTGAATAATCACTGGTACCTGATAAAAGTCGTGTTTAATTCCGATAAGGCGGACCTGGTTGGTTCTAATGGGACACCGGTAGATATCTTTATTGATGACCAGGGAGAGGACGGTCTCGGATTAAATGAAAACTGGATTGGATATAAAAATGCGACCAGGCCTATCAACGGGAGTTCAAGCTGCCATTGGGGAGCACTGCCGGGAGACTATATAAGACTTATCGATAAAAGTTCGCATATCGGCTCTAACTGGAATAATGCCGCTCAGAATTTTGACGGGCAGATAGACTGGGTAACATGGAAGCCAGTTGCAGATTACTCTGGTCTAGATGATCTACCGAAATAAGCGTGAAAGAGTGATAGCGTAAGATCATAAGTTAGAAAAATAGAGAATGAATTGTGTGTTTTTTGAGCGACTTTACTCACGGAACCGTTATCTCCCATTTGAGAACTTGCCTTAAAAAATATAACATGCCGTATTTAATGACAATTATCACGATCAATGTAATTGGCACATTCCTTATTATTGCGAATTTATTTGATTATGCCGGACAATATGACATAGTCAGAGTTTTGAAATATTCTTTGTAGCATTGAGGCGGGTCAACTATCTCTATCCCCAGGCTGATTAACCATTCATGGTATTTATATACATGCCGCCACTTTACAACGCAGGTCAATTGAATGGTTTTTCCTGAAGCTGCCTGGAAATCCAACATGACCCCGGTACCGGTAGAATAGCGAGGCCCAGTTTCATGTGTGGATGTCTCAAAATATACACCGACACCGCAGTCCGAGAGATTTGACAGAAATACTTTGTGGCTCATACCATCTGCACTAAGCACAGCTTCCAGGCTGATCGGAGTTCTCTGATGACGCCTCTTGTTCATTTAAACCTCCTTCAAGTTTTAAGTGCTATTTGAATACCTATGATGAAGAAATAAAATTGATATGTAAGTGATTCGTATCACACTCTCAACTGGAGAAAATCGAATTGAAAGAGAACTGAAAACAAGAAACATTTTAAACATATTAAACATAAATACTTGTTGCATTTTACAAATATTTCATTATAATTAGTTTCAATGTTCTTGTATTGAAATACAGGAAACCCTTTGTTAAGAAGGGGGGGGGCAGCTGAAGTTCTTAAACTAATCACTATCCGGATTGCCGTGATCAAGTCGAGATAGAGTTCTGTTTTTTAATTGAAAACGACTTAACTAAAGAAAGGATGTTAAGGACATGAATTCAAAACTTCAACTTTCAATCATCAGCACACTAATAGTTTTATTTTTCCTGCCGCAAATTAGCTCGGGAGATGTGTCTGTACCCTGGGTTACCAAAGATCACCATGCACATGCAGAAGCGAGTTATTCAAATACGAATATTATTCCTGAGATATCTGACAATGATGTTGATGACAGTTATAGTCCGCCACTTCTACTTCCTATCAGTGCTTCCGCTTCAGTATCCACGTCTCCCCCCCCACAGTCAGCTAGCAGCAGCGGTACTATAACAACTAGTGATATGGAAGTCATAATCTCTGCTTCTGATAACTCCGAGGACTATGCCGGCGGCAGTGCTGAAAATAATATTATAGGCAGTTTTTTTGCAACAACCCCGGTCTTCCAGTTTTCGTATTCATATGACTACGATATTTCTGTATATTGCGGTAATTACCCATTTGATTATAATGCCTACAATGCTATCAGCGCCACGCTAAAGGTAACTGATAAGACAGACTCAGTTGTTCTTTTTGATGGCCAGCTTGTTAATGCTTCACTTAGCTGTAATTCTCTAGTTAATCCTGGGGAAAGTTCAGAAGTCGACAGTGGTTCGAGCTTGATTACTGTTTCGGTTATAGTTGGACATGAAATTGAAGTGGAATTCGGGAACTCAGGATATGTTGATGGCTCTGGCTGTACAGCAGGCGGAGATACGGAATTTACGTTTCAATACAATACATCAGAGCAAGTACAGGCAAAGACGCTTGTACCATGGAATTCCGAGGATTACCATGCATCAGGAGGCGCCAGTTATTGGAGTGATACAAATGGTTCTTCCAGTGATTCATGTGATGCATATAGTCCACCGCTCCAGATTCCTGTTAATTGCACGGCAGCAGTGTCTTTAAGTAGTTGTCTGTTTGGTCCACTCTGGAAGGGGGAATTATGCCAGGAGGCAATTGGTACAGGCACTATAAATACTGCGGAGATGGTTGTAAGCACCTCTGCCTTTGACATTCTTTGGGATGGTACTAACATTACTGACGTTAATTCAAATGCCCTTGATGAGTTCATCGGTGTCTTTAATGCAAGCCACGATCTTTTTCAGTTCTCTTACTCTTACGTATATGATCTACATGCAGATTGCTGTGGTGTTCCTGACATAACCCGTTCGGATAATAACATCAACGGATGGCTAAGAGTTACTGACCTGACAGACTCAGTAATCCTTCTTGATGATACATTTCTTAATATTGGGGCTAGTTGCTATGCTGATGTAACCGACAGCGGAATGGACCAGCTTTCAGTTCTCTTAACAGTCGGGCATGACATTGAAGTTGAATTTGGTATTGATGGCTATAGCAGCGTCAGTGGCTCCTATTCATTGGGTTCTTCTGACCTGAATTTGCAATACGAAACCGCGATGAGATGTGTTGATCCTCCAGTGATCAATAGTCGTATAGCGGAGTATTATGCATCATTTCAGGCAGGCTATGATAACCCGGCATTGCTGAATGGAGATGCTATAAAAAGTCAGGCTTTAGAAATTGAAGGAGACTTAGCAGTAAACCGCGGCCTGGCGGTAATTTTTGAAAGCGGTTATAACTGTGATTACTCATCAATTATCGGAAGGACAACACTTAATGGAAATGTAACAATTAGTGATGGATTGGTAATTATAGAGAGCGGAACGCTGGAGGTGATATAGGAGGACAATGGCGAAATATATATTTACTCCGGAAATGGATACTGAGCTTAATTACACATATTCAATTAATACGGACAGCAAGCCAAGGTTGATAAACCTAGCCAGAAAATTTAGAATGCCGAGATGGATACTATATCAAAGAGCTGTTAAAATCGGTGCTATCAAATCTTCTCAGCAGAAGCAAAAGTGGAGTAGTGAGGAAATTGCAATACTGGAAAAAAATGCTCAATATGCCCCGCTGACTATTAAAAAGAAGCTTGAAACAGCAGGATATCAAAGAAGCGTGTCAAGCATCACCCTGAAGAGAAAAAGAATGAGAATGCCATCGAATCTTGAAGGGATGTCTGCGAACTTATGTGCTGAATTTCTTGGTGTAGATATACAAATAGTACTCAACTATATCCGGTCTGATCTATTAAAGGCAGAAATAATAAGAAAAGACAGGCAGGGGAAAATTAATTACTATATAAAAGAAAAAATGATCAGACTGTTCATAATTAATAATCCGGATTTAGTAGATCTTCGCAAGGTGGAGAAATATTATTTTATCGAATTGATTGCAAATGGGAAAGTACATTAGTGCCGCCTGAACTGCACGAGCTTTCTATAACTGATACTTAAAGATGTACTGATAAAATCCGATTGTATAGAAACATATTAATACACTTGTTGATGAGATCAGTTTAGGGGGCGAATAATTATGCTGAAGTACTGTCTGTATTGCAAATTCAATTTAATCGTTATTATATTAATTCTGCTTTTTACAATTTCAGGATCTTTTGCTCAAACAATAGAAGACTATACTGCCTATCCACCACTTGCGACGAATGCTGATCAACCTAATGTACTTCTCGTTCTGGACCATTCAGGTAGTTGGCAGTTTCCGGCCTATACCGGTTGTGATTTTACCGGATATGACAATAAACGGTCTTTATGCGGTTCATCGGATTCTATTCAGGACCCTGAATACGTATATGAATCTATCCAACCTTATTACGGTTATTTTGAAAATGACAAGTACTATGAGTATTCCGGGACAAAGTTTGAAGAGAATACTGCTTGTACTTATACATCCTCAGACCCTGAATTTCAGATCGGTAACAGTTCAGGCTGCATATCAGGCAATCTCCTTAACTGGGCCACAATGTCAAGGATAGACCTTCTCAGAAAAGCCCTGATAGGCGGCAAGTCCATATCTATGCAGCCTAATGCTCATACACTCAGGGCTGAGGGCGGTTGGAGGACATTTTCGGACAACAACCTTGGATGTACATTTACGATAGACGGAGGAAGTTATCCTAATCTTGACCATGAACTGTCAATATTCGACTATGGAGCATCATGTTCTATCGGGAATCTGTTCAGTGCAAACATAAGAGTTGACGTGCCTGCAACTGAAAGAAATGGAGTTATTCAGGAACTTGCTGACAGGAATAATGACGGACTATGGGATGAAGATGCGCCGCACTTCGGTCTTATGATATATGCAGGGAACAATAGGGAAGGAGAAATGAAAGTTGGAATTGGAGACACAAATATGTCGTACTTTCTGACGGCCATTCAAAACGAACCTCCTTATAGTGGGACTCCTACCGGAGAGGCATTGCGTGAAGCATATGATTATTTTACACAGGTTGATAATTATGCTTATGAAACAAATCCCGGTTATATCGGAGGGCAGGGATCATCTAGGGATCCGATGTATTATATGGGCATTCCTGTTGAGCGCCGCAGAAACATTGTTTTATTGATATCCGACGGAGAATGGAACGGAAGCATAGACCCTGTAATACCGGCAAGGGACAGCTTTGTAAATGATATGCGTCAAGATATGAATGGTTTTCAGAATATTTTAACCTATGTGGTTAATGCCTTAAGTGATTCGGCAACAGCCATAAGCTCTATGCAGCAGACTGCAATGTTCGGTTTATTTGATGATTACGACAGCAACTCATGGCCATATAACAGAGTAGGGTATCCCTCGGACAGTAGGACTGAAATTCTTCCGGCACTCCCCTGTGATCCGGGTTCCGTTATGGATAACAATTGCAATGAATGGGACAAATCCGGCCCTGGGAATACACCAGACGGTATACCGGATAATTATTATGAAGCTGCTGATGGTAATCAACTTGAGTCTGTGATATCTGCAGCAGCAGCGAACATTCTGCAGCACACACCAACATTGCGTCTAGGTAGTATTATTTCTGCCTCAGGAGCAGGAGAGGGGATTGTAGTGCAGCCGTATTATTACCCTGCAAAGTTGGAAAACCTGGAGTCTAGAAAGTGGCTTGGTTATCTTCATGCTCTATTTGTTGATGATTACGGGAACATGAGAGAAGATACAAATGCAGATAATGCATTGGACTTGACTACGGATAATATTGTTGAGATTAGCTATTCAATTGATAGCGGTACAGAGGTCTATAAGTGTATTGACTTAAATGGAGACGGCAAAAAGGACTCATGTCCATATCCTCCAGTGAGTATAGATGATGTAAATCCAATCTGGAACAGCGGCAAAACCCTGTGGCAGACCGATCCGACAAACAGAAATATTATTACTACCGTAGACGGATTTAACAGTGTTGATTTTAGTTTAGCTAATGCGTATTTGCTTGAGCCATATATCAGGGCAGTTGACATTACGGAATCTCAAAATATAATCAATTGGACCAGGGGCGCCGACTTGTCGGGTGTGACAGATGGAGGGCATGCCTATGGTTACAGGAATCGAAACATTACAATTAACAGTGTTACTAATGTCTGGAAACTGGGAGACATAATTAATTCCACGCCCGCTGTTGTTGGACGTCCAATGGAAAAATATGACACTCTGTATGGTGATTCTTCATACGCTAATTATAAAGATGCTTATGCACAGAGGAGAAGCGTTGTGTACGTTGGAGCAAACGACGGAATGATTCATGCTTTTAACGCAGGGTGCTATGATGCTGCGAGCCACAAATATTACTCCGATGTTTCTGTCAGTGGAAATTGCATTGGAGGAATCCATTCTCTTGGTGAAGAGCTCTGGTCGTTTGTACCGCGCGGCATTCTGCCTCATCTTAAATGGAGTACATTGCCCGAGTATACTCATGTATACGGAGTGGATTTAGCTCCGAAAATATCGGATGTAAAAATATTTAACCTGGACAGTACTCATCCTGGTGGGTGGGGAACGATACTAATAGGAGGATTTCGATACGGAGGGAAGACTATATCCTGGACGTCTGGTGGCACTAATTACAGCATGTCACCAGAGTATTTTGCCCTTGATATTACGGACCCTCTTAATCCGAGATTGCTCTGGACATTTTCAAACGCAGACCTGGGGCTTGCCATGTCTCAACCGGCAGTTGCAAAAGTAGGAGGTGATTGGTTTGTTATATTTGGTTCAGGTCCCACTGACTATGATGCTGCCTCAAACCTGACAGAATTTCAGAACGGAAATATTTTTGCGCTCAAAATTTCGGGAGGTTTCAATGGAGGGATAAGCAGCTGGACTGAACAATCCAACTTTTGGAAAATACCGACTGGTAATACATCGGCATTCATGGCAGCGCCGGTTGCTGTAGATGTTGACAGTGACGGTAATACTGATACTATCTATGTCGGTGAGAACTATGAACAGGGACAGGTCTGGAATGCCCTTTTAAGGAGAGTAACAACAGACAATGGGTTGGCACCTTCTCCGTCTCAATGGCATCTTTCAACGCTTGGAGATATCACAAGCATTGCAGGGAATAATGATGCAGCGAAAAAAATTACGAATGCCCCGGCAGTCACTCTGGATGAAAATGCAGATCTTTATGTATATTTCGGGACTGGTCAGACATTAGGCATGTCAGACATGAACCAGACGGACACAGGCGTTTTTTACGCAATTAAAGACAACTGCTGGGACGGGAGCTGCTCTAATTCATATGCCAATCTCATGGATGTCTCTGCTGCATCGGTCAGCACGGACGGTACTGTATCCGGGGTCAACAGCAACTGCGGACCGGTTTCCTCATGGGCTGATCTTCTTGTTGCATCAGACTCTTGTGACGGTTGGGCAATGTATTTTAAAAATCTCGGCGAAATTGCCGACTTCAGCGGTAACTCGCTTTCACACGAAGGAGAACGGGTCTTTTCAACTCCTCTTCATATCGGCGGGCTTGTAACGTGGTCAACGTATATCCCCGGAATTAATTCATACTCTTCTAAAGGAGAAAGCAACGTTTATTCTGTCTTCTATAAAACTGGCACTGCCTATAGTAATTATGTATTTAAGGGTCAGAAAGATGATGTGAATCCTTCGACAACTGTTGCACGAGTTATGAAACTTGGAGATGGACTTCCGTCATCCTCTATAGTACCTGTTTTTGATTCATACTGTGATGATGATCTTGATAACTATGTCGACATATCGATAGACGGAAGCTGCATAGGAGGATGTTTGCGAACAGGATGCCGGTCAATCCCCGGAGATGACTGTAATGACGGGAGTAGTGCGGTATATCCGGGAGCGGCTGAGGTATGTGATGGAACAGACAATAATTGTGACACCAGTATTGATGAAGGGTTTGATATGGACATTGATACGTATACAACATGCAACGGTGATTGTGATGACTCAAATCCGGCGATTAATCCGG
>PIVU01000225.1 GCA_003354025.1 Nitrospirota bacterium
TACCAGCTTGCAAAAAAGCTTATTAAAATGAAGTTGATCGAATAAATATTGTAACCCTTTATCGTCATTGCCAACAGTAATTTTGTATTCCTCCCCGAGATAAATCAAATAGCTGCCGAATTTAAGAAATAATCTTTCAAATTGGCAACGATCGCCAAAGGTTTTCTTTTGAGAACCCCTTCATATCAGGAAACTCATTGTCATTCTGAGGCTTATCCGAAGAACAGCTCATTTGAAAGTGGCTGATTTCATGAGATTCTTAACTCTGTTCAGAATGACACCAAGAGAAGGATTAAAAAATGACAAATTTAGGATACAAAAAAAGGCGCATGGTTTGATGTGAATATCGGCGGATCCTTTTTAATAATGTCTGCAACAGCTTTGTGTTTTTTAAATTCATTATCCAGGAACTGACGCACCTGTTTTCTGTTCCACCCTCCAGGGTGAACAAAGCCGGTATAGAGCGAAAGGTCAGCTTTATAGAAACTGTTCGTTTCAAAAACTGCAACCTCCGCCCCGCGGACAGGCATGTTGAATATTGCAAGGTTCAGGTAGCTGATTGTTTCATGATGGGCCGCAACAAACTCAAGAGTTTTTCGTGCCTCCGGTAATGTTTCCGCCGGCGTACCGAATATGAGGTAGATGTAAGTAGCAATCCCTGCTTTTTTTAATGTCTTCAGGGCCAGTGACGCAGTGTTCAGGTCTATCCCCTTATGCATTTTGTCCAGCACCCCCTGGTCTCCTGATTCAAGGCCGAGTTTGAGCATTACACAACCTGACTTTTTAAGAGCCATGCAAAAATCGATATCAGTAAGATGATGTGTGAATCTTGCGAATCCGTACCAGGGTGTGCCTAAAGGCTCTTTAGCCAGACTGGTTAATAGTGAAACGTTGATTGCGTTATCTACTAAATGAACAAGGGTCGGCTGTGTGGTGTTTATAAGAGTTTCCAGATCTTCCCGTGCTGTGGCCGCAGGTATAGGGACATACGGATTGTCTTCGGCTTTTTCAGGACAGAAAGAGCATTTGTTCCAGTAACATCCGCTTGATGCGCTGTAGGGAAGTATACGTCCTGGTGAAAGATAGTCATTTAATGGAAGTGAGCGGTAATCCGGAGTAATATGCCGCCGGACTTTATCTTGACCAAGGATCGAAAGCAAACGGGTTTCGCCCGGACCAGATATGAAATGGTCTACCAGACCCTTGAACGGGTTTGACCATGCCGGGTTTGTCATCCATGATGTTACCAGTCCTCCGCCAAGGATAATTGTTGCTTTGGGATAATGTTGTTTCAGAATCCCGATCATGGCAAAAGTGCTGATCGCCTGACTTAAATAATTCAGTGAAACTCCGATTACGGGTGCTGATTCTTGCTGAATGACCCCGGGCAGCCTTTCCATGAAATAGGGGTAATAGGGATTGTGCGCAGGGTTTTCTGCTGCACTGATTAGGTCGGTGCTTCTTAATGGAGATAGTTCTCTGTGACGGAAATCTGCAAGGCTGACTATTGAATTGGTATTCACTATCATCTCAAGAGCATGGTTAAGGTCTATGACAGCGCGCTTATACCGGTCGATGTTTTTGTAAATACGCTGATCTTTGATTGCTGACAGATTGTCTGTGAGATTACGGAAAGAACGGGATGTCCATTTATCTGGGAGGCCATTAAGTGAAGGAGGAGCACTTTGAAGAATATAAAGCAGCGCCTCCAGGTTGGCATCAAGAAGTTTATGTTTTATTCCACGTGCGGTTAAAGCACCTGAAAGCCGGGCTATACCTCCCGGTGGTTCACAGGGTTTTGCGACCGGGGGATGGATGAGAATCATATATTGGAATATCCTTACTGTAATGTTTAGAAAATCTATACTTAAACTGATATAATACAGTATATTATATACCTAAACCTTAATATATTAGGCATTTAAACTCTATGGAAAGCAAAAAAATACGTCAATTATTTCTCGACTTTTTTAAGGAAAAGGGACATGAAGTTCTTCCGAGTTCTTCTCTTCTGCCTGAAAATGATGCAACACTTCTTTTCACCAATGCAGGTATGGTCCAGTTCAAATCAGTTTTTCTTGGTGAGGATGTAAGGCCTTACAAAAGGGCGGCAACTTCACAGAAATGTCTCAGGGCAGGCGGTAAACACAATGACCTTGAGAATGTCGGCAGGACTGCACGGCATCATACTTTTTTTGAGATGCTGGGCAACTTTTCCTTTGGAGATTATTTCAAGGAGGATGCATGTAAATGGAGCTGGGAGTTTCTTACTGAGTGGGTCAAGCTGCCTGTGGATGATCTTTTTGTTACTGTCTTTGAAAATGATGACGAGGCGGCAGAGATATGGGAAAAGCATGTAGGCCTGCCTCCGGAAAAAATATTCAGGCTCGGAGCAAAGGACAACTTCTGGCAGATGGGCGATACCGGGCCCTGCGGACCTTGTTCTGAAATTCATATAGACCAGGGGCCGGAGATGGGATGTGACAGGCCTGACTGCAAGGTCGGATGTGACTGTGACCGGTATCTCGAAATCTGGAACCTCGTATTTATGCAGTTCAACAGGGATGCCTCCGGTGAATTAACACCGCTGCCAAAACCGAGCATAGACACCGGAATGGGCCTTGAGAGGCTTTCTGCAATACTCCAGGGAAAGACTAATAATTTTGATACTGATCTTTTTGCTCCGATCATTGCAAAAATTGAAGAGATATCAGGAAAGAAATATGGATCGGACCCTGAAATAAACGTTTCATTACGGGTCATAGCAGATCATATACGGGCAACTGCGTTTACGCTGGCAGACGGATTGATGCCGTCCAACGAGGGACGCGGTTATGTAATTAGAAGAATAATAAGAAGGGCCGCAAGACATGGTTTTATGCTTGGGATAGAGAAGCCTTTCCTTTACAATGTCCTTGATTCAGTTTATGAACTGATGTCCGATGCATACCCGGACATTCTTGATAATACAAAGATGAGTAAGAAAGTCCTGAAACTTGAAGAAGAGAGGTTTGCACATACTCTGGCATCCGGGATGGGTATCCTGGAGAAACTGGTGGATGATGTGAAATCAGCGGGGAAGAAAACGATTCCCGGCTCTGAACTTTTTAAACTCTATGATACTTTCGGTTTTCCCCTTGATCTTGCCCAGGACATTGCAGAAGATAACGGCCTGCTCGTTGACCATCAGGGGTTTAATGATGAAATGGAGCTTCAGAAGAAGAGGGCCCGTTCATCCTGGGTCGGCGCCGAAGAAGTTTCCGGTGTGTATAAAGAGGCAAAGGAGATGTTTAAACCTTCCTCATTTATTGGCTATGATAGCTTTAAATCGGACAGTTCGGTGAATGCCCTGATTAAAGACGGTGCTTTTATTGATGCAGCCGGTGAAGGGGAACAGGTAGAGATCATCCTGGACAAAAGCCCATTTTACGGAGAATCTGGCGGACAGGTCGGTGACCTTGGATTAATGAAAGCCGATACTCTGAGGATTGATATCAGTGACACAAAAAAGATAAATGATATGCTTGTTCATTTCGGTACGGTTAAGAGCGGGACAATCTCAAAAGGAATGATGGTCCAGGTCCAGGTGGATGAGGACAAGAGAAAGTCAGTTATGCGTAACCATACGGCAACACATTTGCTGCATTCTGCATTAAAGCTTGTCCTTGGAGATCATATTAAACAGGCGGGTTCTCTAGTGGCTGCGGACAGACTCAGATTTGATTTCAACCACTTTTTTGCTATGGATGCAAGGGAAGTCAGTGAAGTGGAGAGCATCGTTAATGAAAAAATTATTGATAACATACCGATCGATGTTTCGGAATCATCACTTGATGATGCAATTACCGGAGGAGTGACTGCCCTGTTCGGAGAAAAGTACGGTGACAGAGTCAGGGTGGTAAAGGGCGGAGATTTTACTGCTGAGTTATGCGGAGGCACACACTGCCGCGCAACGGGCGATATAGGTCCGTTCAAAATTGTATCAGAGGGCAGTGTTGCCGCAGGCATAAGAAGGATTGAGGCAATAACAGGATTTTCAACACTTGAATTCGGGAGGGCCCGGGAAGAGGAATTAAAGAAAGCAGCAGGATTTCTCAGAGTCCCTGAAATGAGTGTTTCCGATAAGATTGAAAAAATTATCAGTGACCTGAAGCAGAGTGAAAAGGAGATCGAAAAGATAAAGCATAAAGCCGTATCTGGAAGTGTAGACTCTATTCTGAATAAGGTCACAGAAATTAATAGCATAAAAGTCCTTGCTCATAAAGAAAACGGGATGGATATGAAGGCCCTAAGAAGTCTTGCAGACCGCCTCAAGGATAAAATCGGATCAGGAGTGATTGTGCTTGGCTCAGCAGTTAATGATCAGGCATTTTATGTTGCAGTGGTTACAAAAGATCTGACTGATCGATTAAAAGCGGGTGATATCCTGAAAGCAGTAACAGGCGGGAAAGGCGGAGGCAGGCCTGACATGGCCCAGGGAGGCACAAAGGATGCAGACGGGCTGGATAAAGCAATTGATTCCGTTAATGGTATAATTCAGGAAAAGATGAAGTAATAATTTTATAGGGTCCAAGGATCCAAGGATTCGAGGGTTCAAGTGAAAAGAATGGTACAGAGACCAGTGATTTTAATAACTGGTTATTACAATTCAATCTGTAGAGTTTTTATCAAACCCTTGAACCCTAGAATCCTTGGATCCTTGAACCCTTTATTTTAGGAGGTTAACATGTCTCTCAACGAAATAGTTCATAAAGCATTAATGGTAGGTATCGGTGTCCCTGAGAAGGTTGGCGAGCTTATTGATGATCTCGTTGAA
>PIVU01000226.1 GCA_003354025.1 Nitrospirota bacterium
GGAACATTTACCCAGCATCTGGCTGACAGCAAACTGCTTGTAACTGATAAGGGTTTATTCAGCGTAGAATTGGAAATCCCGGCTAAAAGGCTGCTGGTAGGAATCAATAATGTTAATGTCATTCTTCATGACAACAGAGACCGGGATATGAGGGGAGCAAAGGTTACTGTTACCCCCTGGATGCCTGAAATGGGGCATGGAGTGTTCAGTCCCCTTAAAGTCACTGAGAAAGGTAATGGACTATACGCTGTTGAGGACATTGCAATTGTCATGGGCGGTCACTGGGAGCTCAGGGTGAATGTTAAATGGGCTGATGAAGAGGACAATGTTGTTTTTGATTTCCCCTATGTTAAAACTTCAGAAGGATATGATTATATAAAGGTAAAAACTCCAGCAGGATTTGATGCAGTACTGGGAACAAAGAATCCCCTGGAAGAACTTGAGTATGAAGTTGTAACAGAAAAGGGCAGGCAGATTAAGGTGTTTACGATGACTGTTGAGGATTTAGGGTTTGAGTTGTTCCCTGATGCTCCAATGATGGGGTGGGGGTTTAACGGACAGATACCGGGGCCGACAGTCAGGGTTACTGAAGGTGACCGTGTTCGCCTTATTCTCAAGAACGAGTCCAGTGGTAAACATACTATTCATGTGCATGGCCAGAGAAAATCAGTGCTGTCTGACGGGGTCCCGTACATAGGGCAGAAACCGGTCAAGAAAGGCGAATCATATACCTATGAATTCACCGCTCAAAATCTCGGCACTTCATTTTATCATTGCCATGTTGATGGTGCCCACCATATGGATATGGGGATGTATGGTGCATTTATTGTTGAACCTAAAGAAGAAAAGTATAAGTATGACAGGGAATATGTAATGCTTCTTGATGAGTGGCCGACAAAGCATGTTCACATTCATGAAGCAGATGACGAAGTTGCAGGACATGAGAAGCATGGAGTTGTCACTATGCATAAGGGTGCTGCTCCCGAGCATGCACACAAGGGAGACAGGAAGGAAAAAAGAGACTATTATCCCAAGACACATAACCCCCATAATCCCGTATATGACGCATTTACGATTAATGGAAGGGCATTCCCTCTTACTGAACCTGTTTATGTGAAAAACGGAGAAAAGATAAGAATCAGGTTTATCAATGCCGGGTATCAGCCTCACTATATGCACACTCACTCTCATAAATTCACGGTCATTGCAAGGGACGGTTCATATGTTGACGAGCCCCAATTGATAGATACGGTCCATGTCGGGCCGGCACAGAGGGTCGATATTATTCTTGATGCTGACAATCCCGGAATTTGGCCCTTTCATTGCCACAGCCTTAATCATGTAGCTAATGATCATATTTACCCCGGAGGAATGCTGACGTTTATTGTTTATGAAGACTATAAACCTGAGGATGGAACAAAGGAAGCTGAGTATTAAATTGCATAGAGGTATTGATTGAGGAGTAGAGCATGCGAAAGAAACTAATCATAATAATTGCATTGATAATTGTTGCAGCTATTATGTTAATAAGTTGTGAGAGCAAAGAAGACAAAGTCGAAAAAGCCCCCTTTACTATGACTGAACTGGAGGTTGCGGTTAACCTGCCTCCTGTATCGCTTTTAGACCACAATGGAAGAGTATTTGACCGCTGGAACTTTGCCAGAATGTGGAACTTTGTATTTTTCGGTTATACAAACTGTCCTGATGTATGTCCTGTAGCTCTGGTTGATATGAACGATATATTTCATAAACTTGAAGACGGCCAGGACATGTTTAATACGCAGTTCCTGTTTATCAGTGTAGATCCCGAACGGGACACTGTGGAGACATTGAAAGAGTACATCCCTTTCTTTAATAAAGAGTTCATAGGCGTAACTGGTGACCCCGGTGAAATTGCAAAACTTACGGACAAACTGGGTATTGCCTATATTCGTGTGCCAGGCAGTAAATCTGAAGAAGATTATCTTGTAGATCACAGCGCATCCATCTTGCTAATTGATCCGCTCATGAGATTGAGGGCAATCTTTACACCTCCGCATGATGCTGCGTTTATGGCGGCAGAATTCCGGAAACTGCGGATTAAGTATAAAGAAGAATGCTGTATAACTGATGAAAAGGGTGAAACAGTTATTTTTGATTATCGTAAGAAAGAAAATGAATGAATATGAGACTGTTTCTGATCGGCTTTATATTTTTGATAAATTTACCCGCGACGGCTATTGCGGAAGCACCTCTGCTTATTGAAGATGCATGGATACTTGCAGCCCCGCCTAATGCCCGGGTCATAGCGGGTTACATGATAATTGAGAACACTTCAGATGAGGAGAAAGTACTCAGGATGGTAACAAGTCCCCGATTTGAGCGAATAGAAATTCACAAAACAGTAAAAGATGGCGACATAATGAGAATGGTTTATCAAAGGGAGCTCATCATTCCGGCTGGTTTAACCGTAAGGCTTGAGCCGCTTGGATACCATCTAATGCTTATTAATCCAGATACCGTACCCAAAGAGGGGGAATCAGTAAGACTGATGCTTGGTTTTAATGAAGGATCTACTGAAGAGGTAATAGCAATTGTTAGAAAGGCGAATTACTATAAAAGGCACAAATAAATTGACAAATTAACTTGATCTGATATGATTAACATCATACACTAACTGGCTGAATTATAGTAATATTTTCAAATGGATAATAAAAAATCGGGATATGTTCAAAAAGTTATTATAGTCCTCATCATTGTAGGGCTTATCGCTGCATTTAAAATCTTCAATCTTGGTGATTACCTTTCTCTTTCATATATAAGAGAATCCCAGCAGAACTTTCAGGAGCTTTATTTACAAAATCGTGCAGCAGTGATAGCAGGCTATATGGGCATCTATATTATTGTCACTGCGTTATCACTGCCTGGAGCTGCGGTAATGACACTGGCAGGCGGTGCAATCTTTGGATTTGTCACAGGTCTTATAGCGGTTTCTTTTGCCAGTTCAATAGGCGCAACGCTGGCGTGTATTTTTGCGAGATTTGTATTGAGAGACTGGGTCCAGGCAAAAGTAGGCGATAAACTTAAGACCGTAAATGAGGGCGTAGAAAAAGAGGGGGCTTTCTATTTATTTACATTGAGGTTGATACCGGTCTTTCCATTCTGGTTAATAAACCTTGGGATGGGCCTGACAAAAATGCCCCTGAAGACTTTTTACTGGGTGTCACAGGTGGGGATGCTTGCGGGAACAATGGTATTTGTAAATGCCGGGAAAGAGCTGGGTAAGATCGATTCTCTCTCAGGAATATTGTCTCCTGCATTGATTGCTTCATTTGTATTGCTGGGACTGTTTCCGATAATTACAAAAAAGTTGCTGGAACTATATAAGAAGAAAAAGAGTCATGGAGGGAAATATGCCTAAGTATGATTTTGATATAGGAGTGCTTGGCGGTGGAGCAGCAGGATTAACAATGGCGTCCGGCGCCAGTCAGTTTGGAGCAAAGACATTACTCATCGAAAAAGAAAAGTCCCTTGGTGGTGACTGTCTTCACTTCGGTTGTGTCCCGAGCAAGACCCTGATAAAAACGGCCCATGTTTATCATTTAATGAAGAATGCCGGCAAATACGGTTTGCCCTCTGTAAATGTAAAAGCTGTCAATTATAAAGATGTAGCAAAGCGGATCCAGTCTGTAATTGATGTTATTCAAAAGCATGACTCCGAAGAGCGGTTTTGCAAGCTTGGCGTAAAGGTTGAATTTGGCGATGCCCAATTTAAGGATGAACATTCAGTTGATATCGGCGGCAAAAAGTATTCGGCAGGCAAATGGTTGATAGCTACAGGCTCATCGCCGGCTATGCCTCTTATAGAGGGGATAGACCAGACTCCATATATAACCAATAAAGAAATATTCTCTCTCAGCAGTCTTCCCAAATCAATGATAGTGATCGGTGCCGGTCCAATAGCCATTGAAATGGCACAGGCATTCTGCCGGCTGGGTACCAAAGTTTCTGTTGTACAGCGAAGCGGACAGATTCTGAGTAAGGAAGATAAGGATATGGCTGATGAAGTAATGAATGTCCTGACCGCAGAAGGAGTAAAGTTTTACTTGAATGTCAACATCAAGAGTGCGAAAGATCTTGGGAGTGAAAAACTCATAGTAATAAAAAACAGCAGCGGCAAGACCGTCAGCCTTAAAGCAGAGAGAATACTGGTTGCACTTGGAAGAAGTGCAAATCTTGGTGGTATGGGACTTGAAGATATTTCTTTGAAGCATGACAAAAAAGGCATAAAAGTCGACAGCCGTCTGAGAACGAATCATAAACATATTTATGCGGCTGGTGATGTGACCGGAGCATTTCAGTTCACACATGCTGCCGGGTATGAGGGAGGAGTTGCACTCAGCAATGCTGTTTTACATTTGCCCAAAAAGACTGACTATACCTTTATGCCATGGTGTACATTCACTGACCCTGAGCTTGCAAGTATCGGAATGAATGAAAAACGCGCTAAAGAAGCCGGCATAGATTATACAGTGTGGACCGAAGAGTTTAAATCGAATGACAGGAGTCTTGCCGAAGGGGAGGAAGTAGGTAAAGTTAAAATGATTATCAGCAGCAAGGGCAAGCCTCTAGGTATACAAATATTGGGACCCCAGGCCGGAGACCTTATAAGTGAGTGGGTTGCGGTAATAAATGGTGGAGTTAAATTATCTACTCTCGCATCTGCGGTGCATCCCTATCCTACATTGGGGGAGATCAATAAGAGAGTTGTGGGTAACTATTTTTCCGGCAAGATATTTTCGGAGAAAGTAAAGAAAACACTTAAGTTCTTTTT
>PIVU01000504.1 GCA_003354025.1 Nitrospirota bacterium
TGATAATATAATGATAATATAATAATACTCATGATAGTAATAACAATAATCATAATAGTAATAACAATGATAATAACGATAAATTCACCGCAACCTGATTTTGATTTTTTCCTAGAAAATTATTTTGAGTGTGTATTCATCATTATTGCTCATGCATGTATAGTATGACACTAATACTTGGTGTGTGAGATCTATTGTACCTATCTTTGGAACCCTTAATACTCTTTTACACACTCTATGTGCACCTAATGTATGCTACAATGGGCACTAATGAGCACCTAGTCCCCTATCGGAAAGGGTACTCGTCTAGCTGCTATAGCGTCCCGCGTCGCGCGTCCCTGCTCGAATTCATAAGACGAATCTGCTAGAAGAAGGATCTGGAAAGACATTGAAAATTTTAGTGTGTGGCTATGATAACAGCCTTCTGCAAGCTCTTACTAAGTCTACAGAATGATCTGGAAAGACACTGATTCTTTGAATTGTGGCTATGATAACAGCCTTCTGCAAGCTCAGTCAAAACTTTCTGAAGTTCATGATGCTAAGCAAATACCACCGGCTGGATTTCTGAGGCCAAGTACTTTGGCTCTCATCAACCTGCATGATGTAGTCCTCAGAAACCATAAGACAACACATTCAGACAAGATCACCTTCCCCACGCCAGTCTTGTACATGAACAGAGATTATATCAGCGATTCGGTTTTACCTCCTAGGTCAGATCATTCCAAGAATCTGGAAAAACGAAGTTGATGACAGAAAGATATTCCTCGATCTCGGCGATCTAGGAGGCAGCGCTATCAAGAATGGGTAGAATAGCTTGATGCAAGGCACTCTGCTGCGTCGTACGGTATGTAGTTCTTACCCGTCGGGCCAGACCCAGCTGGGAACGAGGAAGAAATGTAGCATGATGCGCTAGCCCATTGCGAGCGCCCCGGAGTGCCGCCTGCTTTTGGTTGTCGTTAGTTAGCCAGCTAAGCAATTTGGCAAATTTGGCCAATGGGGTTGCGCAAGCACAGGAGCTGATTGGAGCGCTACTTGTAACTGTAGTCCGTGCGCCTACGCAACCTGATTGGGCACTGGCCCCTGCAGTTCGGGACATTGATATTGGGCTTTCCTAGTACCAAATAAGAAATCAGGTTGCGGTGCCCAAACTATACGTAAAAAGGTCTATATATAGGGCAGGGTGC
>PIVU01000505.1 GCA_003354025.1 Nitrospirota bacterium
GCAATTACTAGTTACTAATTACGAATTACAAATCAATGACGGCTTCTTAAAATAATACGTATTTTCTCACAGGAAGGCAAATAGTTACCATATCACTGATTTCATAGTAGAATGAAGGCGTTCGGGAAGCAGAATCTTTTTACGCCTTAACTTATCATGAAAGATATTGAAATCTTTATCATCTCTATAAAAGAGCCATCCCAAAAGCCCGTTCAATAAACCAGACCATGGCTACAAGAATAAGGACTGCAGCCCCATATCTCATAACAATTTTCGGGAAGAAGGAATACTGCCTTATAAGATAAAGGACAGGGAATATCAGGCTGATTATCACTACCTGCCCGATCTCTACACCCAGATTGAATCCAAATAAAGAGAGGGCCATATGTTCGCCTAAAACCCCCAGGCGGGTCAGTACACTGGCAAACCCAAAACCATGAAACAGGCCGAAGGCAAAAACGACCCATCCGATTTTGCTATGAAAGACCGGGAATAGTATGTCCATCGCAGCTACTGCAATGGACAGTGCAATGATCGACTCCACCAGAGCAGATGGGAGTTCGATAATACGCAGGGCCGCAAGACTGAGAGTTACGCTATGGGCAATGGTGAACAGGGTCACGATTTTCACTACATAAAAAAATGCCGGTCGGAACTCTGTTACAGGCTGCCAGCTGTTACCGCGTCTAAGCATTGCCGCCGGTAAAATTAACGCAACCAGAAAAAGGACATGATCAATGCCGTCCCATATATGTTTCATGCCCATTTTAACAACTCCAAGGAAACCCTGAAACACAGAGTACTCAGCAACCTTAAGACGCTGACGATGATCTTCAGGACTGAAAAAAAGTGATGCACTGCTTTCATTATTGAATATATTCGCTTTCCAGAATTGCTCGATTATCAATAGACCCTCGTGCCCCGGTTCTGCATCGAACAGCACAGTGTAATCCACCTCAATAACATCCGGTACAGCAGCATTGTCAATAAGAGTAAAATTTAACTGAGCATATTTACCTACCTCTGTAATCAATACTTGCGAACCGCTAAAACGAACCGGCAGATTGAGTTTGCCGTCAAAAAAACTGACCTTATTCAAATAATAGTCCTGCACCTCACCTATTCTTTCCTGCAGATTATCTTCGGCAATAAGCCCTGCCGGCGCCTTCAAGGC
>PIVU01000227.1 GCA_003354025.1 Nitrospirota bacterium
TGCGAGGGGTACTGGTATCCATGAGGCAAAGACTTTTTTTGGCCTTTCCCTGGAAGATCAGTCCGACATCATCATGTTTTTGATTGAAGAGCATGTTGTTAATACCATTCTGGATGCCATAAAGACCTCCGGCGAATTTCACAAACCCGGTACAGGTATTGCCTTTGTTTTACCGGTGGAACATGTGACGGGTCTGGAGAGCCAGATGGAGCGATTCAAGGAAGAAGTGCGCGACCAGTATTTATAGCTGTTTAATTCAATGCAACCGGTCCGGAAAAAGATCCGGACAGAGTTATAATTTATAAGAAGGAGATCTGTTATGGAGTCAGACAATAAGAAGGTTGTGAGGGCGAGAGACGTTATGCACAAGGGGGTGAATTCCATTGACGGTATGGCAACAGCTAAAGATGCAGCCGAAAAAATGCGGGTACACCGTGTCAATGAACTGCTGGTTGAGAAAAGGAATTCCGATGATGCATGGGGCATAATCGTCGTGAAGGATTTGATCCGTGGTGTAATGAATCCGGGGCGGTCTTCAGAAGAGGTGAACGTCTATGAAATTATGTCAAAACCGGTCATTGCAGTGCCTGCGGACATGGATGTCAGGTATGTCGCCCGTTTACTGGACCGGGCCGGCATACGGAGGGCTCCCGTTGAGGAAGGGGGGGGACTGGTCGGCATGATTTCTCTGTCATCCCTGGTTCTTGAGAATGAGCTGTTTTAGCATACCAAAAATAAAGATAACAGGAATAAATCTTGTATTATGAGGAAATATTAAGTCATTAATATATGGTTGATTGATTAATATGGGGTTCCGTCCCCAAACGACGTGTTCATTATTTGCGTGCCCAAATAACGAACCAACAAAGGGCACCCCGAGTGATTGCTTAATTTCCTGCATATTCACTCCTTCCCGCTAAATTAAAAAAACTCGGTCGTACCTCCCTCAGACAGTTTTTAATTCTTAACGCGTCCAGTCCTGGATATTCCGGAAGCAATCAAAGATGGGGAGTAAAAGGAATAAAAGATTTTTAAAAAGTAAACTTTCCTTGAGTATTATGTTCCCCCTTTAGAAAAGGGAGTAGGGGGATTTGATTCCCCCCTTAGCGAGTTTAGGTGATGAAGGGAGCTGGAGGGAAAAGAGTTGATTAGTGTCTGACCGAAGGGAGTTTTAATCAACTCCCCGGAAGCGGACTGAAGAGCCGTTAGAATGCATAGTGAGCTGTAGGCGAACGAATGTAATAATCACACTTCCTTACATTCAGAAGATCAATGCAACTGGTTGCAGTGTTCTTATAAAAACTCGGTCGTGGGGCGCTTTTCAAAAGCTATAAAGACAGCTTTTGAATGTAAGGAATACTAACTTTGGAACTATTACATTCTCTTGGTTGCGTTCTTTTTGGCGGCAAAAAAAAAGAAGAGCGAGTGGCAGTGAGCGAATACAATAGAGTTCTTCCTTACTTTTGAAATGACCAAAGGGAATTTAAAATGAACCCGTAGATTGGGGACAGAACCCATGTCAATAAAAAGTCTTTGATAATTCTATTATCGTATAGCAGAACAACTATCACAGTTAAAGATGCGACCCACGGACTGGTTAGCGTTTTATTACTATACAGCCTTCAAAATATAAAAAGAATATCCGTAATGTTTCTCATGCTCTTCAAAGAGCTTCATTTCTTCTTCTGTTTCCTTAATAACTGATTGCATGATACTGTCTTCCGATTGCTTGAAAGAGTTCATGTTTTCTCTAAGTGGTCCATAGTAGTTATCCCACCAGGCCTTTGATGGCAGACGGTGAATTCCTAAAATCTCAAAACCTGATGAATTAGCATGAGTTGAGTTTTCTGATTCAGTACCCATTTCAGGGTAAGCATTTTGCCAATAAACTCGTACAGATTCCGGCACTTCACTTGTGAAATAGCTTATTTCCGAAATGACAGCAATTCCATTAGCTGCCATCAATGGTCTCCAGGCTTTCAATGCACCTTTAAAAGTCAAGTTATAAGCGGCTCCCTCGGACCAAAGCAGATCAATGGATCCCGGTTTCCAGTCAAGACTCCCCATGTCGCATTCGATTGCTTCTATTAAGTGTTCAAGTCCTCGCTGTTTTGCCCGACTTATCATCTCATCAAGAAATTCTTGCGAGAAGTCCACTGCCCGTACCTTTGATTTAAATCTTTCCGCCAGAAATAGTGCTCCCGCACCAGCACCGCAACCGATATCAGCTATACGTGGATTTGCTGGTAACTCTTTAATCAGCGAAAGTATATGATTCGAATAGTCTGTATCACCCGGGCCTTGTCTCTCCAGACCAAGATGTAATTTGATAAGTGCTTGAATATATTTCTCATGTTCTTCCATTTAAGTAGTTCTCTTTCTCTAAGTGATACATTAATCTACTTTATTGATAACTTCAACTACGCGTTAATTTTCTATTCAATCAAATTAAAAGTCTCTGGGGTCAGACCTACACATTTTACTAAAAACTGTAAATTGTGTAGGTGACCCCACGGATATGTAACGCAAGAAACAAGACTTGCCCCCACATACCGACTAGTAGCGGATGGTCTTGCCGGATTCCGGAAGTGTAAATAGGGGGGAGATATACAATTCATAGTCTGGGTTCCCTATATTAGCATTCCACCACCAAATTCCAATTTTCACTTTATACTTAATATTCTCAATAGTGCCTGTCGTTACCAGAAGGGATTCGGTCTCAACACCACTCCAGCCGGCAACACCACCTGCCCACTCAGGACACGCCGTGTGTGCGGCTTCAGACGGATTACCGTCGTTACCAGGATTTTCAGTGGTCTTCAAGAGGGTTTCCACGCCAGTACTTGTGTCCACGTACCAAATTGTCCAATAAACACCCGCATAGTCATAATTATATGCACAAGGTGAGCCTTCGGTATCGCTGTTTCCATAGACAAGTGTGAGGGGAGCGTAGGGAATGATATGAATTGTGAATTGTACAGTGTTCTCGACCTGGTCCTCGTCCTGATCCTCATTGTTACCCGAAAAGTCCTCGGACCAGAAATTCAGTGTATAGGAGGTTGTTACATTCGGCATAGCTATGTACACGCTTGAGCCGGTATCTGGAGTACCGCCGTCAATGCTGTATGAGGTTTCTTTTACGCCCGGATCGCCGTTATCAGTTGCATCAAAGTTGATTGTGACGCTTTTGTTGATGTAGCTGTTTTCGGCGTCCGAGGTCGTTTCTGGTGCTTCATCGTCAACAGTGACCTCGAAGGACGTACTCTTGACTGTTGCTTCTGAGTTGCCGGCTTGGTCCATTGACCAGTAAGAAAGTACGTAAGAGTTGGGCTCGGTAACGGTCACATTCATGGCGGGTGATTCATGGCTACCGTTAAGTTGGTAGAAGGTCCTTCCGATTCCCACCTTGCCGCCGTTGTCTATTCCAACAATTCCGTTATCCCAGATGGAGAAGTCGATTTTTGCCCCCCCTATATACGTGGCCTTTGCGTTCGTAGTCGTTACCGGCTTCGTTGTGTCGTTCATGTATATTGCGTGGCAGTTCAGACAATTTCCCTGAACTACCTCCATGTCCGGATTATGGCAGAGATTGCAATCGACAGGGGGGATACTAGAGGTATTCTCATAGGGCAGGTGGGCCTTGGTGGAATCCGTGTGGAAGACTATATGACAGCCCCCCTGTTGACAGCCTCCGAGCCAGTTATCATTCAGCGTACTGTAGGCAGCGGTGTGGCAAGTATTGCAGGCATTGCCGTGGATTTTGCGCAGCTCGTTGTCGTGACAAGTGGCGCAGTTGACCTCGACATCGAAGTAGGGCGTGGGACCGCTCCTGCCATAATCATCGTGATCGGTGTCGGCATGGATTACTACCCAGCCATTGCCGGGCGTTGCGTTATGATCCATGTTTGAGTGTATAACGTCGAGGGCCCCGTGGCAGTCTATGCAGTTACCGCCGGTCGGCGTGTTCGTCTCGTAAGGTTCGACGAGCGGACCACCCCCTTGCGGGTCGAGGTGGCAGAGCCCGCACTGGGCGCTATGCACGTCGAGGATCGGGTCCTGACCGCTGCCGTGACAGTCCATGCTGCAGGTAGCAATTGGCAGGACAGCCTCGATCGCGGTATGGTTGATGAAGCTGAAGCCGCTCTCATGGGAGTGGCAGCCCACGCAGTTGGCCATGGGTTTGTGGCTGTGATCACCGCTCTCGTCGTTGCGATGGTAGTCTGTCTGGGTGTGGCAGACCTCGCAGATGCCGTTGTATACATCGTCTCCGTCCGCGAATGAATTTGTACCTGTGCTATTAAAAAATCTAACTGTTTTGTTACCATTCTTTGGTGGAATGGGGTCTGTTATATTATCAAGCTGTATTGTGCTGTTAATCAGTTTGCCATATATGATTGCAAATGTATCTGTTCCCGGTGTTACCTTTGATAAATCGATAACTTTATCAACGGTAATTGTATCACTCGTATTACTGATTATCTTATATCCATACTTTAATCTCGTGCTCTTGTTATTCGGAATAAGCACCTTGTTTTTGTAAGCATCTACAATCCAGTCAGCCCCTGTCATGGTTAATTGGCTTTTTTCTGCCTGAGGCTGATTTATCTGAATGTCCGTAGATATCCCTGAATAAAGATAACTGTCGTTTCCGTATGTGCGGGCCTGTTTTTGAGTATGAGGGTTATGGCATACCCTGCACTCAACTGTCCAGTCCCCGTACCCATTGTCGATTTGAAGACTGGAATGTGTCCTTACATAGG
>PIVU01000506.1 GCA_003354025.1 Nitrospirota bacterium
CTTGTCTCTACCTGGAAAACACCCTTAACGTCACCCCGTGATAACAAGTCATATGTTTTCTTGTCATCTATCGGTAGTTTATTGATATTAATAACTGTTCCGGTTGTCGCCTTTATAAGCAGCCTCGCCTTATCAATTACAGTGAACTTCCTTACTCCAAGAAAATCAGCCTTTAACAGGCCTATCTTCTCAACAAGGGTTTCACCATCATATTGTGTTATCACGGTATCCTTGTTCTTTGCCAGCGGGATGTAGTTGGTTAGTGGTTCATCGGAAACAACCACACCGGCGGCGTGTGTAGAGGCATGTCTTCGCAGTCCTTCGAGTTTTGTAGAAATATTGAACAGCTCCAGTATCTGCGGATCACCGTCACGCATGGCTTTTAGTTCCGGTTCCTCTTCAAGAGCGTCTTTTAATGTGATACCTAGAGTGGGTGGAATTAATTTTGCGACTTTATCGACTATGGGTAACGGTATGTCCATGGCCCTGCCAACATCCCTGATCACAGCTTTAGCTTTCATGGTACCAAAGGTGATAATCTGTGCGACATTGTTATCTCCACCATATCGTTTTCGCACGTATTGAATTACCTTGTCTCTGCCTTCGGCACAGAAATCGATATCAAGATCAGGCATGGAAAGTCTTTCGGCGTTCAGGAATCTTTCAAACAGTAGATCGTATTTTATAGGATCGATGTTTGAGATTCCGAGCAGATAGGCGACTAAACTACCCGCACCTGAACCACGAGCTATGGCTGGTATCTGTTCTTTTATTGCATAATCAATGAAGTCCCAGACAATGAGAAAATAGTCAACAAAATTGGTTTCTTCTATTACACCCAGTTCATGGTCTAATCTATCGCTGACTACCTTATCAATTTTTCCGTATAACTCTATAGCGCCGTGTTCACAGAGTTTTCTCAGGTGCTGTTTATTAGTCATACCAGGTTTGTAACAGAGAGAATCTTCTCTCGGGTGAAATCTGGGCAGGTGCATTGTATTTAAATCAAGCTCAACATTGCATCTGTCAGCGATCAATGATGTATTCATTATCGCATCAGGTAAATCTCCAAATGTTTTTTCCATCTGCTCCTGTGATTTAAAGTAGAATTCATTAGTGCTTAAGCGCATTCTTTTGACATCATGTATGGATTTTCTCGTATT
>PIVU01000507.1 GCA_003354025.1 Nitrospirota bacterium
TCGCCCTGCATAACAGCCTCATACAGCGTTGTTGTAAAAACATATCCATATGAATTACTCATTAAATGGTTCATAAGGTCTTCATATCCGGCTGCTGTAGATGATGAAACAATACCGATCCTCTGGGGAACTGTCGGAAACTCCAGTTCTTTATTTCTGTGGACCAACTCTTCTCTGGCAAGTCTCTCCAGGACCTCTTTCCTTTTCACAGCCATTTCTCCAACTGTATAAGAAGGATCGATATTGTTGATTGTAAGCTTCAGTCCATATCTTTCATGAAAACTAACCGTGGCCTGAAAGAGTATCTTTATGCCTTTTGCCAATTTCGTCCCGGTAGTTTTTTCAAACACAGGAGCTATAGCTTTATACCTGCCTGCCCATATAACGGCCCTCATTTCCGCCCTTATAGTATCATCCTGCTTATCAACCAGTGTCATGTAACAATGATTTTTAACATCACAGGAAGCTATCTCCGCAGTCACAAGAAGAGTCTTTGGAAAAGCAACTTCCAGGATCTCCCTTACAAGCATATTCAATTCATATAAAGATAATATTTCTGACATCTTCCCGGGCTTTCTCAGTTTTATTATTCACACAACACTCAAATAATTAGCAGTAAGCAAAACAGGCGTCCCGTCATTAGTCGGAACGCCTCCCTTTAACCCAATTAAATCAATAATTACCGAAGTCCTGCCTCGTTACCTGCAGTACCGCTTTTTATTCTGTTCGTTTAATTTATCGCATTCGCCGTATTTGCAGGCGGCTTTCCAGTCAGCACAGGCCTTTTCTATATTACCAAATCGTTTATATATGACACCTCTGTTGCTATAGGCCCTCGCAAATCTGGGGTCCAGCTCTATTACCTTGTCATAATCATTTACTGCCTGTTCCTGGTTCCCGAGTTTACTGTATGCAAACCCTCTGTTCAGGTAAGCAGTCGTATATGACGGATTCAGTTCAATTGCTTTATCAAAATCCCTTACTGCAAGCTGATAATTGCCGAGTTTGTTATATGACATGCCCCGGTTGTTATATGCTTTGATATATTCAGGGTTTAATTCCAGCACCCTGTCATAATCCATAACGGCTTCCTGATGATTACCGAGTTCTCTTGCATATACATTCCCACGGTTATAGTAAGCTATTGTAAATTCAGGACTCA
>PIVU01000508.1 GCA_003354025.1 Nitrospirota bacterium
TAATTATGAATCATGTGAATATTTCAAAATACCGTTTTCCCAAACGCAACAGGGAGTTGCCCATCCATGAAAAGACTCATTTATGTACTTATTCCGCTTATTATACTATCAATATCATTAACAGTCAGTGCCAGCATTTATGGAGATGCTGCATCAGGCAATGATCTTATCGATCAGAGAACATTTAATACCGCCAGTAGTTATAGTCCTTCATCTTCTGAAGGCGGCCTTGAAGGTTACTGGCCTTATTCATTTGGAATTAGTTGGAATATTTCTCAAGACATCACATCTAACCTGTGGACATATGAATACACTTTAAACGCTACACGAAAAGAGGTTTCTCACTTTATAATTGAAGTCTCTGACAGTACATCACAAAGCGATTTTTCAAATTTATCTGCCAATGGCACTCCTCTGACTTTTGGGAGTAATCTGGAAGGTCCGGATTTCTTTGGGAATAAACCGGGCAACAGCGATCCTGATTACCCTTCCTCAACAAATATGTATGGAATTAAATTTGATACAGGAGGACTCCCTGCAACTTATCAGTTAACAACAAATCGTAGTCCCGTATGGGGCAATTTCTACGCAAAAGGCGGAAAGGACAGCGGTCAATTCGTACGAGCTTATAATAGTGCACTTGCTATAGGCAATTTCAACAGTGACGGGAAAATTGATTTTGTAGTCCGCCCCAATGGCACCCCGATAGTTCCGGAACCGGTCAGTTCAGTCCTGTTTCTTTCAGGCAGTGCTGCATTAGGTTTCAGGTCCTTTCTCAAGAGAAAGAAGAAATAACTTCTAATAAAAATCCGCTGCATCAACTCGCGCTTGCAGTCTCAAACTATGTTGTATGTAAAACCCACCTTGTATGGTTCTGTTTTGTGATATAATCAGTCAAAACGATATCCTGTCCCGCCTTCGGGAGAATATAATAAATGTTAACTCCACAATTACTAATAAGTCTTCTTATAATCCTTGTTGCTGCCTGGCTAATGGGCAGTCTGTTTGTGCGTCTGGGCCTGCCCTTTGTTCTGGGAGAGTTGATAGCCGGTGTAATAATCGGCCCCCCTTTACTAGGAATAGTTGCAGCATCACCTGGGATAGAACTGCTTGCCGAGCTTGGCATTTTCTTTGTGATGTTTCACACAGGCATGGAAATGGA
>PIVU01000509.1 GCA_003354025.1 Nitrospirota bacterium
AAGCTCCAGCACTGTTCTTTCAGCCATTCCGTAGACAAGATAGTCGGCCTTTGCATCAAAGAGGACCGACTTTCTTATCTTGTTTGACCAGAAGTCATAATGCGCAATGCGCCTCAGGCTGGCCTCGATGCCGCCAAGGACTATGGGGCGGGTGCCCTTGTAATACCTGCGTATACGGCTTGAATAGGCAAGGACTGCACGGTCAGGGCGCCGGTTGTTCTCAAGGCCCGGGGTGTAATCATCCTGTTTTCTCCATTTTTTGGATGCCGTATAGTTGGCCACCATGGAGTCAACACTGCCGCCTGTTACTCCCCAGAAAAGAGCGGGTTCTCCAAGACGGGTAATGTCTTTGTCGGAATCAACTTCCGGCTGGGCTATAATAGCGACCCTGAAACCATGCTTCATAAGATATTTACCGACCACTGCTGCACCGTTGAATGGACTGTCGATATAAGTGTCGCCCGTTATAATAATGATATCCACTTTGGACCAGCCCAGCTTCTTCATCTCTTTTTTAGTTGTGGGGAGATACATGTATTTCCTTTTTCAATGATGAGATTATTTATGGCAGGTGTATTTTACCTCAATGGGGGCTTTCTTGGGTGGAGTGAAAAGAAATTGACGAGTAGCGATTGACGAATGACGATTTACGAAGGGGAAAAACGACGAATCACAAAGTACGAAATGAAGAAAGTTCGTCATTCTCCTAAACAATATTTCCTCGTTGTTAATCAAGTTGTTGGATATGTTATTATTTGGAGCGATCAGATCGTACAATTCTCGTCATATTATGCCAATTAAAACACTGTTCATCACGCCGCCCTTTACCCAGCTCAATACTTCCTATCCCGCATCGCCCTATTTGAAAGGCTTTCTGAAACTGCACGGCCATGAGGTCTTTCAGGCCGACCTGAGCATCGAAGTGATGAATGCCATCTTTTCGCAGAATGGCTTTGCGGCACTCTTCGACCAGTTTCCTGCGGACCATAAGCGACTCTCGCAGAATTCCCGCCATATCCTGAGCAATGCACAATATTATCTGCAGTCCGTAGGCCTGGTCATGAATTTTCTGCAGCATCGAGACACGACGCTTGCACCGCGCATATGCTCGGATAATTTCCTTCCCAGGGCCTCGCGATTTGACCAACTGCCTG
>PIVU01000049.1 GCA_003354025.1 Nitrospirota bacterium
TCTCCAACTCTGTATCTCAGCAATCCTTTTAGTTCACCGGTCAATTGCTTTATGTTACTACCATAGTGAGGGTTCTTTTCCAACGTTTCAAAACACCTGTCGAGGCGACGATGCATCTCTTTGCTGGATTTACCATAAACTTTTTCAGCAGGTTTTGTGAGGACTATTTCCCAAATTTCTTTTTTCGCCACTTAACGGTCTCGCCCTTCCCGGAAGCCTTCAGACCATCGTTGATGGCCTCAACCCAGTCAGGTCTCGAAAGAATCTCAAGGGTTTCCTTATGCCTTTCCAAATATTCATCTATAAGCTCTGTAAGTATCTCTTTTATTTCCCTTTTTTCCACACTGGCTACGATCTTGAGAAGGTCTCTTTTCTCTTCAGGAATCCTTACGGTTGTTGTAGACATGTTTTTCACCTCCTGAAACTAATCTACCTGTTTCAGTGTAGATTAGTCAATACTTGACAATGGGGCTCTGGCAAAAGTTCAAGGTCCTCCTCAGTCGATAATCCATATTCGCCTGTCTTCAATAATTGTTATAAACAACTGAGAATATCAAATACCCAATGATGAATAATGAATCATGCAGGGGCATATTACAATATACCCTTACTTCGAAATTCGACATTCCTTGTTCGACATTCGTAGTTAAACTGACTTTTCAATACCAAGTTTGCGAATCCTGGAACGAACTGAAGGAGATGTTGATGAGGCAATGTCATTGGCTGAGAAAGTATTAAACTGGGCAAAGATTCAATTAAAGCTGACATAAACATAGTAGTCATTTAGAAATAATTGGCCGTTTTCTGAATTCAAATTCTCCATTCAGAGCATTCAGGACTGCCTTGTCCCTGCCATAAACGTCTTTTTTAAACCTGATGTTATTATTTTCATCAAAGCCGGTAGTCCAGTACAGCAGCATCACAGGCATTGTTTTGGGCAGATGTACAGTGCGGGTTTTATTTGAATCTATTACATTCATTATGCTTTCCCGGTTCCACTTCGATTTATCGCTTAGTAGAAGCTCAGCCAGTTCAAAGGGTTTCTCAACGCGGATGCATCCGGAACTGAACGCTCGGGCGTTTCGATTAAACAGGGGGTTGCTCGGCGTGTCGTGCAGATAAACGAAATGTTTGTTTGGAAAAATAAATTTAATTCTTCCAAGGGCATTGGCCGGCCCAGGTTCCTGCCTCAGTATGTAAGGGAAATTACGCCCTGAATATTGAGACCAGTCAAGTGAATCCTGATTAATTACTTGTTCGATATTCAACATGCGTATTTTTTACTATTCCTCCTTTTTTTCTGTACTAGTTAAAGAACTACTTTTATCTCTTGCCTTTTTCACAGCCTCCATCCCTGCCTTGTATGATATTGCCTTTATATTGATCTTTGGAGTCTCAACGAGGAGGTTCTCTGTACCTATTAACGCGCTGAACATGTCAGAATTCAAATGAATGTCCAGTTCTTCCTGGGTCTTCTATGTTCCAATAAGACTGAAACTATTCTCGTCGTCAACGTTCTGGTAAAAAATAGCAGCTCATGCATCCTTTTTCCCCTCGAATTTCTTCAAGCATTGAACGCAGAGTCTGCAGCAGCTCTGCACGTTTTTCCGGAATTACCTTCATTTCTATCGGGGCTTCGATCGATGTCTGGCTATCTTTCCTATAAGTAAAAAAGGCAAAGTAATATATTGCTTCTTTGCCGACAACATGACTTTTTATGTATTACGTTTTAAAAGTGAAATATGACTATCATTTATCAATTTCTATGCCATAAGAGATTCTCTAAATCGGAATGATGATAAGCTTTTGATTTTTTTGAGTTAATAAAGCGTTTAAAGCTCAGGGGAGGAAAGGAGAATATCGAATGTCCAATTTCGAACCAGCCTACCGGCAGGCAGGTGTAGAAATATTAAGAAACAAACTTCGACATTTGACATTCAGAATTCGATGTTTGCGGTTTTCATTTTCTTTTCTCTATTTGGTCGTAAACCTTTTTTCTATGTATAATACCCAGAATCCAGACCTCGGTTTTAACTATCTTAAAAACGACTCTATAATCTCCTACACGGAGTTTCCAGTATCCTTTCAGAGTTTTTCTCAGAGGCTCTCCGTAATTATGAGGTTCGATCGTCAACCGTGATTCTATAGCTTTTTTGATCCTGTTCTTCAGTTTACTGTTTAAGGCAGGAATATCAATTTTCTTGACATCAGGGTGGTATTTAAGCTGGAATGCCAAACCTACCAGACCTCATCATGCTTTAAGGCCCTGGACTTACGGAATGTTTTTTCTCTCTCGTCAGCAAATGAAGACAAAGCAATATCTTCTTTGATTTCCATTGCTTCCTTAATAAGATCCCGGACTTTTAATGACAAAGAAACTCCATCTCTTTCTGCCAGTTCCTCAATCATATTATAGAGTGGTCCTTCAAGTACAACATTAATTCTTGGATTTTTTGTTGGCATTGTTATAAACCTCCTCATATAAGTGTATCACTTACGATACACTTTTTCAAGATATCAACAGATAAACTGAGAATATCCAATATCAAGTCGTTTATAAGCTTCTCTTACAACCGCTGCGCCTGCATTTACATCTGCAGATCCCATAACAGTAGTTAAAACCAATGTGTCCCCGGCATGAGAGATATGGCAAGCCAGTGAAAGCGAAATTGTAAAGAAGAGCAAGCATATCCAGTTTAGTCTTATCTTGAGTGACATAAACATAGTAGTCATTTAGAAATAATCGGCCGCTTCCTGAATTTAAATTCTCCGTTCAAAGCATTCAGGACTGCCTTGTCCCGACCATAAACATCTTTTTTAAATCTGATATTATTGTTTTCATCAAAGCCGGTAGTCCAGTACAGCAGCATCACAGGCATTGGTTTGGGCAGGTAAACAGTACGGGTTTTATTTGACTCGATTACATTCATTATGCTTTCCCGGTTCCACTTCGATTTGTCGTTTAGCAAAAGTTCAGCTGATAGATTACATTGAAAATTAAACAATTACTGCTATATTACATTAAACGATAATCTGTCTAAGTAAATTATGAGTCTATAGAGGTCTGTAATTATTAATACAGGATATCGGAAAAAGCTTTATTCCATTATGATTTGAATCATATATTCAATTATCTCACATAATATTAATATTTCAACTCTGCGAGGGTCAGGCACCGCCTCGCCCCTACAGTGTATAATAGACGGCTATGATTTCAATCGGAAATATTACAATAGATTCTCCCCTTGTCCTTTCCCCGATGGCAGGCATTAGCGACCTCCCCTATCGGCTGATCAACAGATCCATGGGCTGCAAGTTCGCATTTACAGAAATGATAAGCGTCTCTGCGCTGGCCTATAAAAACCCGAACACATTGAGCAAACTGGAGTCAAACAAAGATGACAGGCCGCTAAGTGTCCAGATTGTCGGACGTGACCCGGAGACCATTATACGGGCCATGGATAATCTTTGGGAGCATGAATTCGATATATTGGACTTCAATTGTGCATGCCCGGTCAGAAAACTTGCGACAAAAGGCAAAGGGGCCGGTCTGTTACAGGACCCTGATAAAATGCAGCTTATTCTGCAAACAATCGTCAAACATTCTCAAGTCCCTGTCACAGTAAAAATACGTTCAGGATGGGACGATTCATCCGTCAATGCTGTGGATATCGCCCTCCGCGCACAGGATGCAGGGGTGAAAGCGCTTACCATACACGGCAGGACAAGAATGCAGGGATATAGAGGGAATGTCGACTACAGAATAATACATGACGTTAAAAGGGCAATAGACATTCCGGTGATCGCCAGCGGAGATGCTCTTACTCCGGTATTGATAAAGAAACTATTCGATGAGACAGGTTGTGACGGCGTAGCCGCTGCGAGAGGCGCTCTCGGAAATCCCTGGATTTTCAAGGAAACAACAGAGTACCTCAAAACCGGAGTACTTCCTCCCAGACCGGGCAATCATGAAGTAGCTGATATCATGAAAAAACATTTTGATTTAATTATTGAATACATCGGCGAACGAATCGGCATTTTACAATTTCGCAAATTCTTTTCATGGTATACGAAGGGGCTGCGAGTGAGGGAACTCAAAGTCAAAGCCTTTCGTGCCGGTACCCGTGATGAAATGTATCAATTGATAGATGAAATACATAATGTCCCTGATGCCGGTGATATAGCTCATTTAAGGGAAATACCGGTTACATACAATCAGAAGCCGGGCTGCAAAAGAAAATAACGATTAGCGGTTTACCAGGATATAATTACGATATAAAATCAACCTCTTCCTTTACTCTTTGATAGTCAATAGTTAATCAATAATATCAGTAGTTCAGTTGCCTTATTGCATAAATAAATGTAGTATAGATTTGTTCTTTTTTTCTGCCGTAATGCCTGCCGGGCATAGTACAATCTCACTCCAGAGAATTCTTTTGATGAATCCTTTTTTCAGGGTGATTGAGTATTGTGTGCAACCGCAATAGAGTTTACAGCCAAAAGGAAATACATATTTTTTAATGGATATATACAGAGAAATAAAGCATCTTAACCCCAGGCAAAAAGAAGCTGTCATGCACAAAGACGGTCCGCTTCTCATCCTGGCAGGAGCCGGATCAGGCAAGACAAGGGTCATAACCATGAGGACGGCGTACCTGATTCACCTGGGTATCAGCGCTAAGACTATCCTTGCAGTGACTTTTACCAACAAAGCCGCCAAAGAAATGAGGCAAAGAGTATCCTCCATGGTAAAAAGAGGGAGCGGCAGACCTGTTATTTCCACATTTCACTCACTCTGCCTGAGGATACTTAGACAGGAAATAGAACACCTGGGATACAAAAAGGACTTTACTATCTACGGCACTTCTGAGCAAGTATCTCTTCTTAGAAGCATTATGGTCGACATCACTGTTCATGACACTAATTTCAAGGCCGAATCAGTCCTTGAGCATATCAGCAGGACAAAAAATGATTTTGCGCCTGCAGGAGCAGATTCTTCTGATGACCCGGTAGAAGTGGCTTCATCCTTTATTTATCCAAAGTACAGGGAAGCACTGAAATCAATGAATGCCCTGGATTTTGATGACCTCCTGGTGTTAACACTGAAACTGTTCAGAGAGCACCCTGACATACTTGCCAAGTATAGAGATAAATACAAATACATCATGGTAGATGAATACCAGGACACAAACAGTGTTCAATATGATTTCATTAAACTGCTTGCCGGCAATACCATGAACCTATGTGTAGTCGGCGATGATGATCAGTCAATCTATGGATGGAGAGGCGCTGATATTGGAAATATACTTAATTTTGAAAAAGACTTCCGCGACACTGTAACCATAAGGCTGGAACAGAATTACCGGTCCTTTGATCACATATTAAAAGCTGCAAACGGTGTAATCAAAAACAACCGCAAGAGAATGGAAAAATCTCTCTGGACAGACAAAGGGGCCGGCCCTAAGGTCAATATCTTCCAGGCCACAAATACTGAAGACGAAGCAGAGTGGGTTGCCGGGAAAATAGATTTCATAAAGCACGACAAAAACCTTGCATACGAAGACATTGCCATTATATACAGGGCGAATTTATTCTCTAAACCCTTTGAAGAAGCTATGCGAAGACAGAGGATACCCTATACCGTTGTCGGCGGAACCAGTTACTTTGAGCGGAAGGAGATAATGGACATTTCAGCTTATCTCAAGGTTATAGCAAACCCTTCTGATACGCTCAGTCTGCTGAGGGCCGTCAACGCACCCAAAAGGGGAATCGGCCCTGCCGCTCTGAATGCCCTTTCGGAATATGCCTCAACTCAATCATTAAGTTTTATTGAAGCCTTTGAAAAAGCATCTGAAATTGAGAAACTGGGACAGAGGGCCCTGTCTTCAGCTGAATCGTTTTCTGAACTCATCGCACGTTACCGCAATCTGTTTGAAAACAGCAGAGACATGGCAAAAACCCTCAAGGACCTTATCGAGGAAATTGATTATAAGGACTACCTGATAAGACTCTACAAGACCCCTGAGGCAGCATACAGAAGGATTGAGAACCTTGATGGATTTGTGGAATCAGTCGCGCACTATGCATCATCGGGTAGTTCTCCCTCTCTTCAGGGGTTTCTTGAAACAATGTCCCTTACAGACCTGATTGAAGAGAAAGAAGAAAAAGGCGGCCGGGGTGTAACATTAATATCTTTTCACTCATCAAAAGGCCTTGAGTTTCCGCTGGTCTTTATTGCAGGAATAGAGGAAGACATTCTTCCCCATAAAAAATCAGCCGTCAACGATGAGGGACTGGAAGAGGAGCGCCGGCTTTTTTATGTAGGAATCACAAGAGCTATGAAGGAGTTGTTTATCACATACACTCAGCACAGAGTAAAATATGGAAAAGAAACACCTTCGGTTGCATCGCGGTTCCTTGAAGAAATCCCTTCAGATGTAAGCAAAATACTGGACAGATTCGACAAACCTGACCCTGAAAAAGACAGGGCCTATGTCAATAAACTATATGAAGAGTTAATGGCAAAACTGGAAGACTAATAGCCTGAGAAATCTTATTTAACCTCCTGACAACTTTCATAGATCAACGCCATACTCACCTGGCATTATTAATAAACCCTTTGCGCAAAGCATCCTGACCATAGTCACTTTCCCCCTAAAGATATTACGGATTTAGTCCGATAAATTTATTGTGGGGACACGCTGGCACAATCTAACTAATACTCTGCCTGCTTTCCGACATTACAACGGCATACGTGCTTAGGGGGCAGAAAAAATGGCAAAAAAATTAAGGCTGGGTGAAATCCTCATTGAGAAAGGATTTATCACTGAAAAACAGCTTCACAACGCACTCATTCATCAAAAGGGAAAAAACAAGAGAATCGGTAAAGTCCTTATTGATTTAAGATACGTAAATGAATTACAGGTAGCCGAAGCACTCACAGAGCAGCTCTCATTAAAAATGGTTGACTGCAGTCACTATAGACCGTCCAATGAAGTCCTCTCCCTGATTCAGAAAAAGACTGCTGAACAGAAATTAATTTTACCCCTGGATAGAAATCACGGAGTGCTGTTAGTTGCGATGGCCAACCCTCTTGACTGGGAAACAATAGAGGATATTTCCTTTAAATCAGGGCTGACTCTCCAGGTATCCATCTCCTCGGAAAACAATATACTGACTGCAATAGAAACTTTTTACGGTTCAGATAAAGACACCTGGGATGTCCTGAAGGAATTACCTGAATATGACAATGCAGAATTTGTTAAGGAAGAGGACAATTCGCAGGACCCTAATTACACCCTGCAGTCCCTGTACAAAAACAGTGAGGCGCCCCCGGTAGTCCGACTTGTAACCACTCTTATTGCAGGTGCAGTGAACGCCTGCGCAAGTGATATTCACATTGAACCAAACAGAAGAGACGTGGCTGTCCGTTACAGAATAGACGGCGCTTTAAAGAAGACACAGACCTTTCCCAAGCAGGTTCAGGATGCAGTCATTTCAAGAATCAAGATCATCTCGAACCTTGATATAACCAACAGAAGACTACCCCAGGACGGCAGGGGCGCCCTGCGCATTGAGGGCAGGACCATCGACCTCAGGATATCAACTCTTCCATCTGCACATGGTGAAAAAGTTGTTATAAGATTACTGGATGCAGCCAAAGGATTGATTTCACTGAATGAGCTGGGGATTGCTGATGAGATATCAGTGCCCATGAAAGAAATATTCAGTCAGCCGCAGGGGATGCTTCTCGTAACAGGACCTACCGGCAGCGGAAAAACAACAACCCTGTACTCGACGCTTCTTCAGCTTAGAAATGAAACAAAAAATATAGTTACACTTGAAGATCCAATTGAATATGAACTGGACAACGTAATACAGGTGGGCGTAAATGAGAAAATCGGCTTTACCTTCGCAAACGCCCTCAGGTCTGTTTTAAGGCAGGACCCCGACATAGTAATGCTTGGAGAAATCAGAGACCTGGAAACAGCGGAAATATCAATCAGGTCCGCACTTACCGGGCACTTTGTATTAAGTACTCTTCATACAAACGACACAGTGGCAACCATATCACGGCTTATAGATATAGGCATAGAGCCTTTCCTTATAACTTCAGCAGTCTCCGGGATACTTGCCCAAAGACTTATACGGCAAATATGCCCTGAATGCAAAATCGAAACAGACCCTCCAGAGGCTTTGATCGGGAAAGGAATGCCTCCTCTTGATAAATACTATAGGGGAGAGGGATGCGGTAACTGCAATAATACCGGCTACAAAGGAAGAGTCGGTGTATATGAACTCATAAGAATGGACACAAACCTGAAAAGAATAATTTCAAAGCACCATACGGAAGATGACCTCTGGAAATGCGCAATGGAATCGGGGACTAAACCAATGTTTCAGGATGCATGGCAAAAAGTAGCTGATGGTATCACAACGGTTGAGGAAGTCGTAAGTAAAGTTCCTTACTCGAAGTCTACAGTGAACGTTTGAAATCCAATATTACAACACCTATTTATTCCATAACGGAGACGAGTTCTTTCCATAGGACATCATATTATTAACTGATTCAATTTTCCAGGCCACATCCCTGTATCCTCCGTCCAGGGCCTGTATTTCACTGTATGTTCTGAGTGCATTATAGTATTCATTGCTTTGCTCATAAATTCCCGCCAGCTCATATTTCACATCGAGGTATTCATTATTGTCGGATGTCATCTTTGAAAGGAGTTTCCTAAACGTATCAATAGCACCCTGACTATTGCCCAGTTCCATATGACATGCAGCTATCGCCTTGAAGCTCATAACTTTCATTGCAGGATCAACGGCGGCTTTTTCAAATTCTTCAATAGCATCTTCGACAATACCCATTTCTACATACGCAGCTCCCAGCTCATAGTGCGCCTCTGTATTTTCACACACTGCGGTGTCATCAGATTCCTGAATATCATGAATCATTTCAGACTTATCGCTAACGGGCCCTTCCTGCTGCTGATCATTTCCATTTGACTCCTGATTAATAATCCTGTCATAGCCTGCCCTCCCATCGGGATTTGAAAGAACAGTATTCGCTTCTGTAGCATATGCAAACACCTTAATCAATTTACTCTTGATATCATATTGAGGAAAATCAAAATGCCGATCAGGATGAAACTGTTTTGACATCCGGAAGTATGATTTCCGAACTTCCTCTTCTGTCGCCTGGCGATCAATGCCGAGAAAAGCATAATAATCAGAAGAATCACATTTTGACTGAAGTTCTTCAAGCCTCATAAGAAATTCTTCCGGCTGCTCCTTCGCGTGTTCATTAAGAAGTTCTCCTGCTGAAATACCATGAGAGCAGTCTTTATTTTGTTTTACCAGGACAATCCCAACCTTGATAAAGGCTGCGATTGTTTTAAGTGTCTCAAAATTTGTTGAAGGCGACCGTGTCAGAATTTCTTTTAAAGGATAGTTATCACTAACAAGATATAATATTTCCTTATCTTTTTTATTCAATTCAATAGACTGGAATATGCTGATAGGGTCCTGAGACAACTCCATGACCGCCTCTATAGGAGGGCACATTTGCTGTATGGCCGTCAAATTCCGTATCTTCTTCATACCTCGGTATATAATATTTGCAGCGCTTATTATTAAAGTAATCAGCTCATTCGTAGGCAAAGTGCCCTCTTTGAATTCAAAGGTGCCTTCTGTCATGGTAAATAAACTTAAAATAATTTCTTCCACCTGATGGCGAACGGAGTAATACAGCTCACGCGGGGTAAGGCAAGACATATCAACCAGGATCTTCCCCAGTTTTTCTCCGGTTTCATGCAAACGTCTGGAGGCCTCGTCATATTGGGCCAGCGTGATTCTACCTTCTGTTACCAGCATCTCTCCAAGACGGTCATTCTTAAAGCTTGAGTCTGCAAAAACCATATCACCATTTTTTATATATACACGCTTCACTACTGAATCGCTTACAATCTCCAAAACACCCGTCCTGGTCCCCCTCTGTATCCCTGTAAGGACATCGGCGAGTATAAAATCTTTCACATTCCCATTCAGGTTACCAACTCTTTTGAACCCTACCCTGACATCCTTGCCCGTATCCTTTACCCATGCCACCAGTCCTTTCATTTCACTTGCAGGGTTTATTGTCCTTATCAGCGCGGTCACTCCTTTCTTCAGAAGAGGGGCCTTTTCAGTAATAACCCCGAGACCGTCCGAGTAGTCAACTACATATCCATTGTAGGTCTGGCCGTCAATACTGATTTCACAAGCAGACTGACAGCCGTATCTTATATACTCTCTTCTATCTTCTCCACCCATATTGTCCCCTCGAATTTAGTCCTTCAATAATTAGTAATAACGCGATTAACCTGCAAGACACCGCTCGTCCTTTTCTCTGTCAGGCCCTGGTACAGGCGCAAGTGCAGACAGCAATTGGCACTAATCCCGTTTCATATTTCGATGTCTGCAATGAAATTCAAGCCCATATTGTCCCCATGACAAATCAATATTCAGTATTGGTTCCGCTGATATTTTTCTATTCAGCAACACATCCCCGGCATGTGACTATTTCTATAAACGGCTATTTCATGCAAACCTTTAATTGGAATTGCATGATTGTCATTTTCCAGTCCTTATTCTTTTTGCTCGCAAAACTAAAGAAATAATAACATTCTCCCGAAGAGTATTCAGGGACGTTTAAAAAAGGGCTTTATAATAAAAATTGGAGGGGACATGGGAAACAACAAATCTATTCTTGTAATTGATGATTCTCCTACTGTAAGAAGGCTGGCAGAGCTGGTGCTTTCTCAGGAGGGATATAACGTATTCACAGCAGAGGACGGGGACAGCGGCCTTAGAATGGCCAAAGATGAAGTACCGTCTTTAATTATTGTCGATTTCATCATGCCGAAGATGAACGGCTACCAGTTCTGCAAGAGCATCCGGTCAGACTCTATTCTCAACGATATTCCAATCGTACTTATAACATCCAAAGGCGGCGAGGTAGGAAAAGGCTTTGACGATAAGTTCGGCATTGTCCAATACCTGCAAAAACCCTTTGAAGCCGAGACACTCACCGCAACGGTAAAAGAAGTCCTTTCAGAGAGAGGCAAGTCATCAGTGGCAGACGTTCAGGAAACGGTAAAAGAAGTCCTTTTAGAGAAAGGCAAGTCATCAGGCGCAGAGGTACAGGAAGCGGTGAATATGAATAAATCTTCATCAGAAATGTCATTCGTTGACATTACTCCTGGAGAATACAAAAATATAGAAAACGCTATGACTGCTTCTTCCAGGGAAATGCCAGAGCCTTTGTATGCTCAAGTGGATAATCACCCCGGCAATGGAGATTCTTCCGATTCCCCCCTGTCTGCCGAACAGCCGGAATCACCACATCTGCAGGATGTTTTGCAATCAAACAGTTCTTTTATAGATGTATCTTCAGATAAACCGTTCAAACCAAAAAAGGCAGCAATCTCCGAGAACATTCCTGTAACTCATAGTGCCGGAGAAAACACCATTGAAACACCTGCGAATACACCGCCTGCTGGGAATGGCGACAATCAACCTGGGAATGCCCCCATTCACGAGAATATATCAAAGGAGTTCAGACACTATTTCGGCAGAGAACTAACAATGCTCCTGAAAAGCACAATGATACAGACATTAAAAGAAACGGATCTAGTGCGGTCATCAAGACGCATACTTGCCGGTGAACTCATGTATATATCCGTACCTGATCTTATTCAGTTTATCGGCAATACACGGCTTTCAGGGAAGTTATCAATATTATCTGACAACTTCAACTCAGAGATATTTTTTGAAAGCGGTCAGGTCGCGTTTGCTTCAATCAGCAAACCTTCTCACAGGACAAGCCTTGAGGAACTGCTACTGCAGGACGGGAAATGTCCGCAAAGTGAGCTGCATACAGCACTTTCCGGTTCAGGAGGAAGCTGTTTTACTGCAGGGAATAATCTAATTGAGAAGGGCCTTCTCACTGAAGATGAACTGGCCGATTATTACAGGCGTCTCTCCGAAGATGCTCTTCAAAACACACTTGAAGCAACTTCGGGACACTTTTATGTCGAGGACATTCCGATACCGTCCGAGATTCGGGGATTTAGTTCAAAAGCGCAATTAAATAATTCATATATATAGGAGAGATTAACAATTACAGGAACGGGATGCAGTAATTTCAAATCATACATATAAACAGGAGGTAGCAGGGCATGGTAAAAATACTGGTCGCAGACGACAGTGACACTGACATGAAGTACATTTTAAATTCCTTCAAGGATACGGGCTTTCAATTGACAAGCGCATCCGACGGAGAAGAGGCTGAACAGAAAGCAAAAGAAGGTAATTTTGACCTGATCATACTGGATGTTGTAATGCCGAAAAAAAACGGCTTCCAGGTATGCCGGGCATTGAAGCAGGACGCAAATATTAAGGGGGTCCCAATAATCCTTCTCACATCCAAGACACAGGAAAGTGACAAGTTCTGGGGCCGCAAACAGGGGGCTGATGAATATATAACCAAACCCTTTGAAGCAACTGAGCTGATGCGTACAGTCAGAAAATACGTTGGAGGGTAATACATCCTGTTTAAGCGGTTTTATGGGGAAACCGGGTCTCAGCAAAATACGGTAGAGATAAAGAAAGGGCATCTTAATGAACAATCAGAAACTAGATACACAGATTGATCTGCAGCAGGCAAAATCCAGTGCTCCGCAGCTCAAGGCCTGCACTTTCAGCATTGGAAGTGAGACATTCTCAATTCCGCTGGAGTATGTCAGGGAAATAACGGAAGTCTCAGAAATTTTTCCGCTCCCGCTTACACCGGCATACGTTGACGGAATAGTACATCTCAGGGGCTATGCAATACCTGTTCTGAGTTTAGGCAAAATCAGAAACATCATTGAAGAACATAAAAAGATAAAGCAATTAATTGTACTTGATACGGGCGTTGACAGGTTTGCAATTGCCGTAAATGAAAGACCCGATCTCAAGACTGAATTTTCAGGAGAAACAATTAATGTTCAACAATTATTTCAAAGGTACAGGGTATCATAATGCTAGAAAAAGAACTTTTAGAATTTTTTCTCACAGAAGCTGAAGAACTGTTAATACAGCTTGAAGAGGGGTTCCTGAAACTTGATAAAAACCCTTCGGACAGAGAGGGCATACAGGATCTTTTCAGGACAGCACATACTTTAAAAGGTTCTGCAGCACTGGTTAAGTTAAACACTTTAAGCGAACTTGCACATAAAATAGAAGACGTGCTTGAAGGTGTAACAAAAGGCCGGATTACCGTTACAAAAAAGATAGTGGACTGGTTTCTTAATTCCCTGGATGCAATCAAGTATATGATTTCCGAGACAGTAAATGGGAAAACCGCAAAAGTTGAACTCACTAACGAAATATGCAATCCGCTCCCTGAGGAAGTCATACACTATCTTAATGAGCTTAAAAACAATGATGGCGAATCGGAAGACCTGGACCTGGAAGACTATGAGGATGAGCCCGGGACATCCTTGAAACAGGAACCCATGGCAAACGACAATTCCGACATTGCTGAAACAGATAAAACTGAAAGCGAATCTGTGTCAGTCAACGGACTGTCAACTGATGACCAGACTGAACAGGTAACTCAGGGGGACGTACCATCACATCAATCAAGCTATGTAAAAGTTCATATAAACAAGCTGGATAAAATGATGGGTCTTGTGGGTGAGCTTACGATACTTAAAAACTATTTTGTTTCAGAAACAGAAGGATCTGCACACCTGAAAACAGAAATTCAGTACGCCTGCAGTAGGCTATTAAAGGAAATTGAAGAATTTGACAGCCGATATGCCCAGGCAGCTCCTGAAAAGATATCCTATGTGGATTCACTTCTTGAAGACTTCAGAGAACTCGAATTCGATAGATACGACGGCATTAATCTTTTTGCAAACAGCGTGAAAGAAATAATGAGCGATGTTAATGAAGCTGTAAAAAGCATTTCAGATTTCTTTGATCAATTCTCTAAGCATACAGGCAAACTTGACGTTCTTAACCTCGAGTTTCGTGACCTGATTTCAGAATCCAGAATGGTCGAGACAGGCAACCTGTTCCAGAGATTTACACGCATTATCAGAGACCTCTCCGACAAATCCGGTAAAAAAGTAAATTTTGTCATAAGCGGCGGTCATACCCGTATTGACAGGATACTTTATGAAAAACTTTTTACTCCGCTGCTCCATCTGGTCCGCAATGCATTTTCCCATGGCATAGAATCATCGGAAGAGCGCAGCAATGCGGATAAAACAGACAAAGGGAGTATAACTCTTTCCTCGAAACGTGACGGCAACACAGTAGTTATCGATATACATGATGATGGAGGAGGAATCAACCTGCTAAAAGTCCGTAAGAAAGCTGTCAGCATGGGCCTCATTCAGGAAGAAGAAGAGGTGTTACCTGCCCGTCTGCTCAACCTGCTCTTTATGCCCGGATTTTCAACACACGATGAAGTAGACATGACCTCCGGCCGTGGAGTAGGACTTGATGCAGTCAGACAGATTATTTCTGAAATGAACGGTACCCTGAGCATTGCGACCGATGAAGGAAAGGGAACGACATTCAGGATCAAACTTCCCCTTACTCTTATTGTTGTCAACACCGTTAAGCTTATGGCAGGAGGACTTGAGTTTTCAGTACCCTCAAGCCTTATTCAGGAACTTATGGACGTTGACGTATCAGGAATAAACGGGGACAAAGACACAGTAGAAGTCAGGGGAAACGAAATACCCCTGAAAGATCTCTGCGGTCTCCTTGGCATACCTCCCGTAAGGACCGGCACACGCCATCCGATCATTGTATTCAGTTTACTCTCCGGCAAAAAGACGGCCCTCATGGTCGACGAAATTCTCGGGCAGGAGGACACAGTTATCAGTCCGCCGGGAGGCTTTCTTGAGGGGTTGAAATGCTACTCCGGATTCAGCATTTCTGCAGACGCAAAACTGTCGCCCGTTCTGAACCCGGTAGGCCTGTTTGAGTCCCAGTTCGATGAAATTGAGATAACCCAGGTGCCTGAGAAAATAGAAATCAGTAACAATGTACTTGTTGTAGATGACTCTTTAAGTGTCCGTAAATTTGCAAGCATTATTCTTGAACAGAACGGATACAATGTTCTTACTGCGCCAAACGGGCTTGAGGCCTTCAGCATTATCGAGGAAAACCAGGTTGACCTGATACTCACTGACCTTGAAATGCCCATAATGCATGGATACGAGCTTTTAAGAGAATTAAAGCGTCGCGGGCTTTCAGATACTATTCCAGCTATCGTGTTAACTTCACGTAACAGTGAAAAGCACAAAGAGAAAGCCACTCAGCTGGGAGCAAAAGACTATCTCGTTAAACCCTTTGAGGAGTCGACTCTAATAGAGACAATCAGAAGAAACATTAAAAGCGGTATAATTTTTCCTGCCGTGTAAGATAGTTATTAAAAGCAAAATTCGAAGACAGCTACTTCAGTAAACTTCACGGACCAACTCTTAACAGGGTTGGTCCGATTCATTTTGTATTAACGTGATAATCTACTACTTATCAGATATTCCCCTCTTATTAACAAATTTTAATCATTATGGGTTTTGTTAATAATTACATATATTCAAAGATTTCAATTATGTTGCAGAAGGCTTAATAACATCCGGTAATCGAGAGGGTTTTCTGGTGTAGGGGCGGGTTTTAAACCCGCCCTTGCTGTGTATGGTATAATGCTATCCACAATATCTGAGGGGACATGCTTAAATGAAATACGATCCAAGAATTCATCATCGGAGATCGATTCGCTTACAGAAATATGATTATTCAAATCAAGGTGCCTATTTTGTAACCATATGTACATGGAACAGGGAAAGTATCTTGGGCGGGGTGCTTAATTCAGTAATACAACTAAGCAGTTCCGGTGATATCGTAATGAGATGTTGGCAGGATTTACCAAATCATTATAGCAATATTGTATTGGATGAAGTTGTAATCATGCCGAATCATCTGCACGGGATTGTTTGGGTAAATGGCAATATTGATAGGGCGGGTTTTAAACCCGCCCCTACAGGTAAAAAACATGGATTGCCGGAAATTATTCGCGCTTTGAAGACATTCTCTTCACGTCAAATCAATAAAAGCCGTAACACATCAGGCACTCCGGTTTGGCAAAGAAATTATTTTGACCGCGTCATAAGAAATGAAACAGAACTCTTCAAAATTAGAGAGTATATCAGAAATAATCCCCTGCAATGGGAACTGGATGATAATAATCCAGAGAATTTATAAGGACAGGTTTGAAACCCGTCCCTACATTGTATCGTTGATATGTATATGTTTTCATTATCATCAGATCACGCCTTTATGCTTGATAAGCAGGTAATATTAATAAACTGTGACCTCGTCCAATTCATTGACAATTTAAATATACCCTCAAACTCATAACCACCATGAACAATTCATAATTTGATAAAACCATAAAACCGGGAAGCCCTTAATATAAATCCAGAGCTTCCCGGCCTATATGGAGGAACAGCAACCTTTACATCAAATGAAATGCACAGGCATATCCGTCAATAACTTCCGCAATCTCTTCTCTTTTCACAGTAGTCGTAGTAAGACCAAAATCGGAATAGACCACTTTTCCAGTGGCGCCCGAACGGCAGGCTACTCCGACTGAGTGTAAAACCCCCCTGCCCTTTGGTATCTGTGAAGCAAGCAGGTCCCTGAAAGTCTGATGAACGACGCACAGTGGATGAAGAATTGCCTCGTTCTTAAACTTATCCATGTACTCCTGAGGTATCCTTGCCCAGTATTCAGGGAACTCACCATTTTCCTTGAATTCCTCAAAGAGAGGAGCGGAGGGGCAGTCATTCAATATAATGATGTCCCTCTCCCTGAAGCCCGCTCCTTCTAACTCAACCAGGGGAGATTTCCCAGCTTCATAGTCTTTATAGAAATCATCAATATTTTGATAATTGATGATGTTAAAATAATCCTTGGCAATTTGTCTTGCCATCCTTCTCAGGGTTACAACCTTCTCAACAATATCGGAGTTTGCCTCAAAGACAGTCTTGAATTTTTCCTTTTGTTCTCTAATAAGCCGCGTAAATAAACATTCTGCCGACATTATACAATCACCTCCTTATCAATACCCAGTTCGTCAGTTTGCAAGTGATGCATCTCAATGTCAGGGTTCGCCTGGATCTCTTCCTGTACACTTGAAGCATCTGCAAGGGTGAATTTTTCAACCGATGTCAGCAGTTCCTTTGATGATCCGGACAGGTTCTCAGAGATACCTTCAGAGTCATGGACCAGTCTCAGAAGGTCAAGAGATATACGGTTAACATTTTCCATGGAAAGAACAACATCACTGGTCATCTTTCTCTGTGTCTGAGATAACGGCTGTATCTCGGCCACTATGGATTTTGACTCATCAATAGCATTTGAAATCTCTGAAAAGGACGACTTGGTTTCCATTGCAAGCTCGGACTGCTTCTCAACAATTTCGGTCTCCTCTTCAAGAGAACTTGTTATTTCACCGGCCTGGGTCTGAATTGAACGAATAATGTCCGTGATGTCCCTGGTTGCCTCTGCAGACCTGTCTGCAAGATTTCTGATTTCCTCAGCAATAACCACAAAGCCCTTTCCAGCTTCACCGGCCCTTGCAGCTTCAATCGATGCATTCATGGACAGTAAGTTCGTCCTTGATGAAATTTCAGCAATCATTCCTGAAATTGTGCCGATCTCGATGATCCTCTCTGAGAACATCTTCATCTTTTTGTTAATAGTCTGCACTGCGGCCCTTATGAGCTGCATACCTTCAATACTCTGTGATACCAGCTGCTCACCTTTCTGTGAAGCCTCTGCAGCTTTAATAGATAATTCGGTTGCGCTCTGTGATTTTTCAGAAATCTCAATAGTTGCCTGGGCTGTCTCATCAACGGCCTCAGTAGCATTTCTCAACTGGACCATCTGCGTTTCAGAGCCATCGGCCATATTTTTCAGAATGTTAAGAGTATTAAAGCTGTCCTCTCCGAATGTCTCTGCAGTATGTCTTACGTCTGTTATGAGAGTAGAAAGCTCTTCCATCATCATATTAAAAGCATCTGCAATAGATCCGAAAACATCGGTAGTAACAGGAGCTTTCTTTGTAAAATCACCTTCTGAAGCAACACTAACTACTTCCAGAAAATTAATAACATTGACCTGACCTCTTTCCCTCTCTTCGTCAGCCTCCATGTATGCCTGCATTTTTTCCGTGGTGTCGTTAATCAACTTCGTCATAGTACCGAGCTCGTCATTGCTGGTAACTGGAAGGGCTATTGCTTTACCTCCGCTTACAGCTTCCATGCCCTCAACAAGTTCAGATAGAGAGTTGGAAATCCTGCGGACATTAAAAAACCCGATTCCACCGCCTACGAGTATTAGTAGAAGGGCCAGCACAGGGAATACTTTCAGAGCATTTCCATGCATGGAGGACAGCGCATTGCCTGCAGTTGCAGTCTCTAAATGAATGTCCTCTTTAAGTTTCAGTATTCTGTCTGTAAGATCCACAAATTTTGTTTTGTAGTCATTGTAGGATTTACCAATTTTACTAAATGCCCTTGTTTTCACAAACTTGTCGGCAGTTTTCTTAAATGATGCCTCTACCGCAGCAAGTGAACTCTCCATTTCCGTAATAGTAATTAAAGCACCGCTTCTTTCCTGAAAACTGCCTGACTTCAACTCTTCAAGAGTTGTTCTGATTTCTTGGAAAGCCTGCATTGTCGCTTTGTAATTCGCCGCTCTCGCCTTTGGGCCTGAAGAAAGGAAGAATTCCTTTTCACTCTGCATTATACCGGCGGCATTCATATGCAATGCATCAACTGTGTTTCCAAACATCATCTCTTCGTTCACCATCCCACTGGCTGAACTGCCTGCCCGAAACATAATGTAGCTGCCAGCAGCCCCTACTGCCAGCGATAATACAACCAAAAATGTAATAATTCCATACAACCTGGCTCTTATGCTCATACCTACACTCCTTTACTTTTTCCACCCGATATCCTCGGATTGATTTAATTGCCCACAACGATTTGGAGAATCTGAACCTTTTTGTTCTATGTCCCCATTCAGAATTGGTAATCAAAGACTAATTATTTCCATTAACTGTCCCCCTTTATTACTTTTGATGTACGCAGCAATATTTAGTAAATGATTAAGCTGATACGCCTTGCCCATTGATGCCCCCGATACAATTTCATGCCCCGTTGAACTATGTCTATAGATAGCATCAAAGGGAGCACAGTTTCACTCATGAAACAGTATTCCAGTATTCCTCTACATTTCTCCGGATTAAATCCGAATATTTCACACAATTACGGCGTTATAAAGGGATATTGATAGTCTTATGTTACTAACACAGAAATTAACTTCACATGTCCCTCAATATAATTAATCGATCCTTTGCTGAAGAAACTTTAGTGATTCATTTAAATTATTTTCATATCGCCCTTAAGTACTTGATAACAAGAACTAAAACACCTATCTTATGGAATACTTTATTTTTTACCGAAGGCCTCGTTTTTTTTATACTACGCCCTCAAGCTTTGTAAACAATTATCCGTATTAATAGTAAGCGTGATATCTAATGAAGGAGGAATTTTCTTAGGCCATACATCGCTCTTATTTACGCATTAGGCGCTGTAAGAACATGGCATTTCATTGCAACTTAAGAGAATAAAGGAGAACCAGTCAATGCCAGCTATCGGAAAAGCCGGAGATACAAACATACTTTTAGAATCAGGAACAAACGAACTTGAAATCGTAGAGTTTTCCATCGACGGGAATATTTACGGGATCAATGTCGCAAAAGTACGTGAAATCATCAAATATCCTGATAATGTTGTCACCGTTCCAGACTCCCACCCTTCATTTGAAGGTATTGCGGACATTCGCGGTCAGGTAATTCCGATAATAAACCTGCAAAGACACCTCGGTTCAAAAAATGATCTCAATAAGGAAACGTCCTATATTATTATCAGTGAGTTCAACAACGCAATGGTAGGTTTCTGTGTAACCGCTGTAGCAAGAATTCACCGTCTGTCATGGAAACAGATTGAATCTCCCAGCGGCATGCTCTCCACTGATGACGGTGTAGTCGTTGCCATAGTCAAATTTGAAGATAGAATGGTACTGCTTCTTGACTTTGAAAAAATCACTGCTGATATTAACCCTGATTCCGGAATGCGCACAGAAAGAAACAGTG
>PIVU01000510.1 GCA_003354025.1 Nitrospirota bacterium
TCTTAGGCATCCCAATGTATGAATTTTTTAGCCTTTGGCTTTGCACTATTATTAAGGAGAATTACTAATGGATATAGATAAGATAGGGCTCATTGCCCAGGAAATATCATTTGCTTTTGAAGACCACTTCAATGATGTGGAAAAGAGAAACTTGTTTGATGCTTTTTTTACAAAATACTTTGCTTCAGTTGACCCTTCCGGTTCGAAGATTCCCTATGATGCAGTAATGCTTCTTGGCCGTCAAAATCCCGATGAATTTGAGAAGATGCTGAAGGAGATGAGGGAGGCCAAGCTAATATCCGGTTAATCCTGGACTGTAAGATAAAGTCCATTTTTGAGAAATGTAAAGCCCTGCCTGTTATGGCAGGGCTTTTTTTGTGTTTTCTGGGGAATGTACTTATAATGCTTCTTTTCCCCTTTCTCCGGTACGGATTCTTATGGTTTCTTCAAGGTCATAGACGAATATTTTCCCATCGCCGATATCGCCGGTCTTTGCGTGTTCCTGAATGGCGCTGAGTACTTCATCCAGTTTCTCGGCAGCGATGGCTACTTCAACTTTTATCTTTGGAAGAAATTTTACTTCGTACTCGACTCCTCTATAGACTTCCATGTGTCCTTTTTGCCTTCCAAACCCTTTTACTTCCGTAACGGTCATGCCCTGGATGCCTATTTTATGAAGAGCGTCTCTGACTTCGTCTAGTTTGAAGTGCTTGATTATGGCTTCTATTTTTTTCATGATGTCTCCAATTTCTCCATATGTAAGGGCGGGGTCGCCCCGCCCCTACAGAGGTACTTGTTATTAAATTCCGCTTCCTTTGCCTGCTGTTCCTAATTGTAAATCTGGGTATGCTTCAAGGCCGTGTTCTCCCACATCGAGTCCTTCGAACTCTTCTTCTTCGGATACCCGGAGACCCATTGTTGCTTTTACAATAGAGAATATGATGAATGCGGATATGCCTGCTGCTGCTCCATATGCGCCTACACCGATTAACTGAGTTGTAAATTGTTTAACTCCTGCCATTGCTCCGAAGAGGCCTACTGCCAGTGTACCCCAGATGCCGCATACAAGATGGACTGATATTGCACCGACCGGGTCGTCAACTCTTAATTTGTCTATGGCCATAACAGATACTACAACCAGGCCGCC
>PIVU01000050.1 GCA_003354025.1 Nitrospirota bacterium
TCTACCGCTGAAGACTGTTCCTCCGTTGATGCAGCTATTGACTGGACCTGGTCGAGGCATCTTTCCGATGCACTGACGATTTTATGAAGAGCTTCCTTGGCCTGACCTGCAAGCTCAACGCCTTCATTCGCTATGGTGTGGGATGTCTAATGCTGTTTTTTACGTAAGGATTGATTGCTATTGACTAGTGGCCCATTAACGCTTTGACGCCCGGGAATGCATCCATATTTGTATGTGGAATAAAGAGGCCGGACATGTACTCATCCATAAAAGAGTTGGAGACGGAAAGTTCGACATAGGTAATTTGCCTTGATATCTCTTCAGCCTCTTCCCTCAGTTTTCTTGACAGGGTGCAAAGGTATGCTCCGGTGACGGATGTGTTTCCCATGTACTCGAATTTTTCCTTTGGCATTTCGGGCAGCATGCCGAGGATTATAGCTTTGTCAATGTCCAGAAATTTACCGAAGCCTCCTGCTATATAAACCCTGTGTACGTCATCAAATGTGAAGCCTACTTCATTGAGCAGCGTTGAAAAACCGGCGTAGATAGCGGCCTTTGCACGCACGATATTTTCTATATCAGGATCGGAAAGGACAATGTCCTTCTTGTCTCCGAAATGGACAACGAACTCAGGGCCGTCTTCTCCGTCTCGGACTCTGTCAGATTTATCTTTCTGAAGCTTGCCCTTCTGATTTATAATTCCTGTAATGAACATCTCAGAAATTGCATCTATCATGCCGGAGCCGCATATTCCCATGGGCTTGCTGTCACCGATGACTTCAATTTCAACATCAAGTGTTTCGCGGTTAATATTGACGTTTTCAATAGCTCCTTCGGTAGCCCTCATGCCGTGCTTCATTCCGCTGCCTTCAAAGCAGGGGCCGGCGGAGCATGCTGCTGACATCATCCACTCTGAATTGCCTATTACTATTTCACCGTTAGTACCGATATCAATAAATATGCAGACTTCCTCCTGTTTATGCATCCCTGTTGCAAGCACCCCTGAGACGATGTCGCCTCCTACATAACTGGCTACGCAGGGGAGGACATATACGGGTGTATTCGGGTTTGCCTTAATTCCCAGCTCTCCAGCATAGGCCAGCGGGAAGGAATTAGCTGTCGGTATATAGGGCTCTTCTCTTATGGATGCCGGATCCAGGTTTAAAAAGAGCTGAGTCATGGTAGTGTTGCCCGATGTAACAAAACAGTCAATTGATTCTGAAGTTATATCATGAGTTTCCATAAGCAGCTGGAGCAGGTTGTTAATGTCCGATATTATTGCACTGTGAATGTTATGCAGCTTGTCGTGCTCGGTGGCATTTACAATTCTGGTGATGACGTCGTCACCAAACTGGATTTGTGAATTATATATAGAAGCGACATCTAAAAGGCTTCCGTCTGTTAAATCTATCATGTAGACAACGACTGTTGTTGTGCCGATATCAATGGCAATGCCGTAATGCGGCGATGTCCTGTTTCCGGGGAATATGTTTGTTATTTCGTAGCAGTCTTCACTGTGTATGGTTGAAAGTGTTATCTGCCAGTTTCCTTCTCTTGCTGATTTGCCCAGTTTTGTCAAAAGCCTGTAGGGTACCCTGAGGCAGCCGATACCGTTAGCGACTAATTCCCTTTTTACGCGTTCGAGGTCGCTGATATTGTCATCTATTGATGGCGGTGGAAGATCGATCAGAATCCGGGAGGCTATGGGATCAACGGCTGCTCCCGATGCCTGCAGATGTGACTGGAGATCTTTTGACTTTCCTGTCGCAATCTGCCCTTCAACTATGAGCATCGATTCTTTTGGTATATCGATCAGGATATCTTCAGATGGGCAGGTTTTGCACGCAAGTGCATAGCCGCTGTTTATCTCATCCTGAGAAAGTTTCATTTGAGATGTGCTTGACACATTGCCGGATTGAACAATTACTTTGCACTTCCCGCAGGTCCCTTTACCACCGCATGATGATGTAAGAAAGATACCTTCTTTCTTAAGCGAATCAAGGATTGACTCACCTTCTTTAGCTTCAACTGTTTTTCCTGATGTTAAAGTTATGTTCATGTTTATTGAATATTGTAGGGGCGGGTTTCAAACCCGCCCTTACTTATTTAATTCTTCTGCCGCATCCATTGCGTGATAAGTGAGTATCATATCAGCGCCCGCGCGTTTAAAGGACATTAGTATTTCCATCATTACTTTGGTTTCATCAATCCAGCCGGCTTTTGCAGCTGCTTTGACCATTGAATATTCTCCGCTGACATTATATGCTGCAACCGGCAGGTCGAATGACTCCTTGACATCTGATATTATGTCCATATAACTCAGCGCGGGTTTGACCATTACAATGTCTGCGCCTTCGTCGATATCAAGGGTAACTTCTTTCATTGCTTCCCTTCTGTTTGCAGGATCCATTTGGTAAGATCGTCTGTCGCCGAATGAAGGAGTTGATTCCGCTGCTTCCCGGAATGGGCCGTAAAAGGCTGAAGAGTATTTTGCGGCATAACTGATAATAGGGATCTCTTCATAGCCGCTTGAATCGAGTACGTTTCTTATTGCAGCAACACGACCGTCCATCATGTCCGATGGGCCTACAATATCAGCGCCTGCTTTTGCATGGGAAAGAGCTTCCTTTGCCAGTAATTCAAGTGTGGGATCGTTTAATATCTTGCCCTTTTTTATGATTCCGCAATGGCCGTGATCTGTGTATTCACAGAGACATACATCTGTAATGATAATTAGCTCCGGAACCTTGTTTTTAATTGCCTTAATTGCCTGCTGCACTACTCCTTTGGGGCTGTAAGCTTCTGATGCACGTGAGTCTTTGTGCTCCGGGATGCCGAAGAGGATAATGGCTGGAATGCCGAGTTTATATGCTTTTTCCGACTCCTTAACAATATTGTCAACGGACATTTGAAAACAGCCGGGCATGGAAGATATTTTCTTCTTTACTCCCTTGCCGAATGTCACAAATAATGGATAAATCAGGTCATCAGGTGACAGGGTAGTTTCTCTCACCATCTTTCTCAGTGCATCAGTTGTTCTCAGTCTTCTTGGTCTGTGTATCGGGAAAGCCATAATCAGTTCCTTTCATTTTGGTAAAGAAGGGTTCAAGGATTCAAGGGGCCAAGGGTTCCAGGGTGGCAAAGAGTGACTTTCTTTTACCCTCGACTCCTCGGACCCTTGAATCCTTGAATCCTGGTCTCTAAGTATACCAGATTTCAGCGTGATACTGTAGCGATTGACCCTATCATTTCAGCCTGTTTTTATTGAAGGGTTCTATATGTGTGATGACATCAGCCACTGACGGAAATGCCTTTTTTATTGCTGCTTCAACTGTGTGGGCCAGCTTGTGGGCATCTTTTATTTTTTGGTCCGGATCGACCTGTAAATGAAGGTCAATATTTATGCAATCTTCGTTCCCCCGCGTTCTGATTCCATGACAGTCTTTTACTCCTTCAATATTCATAGCCACTGTTTTGATCTCTTCGGGGTTAATACGCGAAGAGTCTGTCAGGACTTCCGCTGCTGACTTGAGGATTTCAAATCCCATTTTAGCAATAAAGACTGTAATGATAAATGCTGCTATTATATCCACTTCAGGAAAGCCGGCCTTTGCCGCGATAAGGCTGATGACGACAGACAGGGAGATATAGATGTCAGCCTTTGTATGCATCGCATCTGCAATCAGGAAATCGCTCTTTAGCTCACGGCCTTTCCTTGTCTCATATTTCATTACTCCGATGTTTACCATCAACGTTATGCCCATAACTATAAAGCTTGCAAATGTGACTTCAATGGTATGGGCTGACTGCATTCGTGCAAAGGCTTCTCTAAGTATTACAATGCCGGCAGCGAAAATTAGCACAGCGATTGCAATGGTTGAAAGTGTTTCATACTTCCTGTGCCCGTAAGGGTGGTCTTTGTCAGGAGGTTGGGAGGCTATCCATATACCGAACAGTCCAATCACATTGGATGCACCGTCAAAAAATGAATGGAACCCGTCTGAGAGCATACTTATGGAATCTATTGAGTACCCGTAGAATACTTTTCCCGCAGCCACTGTAATATTCAGCAGCAGAGTGTAGATAAGTACGCGTCTGACTTTATTAAGCCTTGTCATGGGTTCAATTATAAACTATTGAAAAGACTAAGGACAGAGAGTAGGGGACGGTGGAAGGATTAGTGAAGAGAATGAACATTGAACGTCCAACATTGAACATCGAACGTCCAACGTTCAACGTCGAATGAACAGCAAACATCAAACACCAATTTCCGTTTCTTCATCTTTTCCCATTTAACATTCGATGTTGAATGTTGGACGTTGGACGTTCGATGTTTATCTTTTTTTACTTTCCTATACAAAAGTTATCAAAAATATGATTCAGTATGTCGTCGGGGGTTGTAATGCCGAGGATTTCACCGATGGCATCAAGAGATTCACGGAGTTCAAGGGAAAGGAATTCAGGAGAGTCCTGTCTTTTAATTCCCTCCATAAAAGAATGGATTGAATTGAAAGCTTTTTCAAGGGCGCTTATATGTCTTGTATTGGTAACTACTTCAGTGTTGCATTCTGTCTGCCCTTTGAGTGCTGTTGTGGCAATTTTATCCTTCAACTTTTTTAGGCCACTACCTTTTTTAGCGGAGATTTTAATAGTTGCCATTGGAGGCCTGGCAGGTTTTGCTTTTTGCGGGAGGTCTGTTTTGTTGATGATCATGATTGTTTTTTCCGGGTCTGTTTTTTCCATTAACTCCCGGTCAGCCCTGTGCAGGGCCTTGCTTCCATCGATGACCAGCAGTATGAGGTCAGCATTTTCCAGCGTGTGAAGGCTTCTTTTGACACCCTCTTTTTCAGCCAGGTTTTTTACGGTACGGATACCGGCTGTATCCATGATTCTTACAGGGATACCCTGGATGTTCAGGTATTCCTCTATAACGTCCCTCGTAGTACCGGGCATATCGGTAACTATGGCCCGGTCATGCTCCAGCAGGGCATTTAATAAGGATGATTTGCCCACATTAGGCCGGCCCACTATTGCGGTTTTCAGCCCTTCACGCAGGATTAAACCGTAGCGTGAGTTTTCTATAAGGTTTTCTAATTGGCTGTGTATTTTTTGTGCCATTGATCTCATTTTTTTAAGTGAAGGCGGTTCAATATCTTCTTCCGGAAAGTCGATGTATGCTTCAACAAATGCAGTGAGTTCAATAAGTCTGTCACGGATGTCGTTAATTCTGCCCGATAGTTTTCCCCTTAGCTGGTTAACTGCAGTTTTCTGGCTCTGCACTGTCAGAGAGTTAATAACATCCAGCACAGCTTCTGCCTGGGCAAGGTCGATCCTTCCGTTCAAAAAAGCACGTTGTGTAAACTCGCCCGGTTCAGCAAGTCTTGCCCCTGAACTTAAGACGAGTTGAAGTATTCGTTTGACGGGGACCGCTCCGCCGTGGCAGTTAATTTCCACGATGTCTTCTTTTGTATATGTATTGGGGGCCTTCATGACGGAAACAAGAACCTCATCGATCACTTCTCCTGATGATGGATCTGTTATATGTCCGAATAGAATCCTGTGGGTAGGGGTATGTTTAAGGCGTTTTTTGTGGGGAGAACGAAAGATCCTGTCTGATATCTTTATGGCACTGCTACCGCTTAGTCTGACAATGCCTATGCCGCCATGTCCGGTGGGTGTAGATATGGCGGTTATCGTGTCATCAGGATGCATGATTAATAATTAGTGGTACAAATTCCCGCGTAGGGGCGAGGTCACCTCGCCCTTATATGAAACTAGTCAGTCTTTTTATTAACAAAATACTGCTGGCCAATTCCGAGTACGTTGTTTACGAGCCAGTATAAAACAAGACCTGCAGGGAAGGACAGGAACATGAACGTAAATACAATCGGCATAAGCATCATCATTTTCGCCTGCTTCGGGTCCATGGCTGTAGGAGTCATCTTCTGCTGCAGGACCATTGTGGCACCCATAACAATCGGCATAACGTAATAGGGGTCCTTTACGGCCAGGTCGGTTATCCATAGTGTAAATGGCGCGCCTCTCAGTTCAATTGCCTTGAGCAGAACATTGTACAGGGCAATGAATACCGGTATCTGAAGGAACATCGGCAGGCAGCCTCCGATTGGATTGACCTTGTGTTTTTTATACAGGGCCATTGTTTCCTTCTGCATTTTTGCTGAGTCGTTTTTGTATTTCTCCTTCAGCTCTGCCATGAGCGGCTGTATCTTCGCCATCTTTTTCATCGACTGCTGGCTCTTGTTTAAGATGGGGATAAAGGGTATTCTCACGAGAATTGTCAGTACCATGATGGCCCAGCCGTAGTTGCCCATATAGCTGTAGAAGTATTTTAATACCCAGAACAGCGGCATTGCGATAAAGGCGAACCATCCGAAGTCGATCATATGCTCCAGCCCTTTATTGAGTCGTTCAAGCCTGTCATACTCTTTTGGGCCCGCATAAAGAATGAAGTCATGTTTGCCCGGTTGGAGTTTGAGGGCTACCTCGGGGGATCCCCCTTCTTTCCAGAAGTCTGCACCATCTATAGCGCCGAGCGGAATAAGTGCAGCCGTGAAGTACTGGTCTTCCTGCGCTATCCATTTGACACCTGTGGTAATAGATACATTGTCATCGTCATGGCCGTAATCAGTCTTCTTGTTGGCTGCGTCAAGTATGACCGGACCGGAATGAGACCTCATTCCTGCTTCGGGGTCAAATATCCCGAAATCCGTTCCAACAGGCAGTTTAAAAGCCGGAGTGTTTTGAGTTACAACTGACAGATCAATAGTATATCCCTCATTATGAAAGACAAAATGTTTCGCGATCGTCATATTACCGTCTGAATAAGTGAAAACTAGCTCTCCCTGTTTTTTCCCCTGTTCGGAGAGGGTTATAGAGCTTGTATTTGTTTCATACACAAAACGTTGTGGAATGTTCCTGTCCGGACTTTCGAAAATAATTGAAAGTGGGGGCATGACTCCGGGAGCTTTCAGTAATATCACAGGGACATCATTAATTTTATGTGTTTTTAGTTCGAAGTATTTAAGTGTTGCGCCCTGGGTGGAGAACACTGCCTTGTATAAGTCCGTGTCAATAATTACATCTTTTGCTGCAGAGCTTGTTGTTGATGCATACTCAGTCGGCGATTGCTCAGCCACAGCAGGGGCGGTTTCAACCTGCTTTACAGGTGCTGTTACCTGAGCAGTCTGTTCTACGGGAACCGGAGCTTTTGTTTCCTCTTTATTTGGAAACAGAAAAGACCAGGATATGAGTATTAAAGCTGATAGTGATACCGCTAATAGTGTACGTTTATCCATTATTTTCCTTTTTGTTCAGAGTTCCTTCTAGCAGGGTTTGTCCAGGTGTTTCACCGGATCATATCCACCCGGATGCAGGGGGTGACATTTTAAGAGCCGCTTAAGAAAAAGCCACAGCCCTTTAACAACTCCATATGTGTTAACTGCTTCAATGCAATAACTGGAGCATGATGGGTGGAATCTGCAGGAATGCGGCAAGAACGGTGATATTGTTTTTTTGTAAATGTTAATGGCAAGTATAATTAATGCCTTCACGATTTTCCTTGTTTTTTGAATTATTTTCCAGGAACCTGAACCAGCGAGTATTATACGGCCAGCCTTTTTCTACCTTTTGAGCGGCGTCTTTTAATAACTTTCTCTCCGCCTTTAGTGGCCATCCTTGACAGGAAACCATGAGTCCTTTTGCGCTTTTTATTTTTTGGGCGATAGGTTGTATATGTCATTGCAATCTCCTTTTACGTGCTTAAATAAGTCAGAAAAGATGTAAGTTTAAATTTCAATCTAGTATTTTACTTGCAGTGCTGGAAAAAATCAAATTGCGGTGATGGGCGGTTACTGGTCCGCTGTTGCAAATAAATGACGATGTTTTACTTCGTATATAGGCATTCTTTAATGGTTATTCGGCACTTGCCTTTATGAGTGGCTCTAACTTAAAGTAACTTAAGGAAAATCCTGTGATATCTGAGGCTGGATAAAAACATTGCGCCCCCAAAGCCCATATAGATGATCGAAAGATAGGGCTTCGGTATTGACGATTGCCTCAGAATAATGCCCATCCCGACCATAATCAGAATAATAAAATAACTTTTCCAGGGCTGGAAACCGAAAATGCAGACTTTCCCCTCTTTGTCCATTATACGTTTAATATTTTTATCCGCCAGTTTAACGAACCCGAAGTGATGAATGCAAAGGGCCAGTATAATACCGGCTGATCCAGGCCACAGCACGTTTTGATTCATTGCTTCTGAAAGCCAGTTTACGGCATGATTGCAGAGAAGTATTCCCACGGCAGTCCATATAGTGCCGGAAACAGCCACTAAAATTCTTTTGTCTACTGCAGGGTCGAATTTCTTTATATTAGGGTTCATGAGAATATTTTAAAAAGCAGGAAGGTCACGGTAATGCCGAGCATTGCTCCTGCAAGAACTTCAAGCGGCTTATGGGCACCTACATTAACACGGCTCTGTGCTATGAGAATGGCCATAACCAGGACTAGCAGCGAAGGCATGAAACTTTCGCTTATCAGGGTAACGGCTATCCAGATTGAAAAAGAGACGGCGGCATGTCCACTGGGCATCCCTCCTTTTAATGGCGTGCCCTTTCCATAAAAAGCTTTTATTATCACAACCAGAATAAGTACAATTATGAGTGCTACGACTGCTATGTCGCTCCCGGTATGCTTTGCTACTTCCAGCCCGCTATAGAAAAAGTTTTTTAAGCGTTCAAACAGGATTATGTATCCGATAACAACTGCGCCAAGTGCACAGATCAGAACTGCGCCTGCTGCTATATCTTTTATCTCCTTTGCCCGCTGATCATATTCCGGGAACAGAACGTCCGTAGTTAGCTCTAATGCGGTATTGAGCATTTCTACTGACAGGACAACAATGGATAGTATAATGAGGACAGCAAATTCAGACCAGTCAATCCCCAGCATTAGACTGACAATAAGTATGATTATGGCAGCGTACAGGTGGTACCGCATGTGACGCTGGGTTTTGGCAGCATGCAGGATGCCTTCAATAGCATGGTTGGCACTTTTAATCCATTTTCGTAACGGCATGAAAAAGTTCCTCTTCTTTTTTCTTCATTTTTCTTTCTTCATATTTTGAGAGTTCGTGGTCGTATCCGATCAGGTGAAGTGTTCCGTGAATAAGCAATCTGTAAAGTTCCTCGTAAAAGGTCAGACCGTAATCATTTGCCTGGGATTCTGCCCGCGGAATATTAATCACGATATCGCCAAGGACATTATTGGCAGTTGAATCATCTATGGGAATGCCGGCTTCAAAAGAAAGCACGTCGGTGCTTTTATTTTTACCCCTGTACAGGGAGTTAAGTTCCTTCATTTTTTTGTCTCCGACGAATAGTATACTTAATTCAGCCTCTGTCTGGTTAAGGAAGGTAAGAATGCTGTCTGCAGCTTTTGTAAGCCTTTTCTTATCGAGAGGACGATACCTTTGCCGGTTTCTGATGAGTATCTTCATTGTCTAATTCAAATCCGGGATATTTGATTCGCTTGTGATACATGCTGGTTAAGAGATATACAAAGTGGGTCCTGATTTCGCGGATGTCTTTCAGAGTAAGCTCACAGTTATCCAGCTGTCCGTCTATAAAACAGTGGTTTATGATTCTGTCTACCAGCAGTGAAACTCTGGCAGGAGACGTGTCCGTTAATACCCTTGATGCGGCTTCAACAGCGTCGGCCATCATGACAAGCGCTGATACCCGGTTCTGGGGTTTAGGCCCCGGGTACCTGAAATCTTCTTCTGAAAGAGGAGCTACTTTTTCATGCTGCTCTTTTGCCTTTGCGTAAAAAAATGTCTGGACCGATGTCCCGTGATGCTGCTGGATAATATCAATTATTACTTCCGGGATGTTGTGCTTTCGTGCCAGTTCAACACCTTCTTTAACATGGGACAGCAGTATAAGGCTGCTCATTCGGGGCGCCAGTTTATCATGCTTGCTCACCGATGCAATCTGGTTTTCAATAAAATATTCCGGCATCTTAACTTTGCCGATGTCGTGATAATAGGCGCTGACTCGTGCCAGAAGCGGATTGACGCCTACTGCTTCGGCGGCGGCTTCGGCCAGGTTCCCTACAATAATACTGTGGTGATATGTCCCTGGCGCTTCAACCAGAAGTTCGCGCATCAGCGGCTGGTTAAGGTCAAGAAGTTCAAGGAGACTGATGTCAGTTGTTAATTTAAATGAATATTCGAACAACGGAAGCAGAGCTGAAACAAGTGTAATTACAACTATGCCGTTTAAAAGGGCAAAGCCCATTGCCATGATCGGCTCCAGGCTTACAATCTGTCCCCTGATCAGGGTCATGGCCAGTGCAGTAAAAAGGGATACGGCGCTAACTGTTAATCCTGCTTTCCATATAGATGAGCGTTTCTTGCACCTGATGACACCAAAGGCAGCGGTAAGGCCCGATGCAAATACATAGATTGCATAGAGGGGACTGTTAAGCCATACTCCTGCAATAAGGCTTGTGATGACCGTAAATACAATAGCTGTATGGATATCAATAAGCAGGGCCGCCAGCATTGCGCCTGTTGCAAGCGGTATGGCATAGACCGGCAGAAAGGGGTCGACTGTGCCGAGCCACGCTGTAAATCCTTCCGCAATGTAGTGGAATGTACGGCCAATAACGAGATTTCCGCAAAGGAGAGTGCCTACAAGAATAAGAAGTTTATAGTTCTCTTTAACTTCAGGCTTGTACCTTAGAAAGTCTTTGTAGAGGATGAGCAGGAGCAGTATTACGATAAGGGAAATACCAATAATCGATGTGACCGGTAAGCCCATGCCCCAGACCATTGTGACCGATAAAACAGCGGTAAATGCTGCCAGCAGAAGCAGTCTTACCATCTGATGATTATCAAGTTTAAAGGACTTCTTACTTTTGTCTTTTAATCTACTGCCGGTCATTGGTCATCACTTCGGCTTTTTCCATACTTTTCATAAGCCATTATTATTTTTTGTACAAGCCTATGTCTTACCACATCTTTTTCTGAAAAGTAAACAAAGCATAATCCCTTGATGCCCGATAATATCTTTTCCGCTTCGATCAATCCTGATATTTTTGCAGACGGAAGATCGATTTGTGTTGTATCGCCTGTTATGACCGTTTTCGAGTTAAACCCGAGCCTGGTCAGGTACATTTTCATCTGTTCTGAAGTGGTATTCTGGGCTTCATCCAGGATAATAAAAGAATCATTCAGGGTCCTGCCGCGCATAAAGGCCAGAGGAGCTATTTCAATTACACCCTTATCGATTAAATGGTAAGCTTTCTCTGACTCCATCATGTCGAACAGCGCGTCATACAGGGGTCTGAGATAGGGGTTCACTTTCTCATGAAGGTCTCCCGGCAGAAAACCGAGTCTTTCACCGGCTTCCACGGCAGGTCTTGCCAGGATAATTCTGCTGACCTGTTTTTTCATCAGCGCGTTAATGGCCATGGCCATGGCGAGATAGGTTTTTCCTGTACCGGCCGGGCCTATGCCGATAACCATATCATGCTGCTTAATAGCATCTATGTAAGTCTTTTGATTTTCTGATCTGGGGACAATAAATTTCTTTTTTGATGAGACAGGGATATTGCTTAAAAAAAAGTCCTTTAAAGAAGTGGATGAGATGTTTTCTCCGGGGTCCCCGGCAATGACATGCTTATTGCTTTTGCCTTCTTCGATTGCTCTCAAGGCAAACTTGATGTCTTCTGGGCTGATGGTATAGCCGTCTGAATTAATTGAATAGTATTCATTGATGAATTGTTTTGCTTTGTGGACCGACTGTTCATTACCATGCAGGAAGATTTTGTTTCCCCTGATGGATGCTTCAATACCAAGGGTCTCCTCCATGACTTTTAATGTTGAATCCAGTCGTCCGTATATGGATGAGAGATCTTTTTCTGCGCCGAAATCCAACTCTAGCTTAACCGTTTGCGTTCTCCTTTTCAGCTCAATAAGAAGCGGGAAATGGTTATACGTATATTCATCTCCCGCGTTCTGTTTTAACTATAATTCAAGGGTATTAATAATGCAAGTGGAAAAACAAGACAGGTGTAAAGTCTATTTACAGTCATGGTTGGAATATGTATGTTACTTTTTTCAGACGGTTCAGACGGTTCAGACGGTCTGACAGCGTAGCGGTCTTTTAGTGAAACGGTCAGAGAGTCGGAATGTCTGTAGTTATAGTATCAACATTGCATCGCCGTATGAGTAGAAGCGGTAATCCTTGTTCTGGGCTTCAGCATACGCTTTTTTCAGCGTTTCCAGTCCTGTGAATGCGGAAGCTAGCATCATGGGTGTTGATTGGGGGAGGTGAAAATTTGTTAACAGGGTATCTGCAATACGGAATGAGTATCCGGGATAAATGAACATTGAAGCTGTTCCCGGGCCCGGTTTTACGGTGTTCGATTTCTGTTCATTAGCTGAAGATTCCAGTGCCCTGGTGACGGTTGTGCCGACTGCTATAATTCTTCTGCCTTCCTTTTTTGCAGAATTAACTGCATCGGCAGTTGCCTCGGGAATTTCATATATTTCACTTTCCATTTTATGGTCGAGAATGCTGTTGGCTGTAACCGGTTTAAAGGTGCCGAAGCCCACGTGGAGTGTCACGGTCCTTATGTCGACTCCCCTGCTTTTTATTTTGTCCAGCAGTGTATCTGTAAAATGCAGCCCCGCTGTCGGAGCGGCTATAGCTCCTTCCTTGTCCGCGTATACAGTTTGATATTGCAGTGAGTCTGAGTCTGACGAATGCCTCTTTATATATATCGGCAGGGGCATCACACCTATTTTATTAAGAAATGATTTTATATCAGCTCCGGCCTCGTCGAGATGAAAATGGACCTTTGTCATTTTACCGTTTATACGTGAAACCTCGGCCCTGATTGCATGTTTAAGCAGTATTGTCCCTTCATGAACTCCCTTGACAAGGGCTTCCCACACATTTGTTTCCAATTCTCTCAGCAATGTTATTTCGGCTTTTTTGCCCGTTGGCTTGTTGCCGGAAAGGCGGGCAGGAAATACTTTTGTGTCATTAAGAATAAGCAGATCGCCGGGCTGCAGGTAATCAACGACATTTCTGAAAATACGGTGTTCAAAAGTACCGGAGGCCCGTCGGATGACAAAGAGTTTTGAAGAATCCCGCTCCTTCAGGGGATGCTGTGCAATATGATTGTCCGGCATTTCGTAGTCAAAATCTGAAAGTTTCATAGGTATAAATTACAACAAGCTCACTGGAAATTCCAAATGTGGGGTGCTATAGGTTAATTTAATTGGTGATTATAGATGAGAACAAGGGCGGCCGCCTGATACGGATAGTATACTATCCTGTTGGTTCAAGTCAGGGGCATTGAACTAACATTAAATAATACTTTATTGGATTTTACAGATGTGATTTACGGAAAACTTGTAACTAGTCTTTAGACACAAACTCATGGTGCTGCAGTTTGTTGCTGTCATGGATAACAGTTCCGGGGTAATAATGAGAGAGTATTTCCTTATAATTCATGCCCTGTCTTGCCATTTCAAGGGCCCCCCACATACTTAGCCCCACTCCGTGGCCTTTACCGTTTCCAGTAAACAGTACATGGTCATTATTGAAGGATATTGAAAATGATGTGCTCGGGAGTGCACTCTGCCCCAGGCGGTCCCTGAACTCTATTGCGGGTATTGTTTTTGTATTATTAATTGTATTGCCGGTATCCGATGACAACAGTATGGTTTTCACTCTTCCCGTTAAAGTGTACGATAAAATATCAATGCTCCTTATATTGCCGATTCCAAGAGCTGTTGCTATTTCCTCCAGGGTAAATTTCCTCTTCCAGTTTTCATAAGGCGCGTTCCTGCTGTTGCAGCTTACAGATTTTAAATATGGGTAGCTTTCCTTCCACACTTCTTCAGGGAGTTCTGTATTGCCTTCACAGGTGTTATGGTAAAGTGCTTTGATAGGATAGTCATCATATGTCAGTACTTCATCTTTTGTTGCTTTTACAGCGTATGAGATAAGTGGATCAATTTTGTCATTGTACAGATTGTGCATTATGCTGGAAGAAATGTGGTAGTTCCTGTTAGTAGTGCGGTTTTTGTAGAGCATTGCATGTGTTCTGGAAATAACAGCCTGCGCTTTTAAAGCCTCCAGTTCCCACTCTTTATTGATTTCATTTGCGACCGCGGCTCCTAAATAGGTATCAAAAGGAATTGAGTTGATGACATGAAGTCCATTTTCATCTCTGAGAATCCGGAGCGATCCCTCATAAAATTTCCCATTGATATATATTTTGCCCGATATGTTTTCAAACAGTTCGGCCTGTTCAGAAGGCAGGGGGGCCTGTGGGGTGCCGAGCATCAGGACTTTGATGATGTCCTCTGCTCCGGCATGCTGAGCATGAAGGAAAAACAAAGCTGCGGCGACTAAAATAGTAAACTTTGCTTTAATCATTTGGATATATATTAACTATCCTCTCTGTCTTAATCAAGAATTATTTGAGTTAGTATTATGTTGCGTGCAGTCAATAACTATCAGCTCCGGTCTTCTTGTGATTATTTCCTGCCGATAAAATAAAAAATGAGAGTAAGGAGAATGCTTAAAAGTATACTCGTCGCTATTGGGAAATAAAATGTATAATTTTTCTTCTGAACAAAGATATCACCGGGGAGTTTGCCAAGAAATGGAATCCCTGTGTTTCTGAATAATAAAAGGAAAACACCGATAATAGCAATCACGACTCCGACAATAATTAATAGCTTTGCAATATGCTGAATGCCGTCTGACATTACTTCTTTTTCTTTTTCTTCCTGGTCCTATCCTGTGCGCTCAGGAAGCAGCCGCAGTACTTTTGCCGGTACAGGCCGAGCTCCTTTGAAAGGGCAATGGCATCCCGGAAATGCGGTCTGAAATCTTTAAGGTGAAATGCAACATTGTATTTATTTTCCAGCTCTTTGCCAGTGGCTGTTATCTGTTCGAAATCCTGGTAGGGACTAATGAGCAGAGTAGTAGTGAATGCATCGAATCCCTGTTTTTGAGCTTCTTTCGCAGTCTTGTCAAGCCGGAGAGTATAGCATTTCCGGCACCTCTCCGGAGCAGGCGGGATTGCCATGCTTCTTGTGGAGTCTGATCCATTTTCTGAGAATAGATCAAAATATTCTTCAGGTTTATACCCTTCATCATAAATCATATCAATACGCCACTTGTCTGCAAGTGTTTTTAAGGAATCAAGGCGTGAGTTATGCTCGTCAACTGGATGAATGTTCGGGTTGTACCAGAAACCCGTTAACTTATGATCATCATTCCGCATTGTTTTTACAGGATAAAGGGTGCAGTTGCTGCAGCACATGTGTAAAAGTATTTTCATGATTTCTGTTACATTGTAGGGGCGGGTTTTAAACCCGCCCTCACATCTTAGAGGCACAAAGTTAAAACGTTTTAGCTCTGTGTCTCTGTGCCTTCGTTCCTAAAATAAATCATTATCATTCTTCGTAAGTCCAAAATGCTCATAAGCCAATCTTGTTGCCACTCTGCCTCTGGGTGTTCGTTCGATAAACCCTTCCTGGAGCAGGTATGGTTCGTAAACGTCTTCGATAGTGTCCTTTTCTTCCCTGATTGACGAGGCGAGGGTCTCCAGTCCAACGGGGCCGCCGCTGTATTTTTCAATTATCGTGAGCAGCAGCTTTCTGTCCATGTCATCAAAACCCATTCTATCAACTTCCATGGCGCTCAGTGCGGTCTGAGAGATTCCCATTTCAATCATACCGTTGCTCTTGACCTGTGCAAAATCCCTTATCCGGCGGAGCAGCCGGTTGGCGATTCTCGGCGTGCCCCTTGACCTTCCGGCTATTTCTGCTGCTGCGTCTTCAATTATTTCAGATTTCAATATTCCTGCAGTACGAAGCAGTATTCTTTTAAGGTCGTCAGGTTTATAAAAATCGAGCCTGCTTATAATGCCGAACCTGTCTCTTAACGGAGATGTTAAGAGGCCTGTTCTCGTTGTAGCTCCAATGAGAGTGAAACGGGGCAGGTTTAACTTCAGTGATCTCGCACTCGGTCCCTGTCCAATAATAATATCAAGTTGATAATCCTCCATGGCAGGATAGAGTATTTCCTCCGCCATCCTGGGCAGTCTGTGGATTTCATCAATGAAAAGGATGTCGCCGTCACCTATATTTGTAAGTATGGCGGCAAGGTCGCCGGGACGCTCAAGTACGGGCCCTGATGTTACTTTTATGTCGGCGTTAAGTTCAGCCGCTATAATGTGCGCGAGAGTTGTTTTACCCAGTCCGGGAGGACCGCAGAACAGAACATGGTCCAGGGCTTCGCCCCTCTGTTTTGCGGCCTGAATGAAGATTTTCAGGTTTTCCTTGATCTTGTCCTGTCCGACAAACTCATTAAATTCCTTTGGACGGACATTTAACTCAAAGCTCATGTCTTCGGCTTTAATCTCGGGGTCTATTGTTCTTTCAGGTATGTCAGTCATGGATATATATTATTTCGTCAAAGACTTCAGTGCTTCCTTAATCATATCTTCAATTGATTCTGATCCGCCATCAACCGCAAGTCCAACAGCTTTTTCTGACAGCGGCCTCTTATATCCAAGGTTAATAAGTGCTGAGATTGCGTCTTCCGAAACAGAGCTCCCCTGTGATGTCTCTTTGCCGTCATCTCCTAATGAAGGCAGCTTGCCTTTCAGCTCCAGCACTAAACGTGAGGCTGTTTTTTTGCCCAGCCCCGGAATTGTTGAAAGCATTGATATGTCTTCGCTTTGTACGGATTGAACAAATTTCTGGACGGACATGCCCGATAGTATGGCAAGGCCGAGTTTGGGACCGACGCCGCTTATTCCAAGTAATGTAGTGAAAACACCGCGCTCTTCTTCTGAAAGAAATCCAAAAAGCTGAAGGGAGTCCTCTCTTACATGAGTGTAAGTATGCAGAAAAGCTGCATTGCCCGGATCAGGGATATCAGCAAGGCTGCAGAGGGGAATGTTAACATGATACCCCACTCCACTGACATCAATAATTAATCCCGTTGGTTTCTTGCTCTGAACAATGCCTTTTAGAGATGCTATCAAGGTTTGGGCCTCCCGGTGGTTTGTAATAGGATACCAGATGGATGGGCTGAAATGCCATGAATGGGCAGGCCCACGCAAGCGTTTATATAGAGAAAAAAGATGAACGTCCAACATCCAACATCGAACGTCCAACTTAGAATAAAAACAAACGACCATATCTATTTCCATTCAACATTCGATGTTGAACGTTCGATGTTCGATGTTTTTTTTTAGAGACTTGCCCCTACGAGCTAATGTTTAAATTAATAGATGATGAATTAACATGGCATATACACAGTGCCAATGCATCGGATGTATCTTCACTCATCGGGGCAGGGGCGGTCTTTAAATTCAGGATAATTTTCACCATTTCCTGCACCTGCCTCTTTTCAGCACGGCCGTAGCCCGTCAATGCCATCTTAATTGCTGTAGGATTGTATTCAAAAACAGGGATATCGTTCTGTGCGGCCAATAGCAGGACTACCCCTCTGGTTGAGCCAAGAGTGAATGCAGCATGGATGCTCTTGTGGTAGAAGATTTTTTCAATGCATAACTGGGATGGTTTGTATTCCTTAATAATAGCATCAAGAGAATTGTAAAGGACTTTGAGCCGGTCCTGCAGAGGCTCTTTTCTCTTCATTTTTACGTCGCCTGATACGACATGGACAGGGTTGTTCTTTACTCTGCCCACTTCCAGGATACCGTATCCGCAGCATATTGATCCCGGATCGATGCCTATGATGCGCATTATTCCAACTCTGCCATTACTTCTTCCGGTATATCAAAGTTAGCATACACCTCCTGGACATCGTCCTGGTCTTCAAGGGCATCCATCAGGTTAACCATTTTTTTAGCGTCTTTCCTGTCAAGCTTTACATAGTTTTGCGGGATTTGAGTTAATTCAGACATACTTAGGGCGATCCCCTTATTTTCAAGATATTCTTTGACTTTGTTGAAATCTTCCGGCGCTGTTATGATCTCATAGTTGTCTTCTTCAGGATCGCTTTTAAAGTCTTCAGCTCCGGCATCAAGAGCATCGGTCATTAATGAGTCCTCATCTATATTTTCCTTGGCGACCAGGAAGTAACCCTTCTTGTCAAACATCCATGCTACACATCCCGATTCACCCATATTGCCGCCATGTTTAGTTATGCTGTGCCTGATTTCTCCAACAGTCCTGTTCTTGTTGTCCGTCATAACTTCGATCATTATAGCGACGCCGGCAGGGCCATACCCCTCATATGTAGTTTCGTCATAAACTGCTCCAGGGATCTCTCCGGCTCCCTTCTGAATGGCCCTGTTTACATTATCAGCAGGCATGTTTGTTTCCTTTGCTTTGTCCATAGCAAGCCGCAGCCTAGGATTCATATCAGGATTACTGCCGCCCATTCGTGCAGCTACGCTGATTTCCTTTGAAACTTTTGAAAAGGCCTTGCCTTTTTTTGCATCAACGACGGCTTTTTTTCGTTTGATACTTGCCCACTTGGAATGACCTGACATAATGTGAATACTCCTTTTTATTTATTGAATATTAAGATGAAATTATAAGCAATGCATAGGATTAAAGGCAATAAGTCGCCATGTTTTATGAGATGCCGGGGATGGACCTCGATAGCAGACCTGCTTTTTTAGGGGATTGAGGGAGTGTGCTTAGGGAAATAAAAAAGGCGTCCCGGATAACCGGGACGCCCTGAGTAAATCTATCAAGTAGATTTAGAAAGAAAGAACAACGCCGTGTCTGACTGAGTAAGCATCGTCAGGATCTTTTGTTCCGTTTCCTGTAATGTTTTTGTAGAAGTCGCCTGCAAAGAGGTAACCTGCTTCTACATACCATACGAGGTTTGAGTCGATCTGGTAAGTGATTTTGGAGTCAACTTCCCAACCAACGTCTTTTGAATCAAAATTAGCTGCGCTGCTGACTTTTTCTGATGCCTGGAGCCAGTAAATGTCTCCGGATACTTTAACATCAGGATTTACGTTTGTTGAAGCGCCAACATTTACATAAGTTGTGTTAGCAAGACCGGTTCTGGATGAGCCTGTTGCAGTAATGGCCTTCTGGTCATACAGGTATGTAAAGTCCTGACCGTTGCTGAGTGATGTCATGAACATGTCTATGTCAGTATCAGTAAGGTCCTCGTCACCGCTACCATAGCCAATTCCGCCATGAACACCGATATCGCCGACTTTTGTGCTGGCTTTAACTTCAATTGCCCAACCGCCCAGATCTGCATCCGTTGTGGTACCGGCAATTTCTTCAATCTCACCGGACTGTATGTTAGCGTCAACGCTGAGCTTTACACCTGAAACATCTGTGCTTGCTCTAAGGCCGAGGTTCCATAGGTTCAGGCCGTCTTCCGCAATGGCTCCTAAAACATCGCCAGAGTTGTCATTGAGATAACTGATATCACCACCAAGGCTGATCCCATTCATCTCAGTTGCAACTGTAAGTGCATAGATGTCTACATCATCAGCAGAACCACCAGCAACACCACCGTTTTCATCGCCTTTGATAATTGCAAATGCGACTTCGGTGCCGTCCATTGGCTGAGTCCAGAGAACGATAGCATCGTCGCCGAATTCAGAATGGTTGTAGTACTGTCCATTTCCAAGTGCGATAGGCATATGACCTACTTTGAAACCTGAGAGGCTGCCTGTAAGAGCTGTGCTCTGGTATGCAATGTAAGCCTGGCGTAGAGTAATGTTAGCAGGTTTACAGTTTCCTGCACCTGTGTATGTTCCCCTTGCATCCTGGCAGTTACCCCATCCATAGCTGTCAGAGCCGCCGTCTGAGAAATTTCCGCTCTGAAGTTCAATAACACCCATTGTGTTAGGGGAGACAGTTGCTTTCATCATTAAGTTGACTCTTGCGTCATAGCTGGCTTTTTCGTCATCGCCGCCACCAAGACCATCGTTGTCGAGGAAGTCGGAGTTGTTATTTGCAATCTCACCTCTTACCCTGATGTGGCCGCTGAATTCCAGCATTGCCTTTTTGGACTTTACGACCTGCGGTGTGTACTCAAACATGTCTTTTACGCCGTGCAGTGCGAATGCTGATGATGTGAAAGCCACCAGTGCAACTACACTAAGTAATAAAATAAAAAGCTTCTTCATTCATATCCT
>PIVU01000228.1 GCA_003354025.1 Nitrospirota bacterium
TTATTATTTCGAATTTCAAATGCAAATGCATTCATATTTGCATTATTAAGCAATAGCAAACTCCAGTCATCATTGGGACTCGTTCCATCTTCAACAGACAATGCATTTATCCAATCATCAGACGATCCCGACCCAACACCATCATTAAAAACAAAACCATTGCCTGTTGCGGATCCGGTAGTAAGCTGAAAGCCCTTTGTTAAAATCGTGTTGTCCTCCAATTGAATTCCCGACTGATAAGTTAAGGGAGAACCCAGAACAGTGCTATTGGCTGGTGCAGAAACGACTTCATCTGCCAAAGCTACATTAAACGCTGTAGTCTGAAAGAATTCTTCCCCCAGTACCATAGACTGCCAGGATAAAAGATCATAATAGGGCGTTGCTGTAGCCGCCTGCACTGATTGCGTACTTAACAATATCACCGTACACACAGCAACAACAAGAGTAAGAGCTCGATTAGCAATTCTGAACATAGACATTTATTCCTCCACAAGTAAATAAAAATTTAAACATATTAATTACACATATGATGCAATATCTATGCCAAAATCTAACTTTTCAATTCTAAAGGGTTCTACAAGAAGCTGGCAGACCTTACAACGTGCAACAAGTTACATATATGTGCCATGTCACATTGCCTAAATTCAGTTACTATTCTTTTATTCCTTCTATCAACACCATAGATATATAATCTATTTGTCCTGAGTTACAAAGCAAAAAAAACGGCAGAACCATCAAAGGTCCTGCCGCTATTCGTACCGCTATATAGGGTTAGTTAATCTAGTATACTATTCTACCCATCTGGTGGTCTCCAGTGTATCAGAAGCACCGGCTGAAGATTCCATTCTCAGGATGTAGTCTCCCTTAAAGCCCTTTCCTTTTCCGTATTTCCTATGTTTTCTGTGCTTTTTATGTTTTTTATGCTTTTTATGTTTTTTGTTCTCAACAATCACAACACGATATTCCCCTGATGCAGGTAAAACGGCTGTGATTTCATTGGGTAATGCGCCTCTGTCATACTCGAAGAACCTTACTCCGCGCATTTTATCCATTAGAATTAATGTCGCAATATCACCTTTATGTTTACCTGATGGATCTTTATCCAGGCTAATAATTACTTCTTCACCTTCATTGCCTGCAAACTCAAAGATATCGATGTCTCTGTGACAACGCCTGTGATTATTTCCAAGGGTTGAGCTAATTTCCGTTCCAAGGATGGCATTTGCAAAATGAAAATCAGCAAGGCCAATATCATCAGTATCTGAATTTTCGTCAAAATATATTTCGTCAAAGGCACTGTCAGATATGATACCGATAAAAACATTACCGCTTTGATCTTCAACAGCAATGCTTGTATCCAGCTCTATCACCTCAACAGTATCATCCTCAGAAACTATAGATACTGTTATTGTTTCATCTGCCATATCACGGGAATTTCTAATAACTACGCCGAAGGCCATCATGGAAGCATTGTCAAGCAGCCTTAAACCCCAATTATCATTCTGATGTACATTACTATCTCCCACTGAAAGTGCATTAAGCCAGTCATCAGAAGCTCCAGCTCCAATTCCATCATTGAACACAAGCTCTGCCTGTGTAGGAAATGTTTGACGAGCTTCCACGGTAAAACCCCTGGATAACCCTGTATTTGCCGCCTGAAATGTTAGAACCGTTCCAAGTGCAGCATCATTGCCGGGCATTGCCAATACCTCATCTGCAAGAAATACGTTGTCTGCAGTTGTAGTTAAAACTTCAACATCTGATACCATGGCTTCCCAGGCTGCCTTGTCAGTTATTATTTGAACGCCCGCCTGGGCAGTAGATACAATCAATAGTAAAATAATACTAAAAACTGCAGATGAAAAAACAACTCTTTTACGACTATGACTAATAAAGATGCTCATACTATCCTCCTATTTTATTAATTTCATAAATATTAATTAGTAAAGCTAGCCTTGCAATGCCCCATACTTATGACGGCCCCACCCCCTTTTCAATGAAACATAAAAAATATATGAATTATTGTCGGATTATTCCATAGTCAGTATTCAATCTATAATTTAATTGCAATTAGTATGCCATCGACAACTCTTTGATTTATTGAGCTTTCAATATTTCAGAAACAAGAATTATGTAAGTATTACTTACACACTGTAAGGTAAACCCTGATGAAAAATAATAACAACAGACTTGTTACTGTACACCTGCTACAAACTCTACAACCTGCCATTCAAATAGTGCGTTAGCATTTGAAGAGTTAGCACGCCAATTGCTCATTTGTATATTGGCATTATTGCTGAGCAATTCAGTCCACCTGTTACGGGGAAAGGCACTACCCGTACCATGTGTTGTGTTCGTCACATATGTCCATGATTTGTTTACATCAGCAACGGGAGCAATTGCAATATTGTGCGACTGAATTGCTGCTCCACCCCCGGTAAAACTTGACGATCCTCTTTGAACAATCACTTCACCCGCAGGAAATTCGACGACATAGTAGCGTATACGGTTACTGTAGTTTATGCTCCTGTGCCGTGCAAACATTACCTGAGCTGAAGCAGTTAGTTGTCCTCCAATTGTTGTCTGGAGCAATCCGTCATTACCGGCGTCATAGGAAAAATATAACCATGAACTGTTTAAATTTACGGCCTCAGCCAGAGCATCACTAATAGACTGACCGCCACTAAATTCAACTTCACCGCTCTGAACCTTCACGCCTGATTCTGCCGGAAATTCTATTACCTGAAAGACGACTGTTGTTTCCGCGTTAACTGCCTGCGGAGCACGCTTCACATGTACAGTTACAGCATCAAGCAGTTCACCTGTTGCATGAGCATTAAACTGATCATTACCAGTTATGTCTGCCCGCGAGTTAACAATTACAATTGACCTCGAGATATCAACTGATGCTATACCAGCTGTATTGGTTGTCAACCCATTGCCGATAACAACTTCACCTCTCTGAACAGCAAATTCGTTATTGAAGCACTCAATGAGCGAATAAGAGATTTCAGCCTGGCCGGCGTTGCCGACTCGCTTAAATTCAATAGTGTTCAGGTCCAGTAAATTGCCAGATACCATATGATGCATTCCTTTCTGCAAAGCAGAATCACCGGAAGAATCCATGAGTAAAAACGCCTTTGTAATGTCAGAAACAGGACTGCTTAATATGACTTGCGTTGAAGTACCGCCAACAGGGATAGCTGTTCTGCCCGCTTCAGTGCGACAGGAACTCCAGTCTACCGAAGCAAGTGCAGCAGTTGAATAAGAAATAACATAGTCTGCCAACATCGGGTTGCCGCTAAGGTCAGTCACTGCAGTACTTGCAGTAACAGTATAATCAGTTAAGTAAGCCTGTCCTCCCGTACTGAACACAGCCTGGTTCCCAGTGCAGTCTGATAGAGACCATGCGGGGCTGTCTGAAACTACGGTTGAGGTGTCTACTGTTGCGCAATCAACATCCTCATCCCAGGTAATCGTTACACTGCTATTAATGGCAACCCCTGAAGTCCCGTTTGGGGGTACAGAATCAATCACATTGGGATTAGTCCTGTCTATAGTTATTGCATTGCCGGAAGAAGGTAGTTCGACGTTACCTGATGAGTCCCTGGCCCTGCTCCGGATTGTATAACTATCATCGGCAGGCAAAGTCCATTCATATTCCCACGAAACACTGGTTCCAGGACAGCCAGAGCAAACAGCAGATATCCAGGCGCCTCCGCTAACAGATATGTCTACTCCTGACACTGCAATATTGTCAGAAGCTATGCCGTTTATTAAATATGGATCTGCCGCTTGATTATTTAACTTTGAACCATCAAGAGGGTCATTTATTGATGAGACAGGCTGCCCGGAATCTGACGTACTATCAAATACAAAGGTCTCAGTCACAGGTCCCAAGGGTGTAAGACATAGAGCATCATTACCCATAACTTCCAGTTCTTTCACAGCATCTGTCCAACCCGATGTATCCACGTTCTGCGCTGCTGCTTCATCTCCGCTAAATATTGATGCGCTGCAATTTGTCGGGTCAACCTCCACACCATGGGATACATCGTCGGGTGTTTCCGTTCCTTGTGTGATATAAATACCATCCGTTAAATGACCGTTCTCCCTTGCCCATATATTTACTCTATGAATACCGGAAGAAGGTACTGTTATTGTATTTGTTCCGTTCTGGATGCTGTTTGTCCATATCCATTTATTCAAGTATGGATCACATCCTGCTCCTGAACACGAAGGGTCTGTTTCTCTCAACGCTCCAGCACAGTTGCCATCCAGTCCGACAAATATTGAATCCGTTGACTTTGATGCTGCATATCCTTTTATCCATACCGTATACGTCCCGGCAGTCGGAAAATCTATCTGATACTCTTTCCCCTCATTCATCGCCGATGTACAGTCACCGAGCCCACCACCATTACTCTTCAGATACCCGCTTCCAAGATATCCTCCTGTCGTGCTTTCTGTTGAAAATGTTCCTGTTCCCGTTGCTGTTGGAATCGTCCCTGTATAATTCTCTGCGTCTATATATGTTCCCGCAGGATCAACTTCACACCCTCCTCCTTCATCCCTTACTGTATAGAGAAGGTTTACGGCATTACTTTTATTTACGATTGATGTCAGATCTACAGGGTTTCCTGT
>PIVU01000511.1 GCA_003354025.1 Nitrospirota bacterium
TTGACGAACAGAATAAGAATTGAAACAACTAAACCATAAATAGTAAGTGATTCCATCATCGCCAGACCAACAATCAGAGGAGTCATTATCTTACCGGAAGCGTTCGGGTTCCTTGCAATACCTTCAACTGCCTTGCCTGTTGCAATACCCTGACCAAGTCCAGCGCCGATTGCGGCAACTCCTACAGCTATGCCGGCTCCGATCACTGCCATTCCGTGAAAATTATGCTCTGCATCTGAAACAGGCGCATCTGCTGCAAAAACGAAGGTAGCTCCCATCAGTAAGACTACGAAGGAGAGCAGGATTGTAGAAATAACTCTTTTCATTTTTCCTCCTTTCTTAAATTACGTGTATAAAATATAAATTTAATGTGCTTCTTCAACTGAGCCCGCCAGGTAAAGCGCGGTAAGAAGAGTAAACACAAGAGCTTGGACTACACTAACCAGAACACCGAGAGTAAGGATTGGAATAGGAACAATCCATGGTGCCATTGATACCAAAATCATTATGAGCATATGTTTGGCCATCATATTGCCGAAAAGCCTGACTGATAATGTTAAAGGCCTTGCAAGATGGCCGACTAGTTCAATGAATAGCATAAGAATCATCAGCGGTAATGCTGCAACAGACCTGATAGGTCCGACAAAATGTTTTATATATCCAGCCTTATGCATTTTAATGCCGTAATAATGCGTTGCAAGAAATACAGGGATTGCCAGTGCTGCTGTTGTGTTTAGATTTCCGGTAGGCGCTTCAAAACCGGGGATTAGTCCCAGAGCATTGCATACTAATATATATAAAAAGAGCGTTCCAAGCAGCGGGAAAAAATGACGGCCCATATGACCTATTGATGTGTCTGCCAGGTCAAGCAGAAATTCAGCGATTACTTCAATTAAGCTCTGTGCACCTGTTGGCACAAGTTTCAATGATTTATTAACCATTAGTGCAAATACAACCAGTAGTAATGTAGCAAGAAGTGAGAATGCCACATAGGCTGGGACACCCATTTTGATGATTACGTTCATCGGGAATATAATTGGAAGTTCGTTCATAAGTCTCCTCTGAAAAATGAAATTAATGATAATCCAGCATGCGTCACCATGTCAACCTACAAATTTGTAAATTACAATTTCTTATA
>PIVU01000512.1 GCA_003354025.1 Nitrospirota bacterium
TACGGAAGCAACGGAAACGTATCCATACCGCCACCTATCATATTGAAACTGATGTTACTGCTGGTATTTTACAACGTCAGAAGTGAACGCGAATTAATGGACACATTGCCTGAGAGGTTGGATTGGTTATGGTTTCTTGGATATGATTTAGATACAGACATGCCGAATCACAGCGTAATGTCAAAGGCGAGGAAGAAGTGGGGAGTAGAGACATTCAAGAAATTCTTTGAAATAATAGTCTGGCAATGCGTAGAGGCAGGATTAGTTGATGGAAGAAAAATATTTGTAGATTCCAGCTTGGTAGATGCAGATGCATCGAATAACTCAGTCGTAGATACACAATCGTTAAAAAGATATTTGAATAAAAGTTATCAGGAACTGGAAAAGCGACTGGATATAGAAGAAGACCCACGTAAGGAAACCAAGAATCACCGAAAAATGAACAACCGCTATATCTCCACGACAGATCCTGAAGCATCAATAGTCCGGGTAGGCAAGACGAAACTTCGCTATCATACGCATCGTGCAGTAGATACGGCAGCGGAGATAATAACCGCAACAGAGGTAACAACAGGAGATGTAAACGAAGCGCACCGGATGAATGCATTAATAGACGCACACCAGGAAAACACAGAGACAGCAGCAAAGACAATAGTGGGAGACAGCAAATATGGAACGATCAAAAATTATCTGAGCTGTCATGACAGAGGGATAAAGGCACACATACCTGACCTAAAAAGGAAACAGCAAAAGAGTGGTTTGCGGAGTGGAATATATTCAGATAACAGGTTCCTCTATGATAAGGAAAGTGACACATATGAGTGTCCGGCAGGGAAACGTTTGAAACGAAGAAAGGTTCATAAGCCCCGTGATAGCGTAGAATATGCCGGATCAAAAAAAGAATGTGGAAAATGCGAACTGCGGCGACATTGTACGAAGAGTAAAACAAGCAGGACAATAAAAAGACACATGAGACAGGATGAACTTGATACCATGCGGGCAATGGCAGGAAGCGCAGAATCAAAAAGAGATATCACAACACGGCATCATCTAATGGAGAGAACATTTGCCAGGGCAAAGCGATATGGATATAAAAGGACCCGGTGGCGAAGGTTATGGAGAGTGCAGATTCA
>PIVU01000229.1 GCA_003354025.1 Nitrospirota bacterium
TTTATTCAGCAATACATGAATATATTCTCAAAGAATGTAAACCTTTTTTTCCTCTGGAATATCATATTTCTCAAAAACGATGTCATAGTGGACTTAGGGCAATTATGTTTTACCATAGCCGGGGTCCTCTCAATTTACAGCATGGCCGTAAAGATGAAGGTAAGAAAACAGTTCGCATTATACAGCGCATTTCTTTTCTTCTTTACACCGGTGATAATTTTACAGTCAACAATCAATTACGTAGACTGCGCAGTGTCGATGCTGTTTATTATATCCTGCAATTACCTGATATCTGACTACCGCATAAACCATACATCAGCATCCCGGAATATATCCCTGCTTATGTCCGGGATTGCTGCAGGCATACTGCTGGGTTCAAAACCTACAGGCCCGGTATATATAGTAGTTCTGGCGGGAGCTCTTGTAATTCATTACCTGGCTGGCAAAACCAACCTGATCAGTCCTGACTGGAAAAGCGACATAACGGTCCCCCGGTGGAGATTAAAATCGCTGTGCCTGTATTTCTTTCTGCCCCTTTTATTAACAGGGGGGTACTGGTATATAAGAAACTGGATATTGCACGGCAACCCTGTATATTTCATGGATGTCTCCCTTTTTGGCATTCCTATATTTAAAGGCATGAAGAGCGACTGGGTGGAGCCTGCCCCTGCGGTTATTGACAATCTGAATTATTTCACTAGCCTGATACATGTCTGGATGGAAAAGGTTGAATACTACATGTATGACTCCAGGTTCAGCGGCTTCGGCCCTACCTGGTTTATTCTTTTCTTACCAGCCATCCTATTTTCATTCGGCCGTGCAGCAGCCCGGAAGCAGTACGGTTTTTTATTCATAGGCATGATTCTTCTCATTACATTCATCATCCACCCGAGAAACTGGTTTACACGATATGTAATGTTCATTGTAGGATTTGGGGCACTGTCTTTCTCATTACTATTTGAATATTTCAATCATAGAAAACGTATTATCAGCCTCATCGCCCTGCTCCTTGCAATTTACTCTTTTTTTACTATCAACTCACCCTGCATAATGCCAGGACAGGTCAAGACATTTATTGAGCTGCATCAAAATGAACGTACACTTTCAAAGCACAAGCCCTTCAATATTGACAGTAAAGTACATAAGGAATATGGGTACTGGATCTGGATAGAGGAAAATATTTCTCAAGGTGACACACTGGCCTATACATTCGAAGCATTTAACCTGGACGAATCAAAACCTCTCTTTACCGCTAAGTTATGGAACAGATCTTTCTCAAACACCTCAGTATACATAACATCTGATTCATATAAAGAATGGCTGAATAAACTTAATATTAATGATGCCTCATACATACTCACTATGAAAAACTCCGTTGAAGACAGATGGATTGAGAAGGAGAGGAAGCTGTTTTATTCTCTCCGCTGGATGGGGAAAATAAAAGAAAAGTTTAAAGTTGTATATAGTGACAAAATCTACAAAATAGTAGAATACGGCAAGGACAGAAAATGAAACAGGACAAACAGAAAGACATTTATTTTGCCATATATATGATCGTCGTCATAATTCTTGCGGTAATATATTTCACTGTCCCGGAAAGAGAGTCATTTATTGAGTTCCAGGCAAGATGGTGGGGCGAATTCCGGCAAGTTTTCCTTTCCTTTTTCTATTAATGTAAATCCCTGTACAGCTCACCAATCCCCTCAGGCATCGTATGTACCATATTGATTTTCCAAATAAAACAATTAGTGCATTGACTTTAAAAGACCTGTTACCTGATAATTAAAATTGCAGTAATTAACAAGGAATATGAAATCAATGACACCCCGCAGAGCATTATTTATATTACCGCCCACAGGGCTATTCTACAGAGATGACCGTTGCCAGGTTTCTCTGAAAGGCGTTTCCAATGCCCCGCGTCCTCCCCTTGACCTGGCTTACATGTCAGCTGTTCTGGAAGAAGACGGTGTAGAGTGCAAAATGCAGGACTATCCTGTAGAAAACGGCACGTGGAATACAGTCATAGAAGACATAAAGAGTTTCAACCCCGATTTACTAGTCATATATACCACAATTACTTCAGTTAAAGATGACCTCCATGCCTGTAAAATCGCCAGAGAGATAAACCCCGATATCATAACAGTTGCAAAGGGTGGAGATACAACGATCTGTCCCGAAGAACGACTTGAGATGTGCGAGCATCTTGATATCGCAATCATAGGCGAACCAGAGATCACACTTCTTGAAATCGCACAGGGCAGGGAGTATAAAGACATAAAGGGCATTTGTTACAGAGACAACGGTAAAATTGTTAAGACACCCATAAGACCCTTTATCGAAGACGTTGACAGCCTCCCCTTTCCATCCAGACATCTTTTGGACCAGAGCAAGTATTTAAGGCCGGACACCGGGGAAGTATTGACAACAATACAATCAAGCCGGGGATGTCCGTCTAAATGCATATACTGTCTCAGCAGAGTTGTCGCAGGAGCTGACTTGAGATTACGTTCACCAAAGAATGTTGTTGATGAGCTTGAGCACTGCGTTAAAGATTACAATATCAGAAACTTTTTCTTCAGAGCAGACACCTTCACATGGGACAAAGACTGGGTCATTGCCGTCTGCAAAGAAATCATAAATAGAAAACTGGACATTGAGTGGGTTGCCAACAGCAGGGCAAATACTGTAGACGATGAAAGACTCGTCTGGATGAAGAAGGCCGGCTGCTGGCTTGTTTCTTTCGGCGTTGAAAGCGGCAATCAGATGATTCTCGATAAAACCCAGAAAGGGATAACACTTGAACAGTCCCGCGAGGCCCTGCGACTGGCCAAGAAAAATAATCTGAAAACTTTTGTAACATTTCTAATAGGAATGCCCTGGGACACAAAAGAAACAATCATGCAGACCTTTGACTTTGCCAGAGAAATTGACGGTGATTTTTTTGAAGTTATATTACCCTACCCATTCCCGGGCACAAAGTACTACGAAATCTGTAAAAGAGACGGCCTGATTATGGAAGGCGCTTATGACCACATGTATGACCACTTTAATTCCGTGGTAAAAACATATCATCTCTCGGCAGATGAACTGACAGACCTGAAAAAGAAGTCCTTCTGGTATTTATATGCAAGGCCGAAATATATTAAGAAGATCCTGTCCCAGTGCAATTCTCCCCGGGCTTTCAAAAATTACCTCTCTTTCGGGGTAAATAAGATGAAAGCTCATTTTGCGTCATCTCAGCAATAGCAATATCTCCATAGTACTCTGAAGTCTTAATATAATCTAATTCTGATATCGTTGATAGTCCACTAAAGTCACTAATTATTATGCAATCTGAATAGTCATAATAATCCCCTCTTATCAATGAGTATGAATCAGTCTGGATTTCATTGACTATACCGACTTATCAATAATTTTGTGAGAAGTGAAAATTGAGGATTAACGATTGAGAGTGTTAACGTGAACATCTCTGATGTTCGACCTGTATGATGTTTCAAACAATAAATTCAATTTGCAAATATCAAACCAAATAAAATCAAAAAGTATAGATGTAAATCAATCTGCACCAAATAGACTCTGGTATAACAAAAACGACAAAGAATAAAAATTATATAAAGAATGCAGGGCAAAACAGGGCCAAAAAACCTTTTCAACTTTTATTAGCCACGAACAGCACATGCCAAGTACAAATAATGGTAGTAATGCGATGCCGTACAAATCATGGCTATGTGCGAATATTAGATTAATTGCTATAGCAAAAGACCAATAAATATAATTGGTTAAAGAATTTCTTAGGGCAAATAGAGGTAGTCTATATATTATTTCTTCGGTAACTGGAGCTATTAGGATAATTGATATAATTTGATATTGGTCGTTGATAATAATTGCAACTAGTGAGTGAGCACTTACTACTATCCATCGTTGAAAGTCATAAAGTAATTTAATGAAATCTGGTGTTATATAATAATTATGACTTCCAAAAATAGCAGGGGAGAAATACATAAAATAAGATGCGTCCCCCCATAAATAGATAAAGTAATTTTTTATGGCGCAGGCCAATGAAATTATGGAGAAACTAATTAATATACTCTTCCATGCATTCACATTATTGGCCTATTGAAGTTAAATTCGATTACTTCATAATCAGAGTTCCAAAAGTATCCGCAACCTCAAAGCATCAGTCATGAAAAGTATATCTTACGTTTCACAAATTGAGCAAGAATATAATTTACAAAACACTGTTGATAATAATTGAAACATCAAAAATGTTGAAAATAGGGACTCATCCTGAATCATTGATACTTAGATAGTATGTGCAACATTTTTAGTCATGGGATTTTATTGACAATTTAGATTACTCTTCATATTGAGAATCACTCCAAATCATTCATAGTTGGATGTTGTCAACAAAACCATAGTAGTCTTTGAACTATTGTGAACTGCCCCCAACTATAGTGCCAGTTAAAGTTGGCACAATTTCCAGGGGGGGTATTCTCCCAAAATTTGTTAGTAACAGTATTATTCTAAAGAATAAAGGTGAAAATGCCGAATATAAACATAACGCTATTAACAGGAGG
>PIVU01000230.1 GCA_003354025.1 Nitrospirota bacterium
TGGGAAGACAGCATAAAGGAAAAACTACAGGTAGTTACAAATACCTACACTATGCTCTATGAAGACATCTCAACCAGAAGAGGACACCTGCTGGAATGGGGAATAATAATCCTCATCGTAATAGAAATTATTTTATTAATATTAATGGAATGGTAAGCTATTCTTTGCCGGAATCAGGGCCTTTTTTAAAAGGCTTGAAGAAGTTCTGCATGTCTTCATCAACAAATACGGCAGGATATATTTTTTCTGTTGATGGCCCTGCCTAGAATCAAGCGGATATAAAAGTGGAGGGAGTTAAAAGGAGAATGTCGAATAACGAATGTAGAAGTGTAAGAAAAAGAACTTCGATATTCATCGTTATTAGTTGATCTCAAGAGAAAGAAACAAAAACCCGCGGTCAATATTTCAATTATTAAGTCTGACACCACCCATAGTGACAGCTCAATTACACCAAAGAAGAAAAACAACGTTGTATCCAGTGTGGGAAACTGATCCCATCCACGCTGAACTCGTATCAATCAAGCGTATTTATGGGTATGGAAATAATTGGAAATGACAGATTGTCTGTTCTTACAGAAAGGGTTGTGTCGACATAACTTGCTTGATGGGTCCGGCATGGAAGAGTATACTGATACTATGAATACTCGGAATATCATTGCTTTACTATTTTTTTGCATGCTCATCCCCTCTTTTGTCTTTGCCGGCGAAGCTGATGTAATAGCTGTTGATGTGAGAAAATCCGGTGAAACGCTCTATGACTTTGATGTTACAGTAACCCATGGCGACGAAGGATGGGACCACTATGCTGATAAATGGGAAGTAATCAGCCCGAATGGAAGTGTGCTGGACACGCGTACGCTCTATCATCCCCATGTAGGCGAGCAGCCTTTTACGAGGAGTCTTTCAGGAGTGAAGATACCTGGGCATGTGAAGCGGGTAACAATTCGCGCACACGATTCTATCCATAAGTATGGAGGAATAACAAAATCTGTAGAATTGCCATAATAGAATATGTTTTAAGGAAATCTTCCTGCTTTCACGTTATTTTTATATTATTCAACTTAACTCCTGTCTGAAGAATGCTATCACAGGATTTCTGGGACGTTCTTAACTACGTTTTTCTTTACTTACTTTTTCCTTTCCCCCGAATATTTCCTTATATGCTTCATGTACATGACAACCTTTGCCCCAATGCTCTACTACCCGTTTGGTAAGTCCATGGACTCAAGTCTTATTCCTTACATTAATCAAATTGATATTACCCTTAATTCAATTTAAACTAATCACTAATGGAATATTTTCTCTTATGTACTCTCTGGATTCTCTGGTGCTTTCTGCACAGTTTTCTTGTTGCGACCAAAACAACTACAAAGTTTAAAAAGCAGTTGGGAGAAAAATTCGCCTTTTACCGGATTTTCTATAATTTGTTTTCTCTCATAACAGTACTGCCTCTGTTTTACTGGCAGGGCACAATACCTGGTCTAATTATTGTCCCTCTCTCTCCTTTTCTAGTGATATGTAAATATATTCTATTGGCTTCAGGAGTAATAGTAATTGCAGGATCGTTTGCTTCCTTTGATATAGGGGAGTTTATCGGAATCAGGCATGCGGTATCGGTCGATCAACAGAAAGAAACAGAATCGGTGATTAGTAAACACGGATTATACGGGATAGTGCGGCATCCAATGTATTTCGGCGGTATCATATATTTTACAGCATCAATGATTGGCGCCCCATTACCACAATTTCTCGGATATCTTATCCTTGCTATATATATGATGATCGGCACAGTGAGGGAAGACAGACGTCTTTCAAGGGAATTAGGAACCGTTTATAAAAATTATCAAAAAGAAGTGCCCATGATTATTCCCAGAATTCCGCGGAGAAAGACCTAACGGAGAAGATAAAGGAAATTGATGAACGACGAATGTCGAATATCCAATGTCGAATGTTGAAATTCTTTTTCCATTCTAGATTCGTTATTCGATATTCACTTTTTACTCCGATAATGCTCATCTATGTCGCAAAAGGCTTGACCCCAAAGTTTTGAAAATGAGCAACCTTATTTTATTAACTCTTAAATGTGATTCAGATCACATAGAAATTGGCCTGTAACTTGTTAATATAATAGTGTAATCAATGTATCTTGCATTTGATTACATGGGCAGTTATTGTTAAAAATACATTATCAGGTTTCTGGTTAAATGGAAGCGTCGACTACTGATAATATTTATGGGGGACTGACAAAAAGTGCACACTATAAAAATTTTTTCCGCAATCATTATCGCAATCTTATTATCTTCATGTACGCCTGATGTTGATCAGAAGTTTCTGCTGAAATTAAGGACTATCTCATTCACTAAACTGCTCAACTATGGCATCGATCCTCTCATAGTAGATTCAGTAAAAAATGAGAACAAAAAAAGAAGACCGCTTTCGGAAGTTAAGAGTCTCGATGACAGGTGGGAAATAATTCCAGCTAATACAGTCAGCATGCGGGCATTCACCGATTCCGAGTGCGGCAGATATCTGAAACACATTCAGAAATCGGAGCCATTCTATACGGAGATATTTGTGATGGATAAAAATGGGGGAAATGTGTGCATGACCGGCAAGACATCCGACTACTGGCAGGGAGACGAAGCAAAGTTTATCAAAGCTTACCAGAAAGGCAAGGGCGATGTTTATATAAGTGATGTAATATTTGATAAAAATACCGACGCATATGTTATTCAGGTATCAGTTCCTATTATAGACGGGAGAAAAGCAATCGGGGCCATGACCTTCAGCATTGATGTTGATAAATTTAAGTCGTGAGGACAGTTTAACTATTAGACATAAACTCTCGACAATTATAATAACTCATTTCCCCAAAAGCCTTCGCAACTCTTCCTTTAATGTAAGAGGTTGATATCCCGACACAAACGCCTTTGAGCTGTCAAGAGAAAGGTCCGGTGCCCTGGGCGCAGACATCACAACATCCTTCTGCTCACACTGGACCAGCATTGCCTCGCTGATGCCCATTACTGCCATCATAAGCAGACCGAAATGATAACGGGATATTCGTTCAACACCTCCAAGATTGACTATACCTTTAAACTTTTCGATTGCGAGCAGCAATCCCTTTGCCGCGGTACAGGCGCTTGCTGGCGTCCTGTATTCATCTGTGAACAGCCTCAGCTCTTTGCCATTGTTCAGAGCATCCAGCATTTGTTGAAAAAACGTCTGATGTGCCGGACTTGATGGCCCGAACATAAGTGGCATTCTGCAAACAGCGGCATCCGGATATTCACACAGTACCTTTTCTTCAGCGAGGACTTTTTGTTCACCATATACATTCAGTGGACAGGGAGTGTCATTTTCGCTGTAAGGGGCTTCCAGGCCGTTAAATACTAGATCCGTTGAGGTGAAGACGTAAGGGATTCCGCTCTCCGAACATAGACCTGCAAGATTAACAGCAGAACCAATATTAATCTTTTCAGATTGAACAGGATGTTCCTGACAATAATTGGGGCTTGCCGCTGCAGCCGTATGAATTACAGCATCGGGACATAGACTGCTGAAGAGCTTCTTTAGTGCTTTATAGTCAGTAAGATCAAGTTGGACAGTCTTTACTCCCTCCAGCTGAACAGGATGGGTGTGAAATATCCCGGTTATATCCCAGTCTTTCTTTGCTTCATGGCAAAGGTTCCAGCCTAAAAATCCGCTGGCGCCTGTTATTAGTAATTTTTTCATGCTATCAACCTGCCCCTACTTTTTCCAGAGAAAAATATCCGAGGAAAATCAACCTGCCCGAAAGCATATAGTTAAATCTTCCGATATATAACTTGTCCCTGTTAACACATCGTATCTGGTCTCTTATACCTCGAATAATTACTGAATTTACTTTGATATTATAATTAATTACTGCAACATCTTTCTGATCCGGGACAGAGCACACGTCTTCTTCTAACATAAAATACCCCCATTTCTTTCCCAATAATAAGTTATGCCCCTGCATAAGGCCTTTTTCCTTATAAATAACTTTGCGGTGTGAAAACCGTTTGAAACTGGGGAATATTGTGAGCATATCAACAAGGTATTCACCCTCAAGCCCGGACAGGACGGGAGGGTCTGCATTAATAAAGATTTCTTTAAGTTCACTGAATGTATTCGGTAGTTGCATATGCACAGTAGCTGATATTCATAACAGGAAATAATGTTACAATATTCATCGGATTCATTATTTATTGTAAAGGGGCATTATGCAGAATAAGATACCATTAAATGAAATAAAGTACATCCTTCTGGATATGGACGGCACTCTGCTGGACCTGTATTTTGATGATTTTTTCTGGGGACACCTTGTACCGGAAAAATACGCGGAAAAGCATGATATGTCATTCGGAGCTGCGAAGGAGTATCTGTATAAGACTTACAAGTCCCATGAGAAAACGCTGAATTGGTGCGACATTGATTTCTGGTCACGGGAGTTAAAGCTTGACATTCCCGCGTTAAAAGAACAGATACGTCATCTCATCGAGATCCATCCACATGTCATAGATTTTCTGAAACTCATGAGAAAACAGAATAAAAA
>PIVU01000513.1 GCA_003354025.1 Nitrospirota bacterium
AGAAAGATTCTTGAGCAACTCGTCGAATTGAACATTGTAGAATTCAAGCAGGATCAGAGCTGAAAATGTCTGGAATTAGACTGTACTTGTGGGTAATAGTAAGGTGGTGTGGAGAGCGGAGAGGAAAACCCTCCGCTTATCCGATTATGCCGTCTTTTTTCTTTTTATGTAACTTCTACAGGCTAATAGTGTTCCACCAGTAATAAAAAGGATAGAGCTTATTGGCTCTGGAACCACGCTCATATCACGAACTGCCCAGGCATAGTTTTCTTGATCACAGCAATCTTCAATTCCGACCCAACCGCCGTTGAAGAAGAAAGTCATTACGTTAGAAGGGGTACGGAATTCTTTATTGAACCAGTAAGAATCTCCTCCTGTAGATTGGATGTTAGTAAATGACCCGAAATTTACCATTGGACTACCAGCCGAATTTCCTAGCACTGTATAATAAAGATGTCCCATCTCACTTTCGGTGCAGTTAAATTCAGTACAATAGCCTGGCTCACCCACACCGGGGGTAGTGGGAAGTCTCCAGTCGACAAATCCTGCATAGTCAAGGTTTTCAGCCCATGCCAATGCGTCAAACCAATTCATAACACCATCTGCATCATAACCCGATGTCATAGTATAATTAGCATCCTGAATCCACATAAGATTTGTATCTGTGTCCGTTATTGTTCCATCACCATTATCAACAAGTACCGCAGATGAAATAGTTGCGAAACAAAGCGCAAACAGTACTAAAATAAAGATTGACACTATACATCTTGATGTTTTCATTTTATCCCCCTTTTTATGTACGAATGAAACGAATTCATGTAAAGTAATTGATTTCGAAGAGCTTATATTTACAATAACACAGCTTTCTCCAGCTATGAAGTAATTATTTTGATGCATAACGCTTAAGTCTGGGGACCGAAACTTGAGAGTGTCTACAAGCTGAAAAACGATCTGAAAAGCACAAACCTAAAAAAGGCAAAATCAAGGCCGCGTTTCGGTTCCCTAGCACATACTATTAGACGTAAGCTTCTCCTTCAGATCAATGAATTATAATAAATGGTTCCGCTAAAAACCATATAAATCGAAAGGAGAAGCTTATATGAAGATTACAC
>PIVU01000231.1 GCA_003354025.1 Nitrospirota bacterium
ACCTCAGCACTGCTTCTTCGGCGGCCCGGCCATCCTCCATTGAGGACCCGCAGCTTTGTGCCCCCCGGTTACCCGGAGTTTACCTTTTCGGAAACAAAAACAATAGTTCCTATCTTTTGTTCGCAAATATAATATAGTAAAAATTGTGCCCAGGTGTAAGTGATCTGTCTCACAAAACGTAATATAATAAATAGACTTTATGATAATTGCAATAGACTGGTATAATTAGATCACAATGGCAAAGAAAAAAATTGAAGACATCCTTCCTCACCGGGTATTAACTGATAAAGAGGACCTTTTCTGCTATGGCTTTGATGCATCCTCAACAGAGGGAATTCCGTCAGCTGTCGTGAAGCCCATAAATACTCAGGAGGTCGCCGAAGTGGCGGCTTTTGCCAATGAGTATGAGACTCCGATTGTACCAAGGGGAGCTGGAACGGGCATGACAGGCGGGGCAGTACCAATGGAGGATGTTATTGTGCTCTCTCTTGAGGGAATGAACAGGATCCTTGAAATTGATACACAAAATATGGTCGCAGTGGTAGAACCGGGGGTGATTAATGGGCACCTTCAGGAGAAACTGGAGGAGAAAGGTCTTTTTTACCCGCCTGATCCAGCGAGTCTGAAGTTTTGTACACTGGGAGGCAATGTAGCTGAAAATGCAGGAGGTCCGAGGGCGATCAAATACGGTGTAACAAAGGACTATGTTCTCGGCCTTGAGACAGTTCTTCCTGACGGCAGGGTAATTATGACCGGCGGCAAAACATATAAGGGTGTTGTCGGGTATGACCTTACGAGACTGCTTGTCGGTTCCGAAGGGACTCTTGGAATAATTACAAAGATGTTTTTAAAAATCCTGCCAATGCCTGAAGAAGTAGTTACACTTCTGTGCACATATGATAGCCTTGATGCTGCTGCCAGGACCGTAAGCGCCATAACTACTTCGCCAATAATTCCAAGGACGCTGGAAATTATGGACAGAGAGTCCATTATTGCCGTTGAAAAGTATAAAAACTTTGGACTGCCTCAGGATGCGGAAGCACTGCTGCTTATTGAAGTTGACGGATCGCATGCGTCAGTTTCAATTGATGCAGAAAAGATCGCTTCCATATGTACGTCCAATAAAGGTAATGTCAGCATTGCCGATGATACCTATGCAAAACAACGCCTTTGGGATGCAAGAAGGGCCATATCTCCTGCCCTGTATAAAATAAGTCCCACTAAAATTAATGAGGACATAGTTGTGCCCAGGAGCAGAGTCGCTGATATACTGAAAACTCTGAGAGATATAGCTGAGAGGAGTAATCTTACGATTGCGAATTTCGGACATGCCGGTGACGGTAATATTCATGTAAATGTTATGACTGATAAAAACAATCCTGAAAAACATAAAAAGGCGGTATCGGCTATTAAAGAAATCTTCGAGGCTACGTTGAAGCTTGGAGGCACAATATCTGGTGAACATGGAGTGGGCATTACCAAAAAGCAGTATATTGATATGGAACTGTCTGATACTAATATAGAACTGATGAAAGCAATAAAAAGAGTATTTGACCCCAAAGGTATATTAAATCCGGGGAAGATATTTCCCTAATACTACCGGGCTATTTTTCATTGAAAAACCGTTTATTTACAGGGTTTTTATAAAAAATAGCATTATCTCTTTAATTTTCCATAGCTCTTAGGCTAAAATATTCAACTATCCAGTCAATAGGAAAAATACATTTTAATAATAAACGGGAGAGAAAACGATTATGAAATTACTTTTAAAAGAAGATGTTGAAAATCTTGGCCCAATCGGGGCTTTAGTTGATGTTGCTAATGGATATGGCAGAAACTTCCTTATTCCAAGGAATCTTGCTGTAGAAGCCAGCACTAAAAATATAAAGGAATTCGAGCACCAGAAAAAGATAATTCTTGCAAAAGCTAAAGAACTCAGGTCGACAGCAGAGGACATTGCAGCAAAAATCTCAGCAATCAGCATAAGCTTTGAGGCCAAGGCTGGAGAAGGGGATAAATTATTTGGTTCTGTTACTTCTAAAGATATTGCTGAAGCCATTTCACAGAAAGGTGTGGAAGTGGACAAGAAGAAAGTTGTCCTTAATGAGCCTATAAAAAGACTCGGAGAATACGAAGTAACTGTTAAGGTGCAGCAGGACGTGACTGCTACTGTCAAGGTAGAGGTAAAGAAGGCCGCCGCAGATGCAGCTGACACAGCCGCCGCTGCAGACAAAGCAGATGCAGCAGACACAGCCGCGGATGCAGACACAGCAGAAGCCTAGGAGCATTTCATATGCTTGAAAACATTCAAAGTCAAAAGGGGACAAACCGTTCCCCTTCAGGACTGGATCGATTACCGCCCCAGAATATTGAAGCGGAGCAGTCTGTACTGGGTGCAGTTCTTCTTGAAAATGATGCAATTGCGTCAGTTATCGAACTCCTCGAGCCAAGGGACTTTTACAGAGAAGCCCACAAAAAAATATTCACGTCAATGATCGGCCTTTATGAAAGGAACGAACCCATTGACCTGATAACCCTCACTGAGCAACTCACCAGAAAAGAACAGCTTGAGTCTATTGGAGGTGCATCCTATTTAAGCATGATAGTAGGAATAGTGCCGACATCGGCTAATGTCAAATATCACTCCAAAATTGTTAAAGAAAAATCAACCCTCCGAAGTCTGATTAATACTGCAACTGAAATCGTTACGATGAGTTACGAATCTGAGCAAAATGTTAATGAACTGCTTGACCAGGCTGAAACAAAAATATTCAGTATTTCAGAAAAGGCTGTTGGACAGACCTATGTACATATTAAGAATATTGTAAAAGACACTATAGAACTTGTTGATAAGCTGTTCGATAAAAAGCAGCATATTACCGGTTTGCCCACGGGCTTTATGGATTTGGATGAGGCAACTACCGGTTTTCATCCTGGGGATCTTGTAGTCATCGGCGCCAGACCCGGTATGGGAAAAACAGCGTTCTGTCTGAACCTGGTTACCAATGCCGCTGTCTCGGAAAACGTGCCCATCGCTTTTTTTAGCCTTGAAATGACAAAGGAGCAGATTGTTCTGAGAATGCTATGTGCTGAGGCGGAAGTGGACTCCAAGGCCGTAAGGTCCGGTTTTCATAGCAAAGATGATTACAGAAAACTCGTTAACGCAGCGGGCAGGCTGTCTGAGGCTCCAATCTACATTGATGATTCCTTTAACTCAATTCTTGATATCAGGGCAAAATCAAGACGTTTGAAAGCGGAACATGGTCTAGGGCTTGTTGTTATTGACTATCTTCAGCTAATGAGCGGCACTAACTCTTTTATGTCAAGGGAACAGGTCATTTCAGATATTTCGCGTTCATTGAAGGCTCTTGCTAAAGATCTTGGAGTTCCTGTAATCGTCATCAGTCAGCTCAACAGAAGCTGTGAACAGCGAGGAGAAGATAAGAGACCGTTAATTGCAGACCTGAGAGAATCCGGTGCAATTGAGCAGGATGCTGACACAATCATGTTTATTTACAGGGCTGAATACTACAATGCAAAGGACGCAGAGCCCGGTGTTGCTGAGCTGAATATTGCCAAACAGAGGAGCGGTCCTACAAAAATGATCAAACTGGCATTTATCGACAAGTATACCAAGTTCAGGGACCTGACTGACCAATCTTATAGCGAATATTAATCGGCAGGGTAATAGAATGAATAGAAAACCCGCTGTATCCGGACAGTTCTACCCAGCATCTTCAACGGATTTATCTAAACAAATTGACGGCTACCTGGAGCCTGGCGCTGAACGGGGAAAGGCAATAGGAGTAGTTTCTCCCCATGCGGGGATCATGTATTCCGGGAAAGTGGCGGGCGCTGTATATTCAAGAATTGAGATTCCCCGGACGTTTATTCTTATAGGGCCGAATCACACAGGTATTGGACCACCTGTATCGCTAATGGCTTCTGGGAATTGGGAGCTGCCTACCGGTGACTTGAGCATTGACGAAGACCTTGCCGGTGTCCTGCTAAAGCAGTGCGATATAATTGAAGAAGACAGCACGGCCCATCAAATGGAGCACTCTCTGGAGGTCCAGCTGCCATTTATTCTGCAATATTCCACTTCAGTAAATATTGTTCCGATTCTGATGATGACGGATTCCCTGGAAGTGTGCAGACTAGTCGGAGATGCTGTTGCAGATGCTGTGTTGGCGGCTGAATATCCCGTTACAATCGTTGCCAGCTCGGACATGAGTCATTACGTTAGTGATGAAACTGCACGTACAAAGGATAAACATGCAATAGACAAAATAACAGATTTAGATCCCGAGGGCCTCTATCATATTGTTAGTGATGAATCGATCAGTATGTGCGGAGTTATACCGGTTACTACAATGTTATTCGCTGCCAGAAAGATCGGAGCAAAAAAGGCCAGTCTTACTAAGTATATGACATCTGCAGAAACCAGCGGTGACTATGACTACGTCGTAGGCTATGCCGGATTAATCATTAAATGAATTCCATG
>PIVU01000514.1 GCA_003354025.1 Nitrospirota bacterium
GATTCTTCCAACCCCTGATGTCTCTGTTTACAGCCAGATTGGAGGTACCGTATGAATGCAGCCATGACGGCAATGCTCCAGGAGAATCTTCGTTTTTTAAAGTTGTCCACAATGACAAAGAACCTTGAACATGTTCATCGTCAGGCACTGGAAAACAAATTGGGCTATGATGAATTTTTATTAAATTTAACACAGACAGAAGTCCAGGTTCGGAAAGAGAACGGCAGAAAAAGAAGAATCCGGGAAGCATCGTTCCCCTTGCATAAACCGCTTGATACATATGAATTTGATGCAGCGCCGGATTTGGACGTCCGTTTTATAAATGACCTTGCAGGCGGCAGCTACATTAAACAGAATAAAAATATAATACTCCTTGGTAAAAGCGGTACGGGCAAAACGCACCTTGCGACAGCCCTGGGTATTGAAGCCTGTGACCAGGGCATCCGGACAAAATTTATTACAGGATGTGGCCTTGTGAACGAGCTGACTGAGGCCAGGGATGAGAAAAGGTTAAGGGCAATAATAAAACGATATTTTAATTATGGGCTTTTGATCGTCGACGAACTTGGGTACGTCCCCTTTTCTAAACAAGGAGCTGAGCTGCTTTTCCAGGTTTTAGCCGAACGGCATGAACGCAAACCGGTAATTATAACAACCAACAAGGGATTTGGAGATTGGACCCAAATATTTGGGGATCCTTCTCTTACTGCTGCCTTGTTAGACCGGGTGACACATAGAGCCCATGTAATAACTTGTTCCTGGCAGAGTTACAGGTTATCTGAAACATTGAAAAATCGGGGGAATACATCATGGAAATAACCGTTTGTAACGTTGCCAAAGGTAGGCTTGAAACCATTGATATAAATATTACCAAGGAGAATACAACCTGGTTTGAAGATATCGTAGAAAACAAGGGTATCCGAATGCTGACAGATATTGAGGGCGGATTGTTGATCAGCGAGCATAATTATAATTCTCCTGTTTTAATTTACAACGTTACCAGAAAGGATATTGACTGCAATATTCACAAGGCTTTGAAGCTGAAAGAATCCCACATATAAAATCGACCAAGCCCCAGGGGGAGGGCAGGATCCTGCCCTCCCCCTG
>PIVU01000232.1 GCA_003354025.1 Nitrospirota bacterium
TCCTATTTAGGAGTCAGCAATGAAGAAGCATCGAGGATGCTGCAGGAAATTGTAAAACATATCCAAAAGTCCGGAGGCATTGCAGGCATTCATTGCTGCGGCAAGGCTGACTGGCCGCTTGTCCTGTCCTCGGGCGTTGATGTATTTAACTATGACGCTTACTTTTTCTGGGACACATTAAGCATCTATCCCGAAGACATGAAGAATTTTATAAATAGAAACGGTTTTATTGCCTGCGGCATTGTGCCGACTACGGATGAAATTGTTGAAGTTAATTTTAAAGGCTTAAGAGAAAAGCTCGAACAGGGACTAATCGCCCTTGAAAATATAGGCATTCCAAAAGATAAACTCAGAAATCAGATATTGATAACACCCTCCTGCGGCACTGGCTCGCTCAATACTGAAAATGCCCTGAAAGCTTTCTCGCTGGTCAAAGAATTGAGAAACAGCTATGTCGAGGGCTAAGGGATTTATATCCTTTGAAGGCATAGAGGGCTCAGGCAAAAGCACACAGACAAAATTCCTCGCCGGCCTTCTCCAATCCAAAGGACACAACGTGATTCAGACCGCTGAACCGGGCGGAACAAGGATAGGAGGGGAAATCAGGAAACTGCTGCTTGAACCTCAAAACCACATGGAGCCTCTTACAGAGCTGCTGCTCTACTACGCGTCACGGGCGCAGCATGTGCAGGAAGTTATCGCCCCGGCATTAAAGCAAAACAGTATTGTCATAACCGACAGGTATACCGACTCAACAGTGGCTTACCAGGGCCATGCGAGAGGAATTGATTTAAACCTTATTAATAACCTGAACAACATAGTTGCTCCTGATGTACAGCCCTGTCTCACCTTTCTGCTTGATATGGATGTAGAGGAAGGGCTGAAACGCAATAAAAAGGCACTGAAAGAGGACAGGTTTGAACTGGAAGCCGTAGAATTTCACAACCGTGTACGAAAAGGATTTCATAAGATCGCCAATGAAGAGCCGGACAGGGTAATAATTATTGACGCATCACAGAGTGAAGAAGATGTCAGTAGTGAAATACAGAAGATTGCAGAGGAAAAGATATATAATATCTTTAATTAATGTATGGCTTTTAAAAATATAATCGGACAGAAACGGGCGTTATCAATACTTAAAGGCTTCATTGTAAAAGGCCGCATTCCTCATGCTCTTTTCTTTGCAGGCGATGAAGGCATTGGTAAAAAACTGACAGCAATTAACTTTGCAAAGACACTAAACTGCAGCCCCACTGTTGAAGATGATTTATTTGCTGTTGCTGAAGAAGTTACGGCAGGAGATACCCTGTCTGTTAATACTGACGCATGTGAAACCTGTCCATCCTGTAACAAGATCGACAAGGGGATCCACCCCGATGTGTTTTTTATAAGTCCCGAAGGCGACGGAGGACAAATAACAGTTTCAGTCATAAGACAACTGCAGGAATCACTCTCATACAAACCTTTTGAAGGAAACTGGAAAATAGCTATTATAGACAATGCGGAACGACTCAATCCTTCAGCGGCAAACGCATTTCTGCAGACCCTTGAAGAACCACCTCCGCAAAGCCTGTTTATTCTTGTCTCATCCAGGCCGGACATGCTCCTGCCGACCATACGTTCACGGTGCCAGAGGTTAAATTTCTCGCCTCTGCCTGTTGATACCATGAGCCGGATGCTGGTAGAAGAATTTGACGTAGCCGGACATGAGCAAGCCCGCTTATTGAGCACTCTTTCAGGCGGTAAACTCGGCTATGCACTAAATGAAAACCTGATTGAACAAAGAGAGTGGTCCTTTGAAATATTCCGCAACATGATCGGCACTCTTGAGGAAGATGTCTGGGAAAACCGGGATGCAATGGATGAGTGGTTCGACTGGGCCCAGCTGTGGTTGAGGGACATTTCGGTCTATAAAGCAACGGGCAGGTCCGACATCATGATAAATCAGGACAAAATCCATGAAATTGCAGCTATTGCAGATAACACAAATCTTAAAGAAATTCTCAAACTGGCAAGAGAACTTTATAATATAAAAAGACGATTATCCTTTAATCTAAATAAGCAGCTTACGCTGAACTATACTAGTCTGCTGATGAAGAAAATGCTTGGAAAAACAAATGACTGATAATAATCAAGACAATAATAAAATAGAAGAGGTACAGCAGGACGCAATAAGCCCCGACGCCCCCGCTGAGGAGGCACAACAGCCGGTGCAGGCTGAGTCCGGTGATGCTTCACAGGAACCTCATCAGGAACCGGTTCCACCAGCTACACCTGACACCGAAGTTCAGGTAGAACCAGAAGGAGAGCACACCGACCAGGAACCGGTTGAGCCCAGTGATACTTCACAGGAACCTCATCAGGAGCAGGTCCCATCAGAAACACCTGAAACAGAAGTTCAGAAAGAAGCAGAAGGAGAACAAACCGACCGGGAAACAGCCGAGTCCGGTGATGCTTCACAGGAACCTCTTCAGGGGCATGTCCCATCAGAAACGCCTGACACAGTAGTTCAGCAAAAAGCAGAGGAAGAGCAAGTCCATGAAGAAACAGCTCCCTCCGGTGCTTCTCAGAAGGAACGCAATGAAAAGCAGGAAGTTAAAAGCACAGAAGTTGTTGGAGTCAGGTTCAGGTCCTGCGGTAAAGTGTATACATTTGACTCAAACAATGTTGAACTTGCGCCCGGTGCCAAAGTAGTAGTAGATTCCGAAATGGGACTCAGTATGGGAAATGTTGTAACACCAAAGCATTTACGAAAAAACCCAAGAGAGGCATTCAAAAAAGTCCTTCGCATTGCTTCCGAAAAAGACATGGAAACAGTTGATAGCAACCGGACCCTTCAGGATGAGGCAAAGGCTTTCTGTGTTGAGAAATCAAAAGAGCTTAATCTTCAGATGAAAGTAGTGACAACGGAAATCACCCTTGACAAGAAAAGGCTCATCTTTTATTTTACCGCCGACGGCAGAATAGATTTCAGAGAACTCGTACGTGACCTTGCAGCAAAATTTAAAACACGCATAGAGATGCGTCAGATAGGTGTGCGCGATGAAGTAAAAATGCTGGGAGGAATCGGCGCCTGCGGAAGACAGACATGCTGCAACCAGTTCCTCACCTCTTTTGCTCCAGTTACTATTAGAATGGCCAAACAGCAGTCGCTCTCTATTAACCAGAGCAAACTTTCCGGGATTTGCGGAAGACTTATGTGCTGCCTTGGTTATGAATATCATGACGGACCGCCTGAAAAGGTCGCAGCCAGAGCTAAAACCGTAAAAACAGATACACCGGAGAAGCAGAAAGAAGCTGTACAGGATGGAGATTCAACGTCCAAACATCCTGAAAGGCCTCAGAGACAAAGAAGGCCTATGGAGTCAAGAAGGCCAAGGCCGCCTCGTCCGGAGCAGAAAGAACAAAAAGACGCTGGCGAAGAGAAACAGCCTGAAAAGACAGCACCCGCAAGAGGAGACAGGAAAAGACGCAGAAGACGGAGAGGCGGGAAAGCTCCCCAGGATAATAAAGGACAACAGGTCAAGCAGGAAACCAAACAGCCGGACACACAAAAGCCTGCTGGAGCGGGAGAGAGTAAACCGACCGAACCAGGCGATAAAAAGCCGACGGGAAGACCCGGCAACAAACGTAAACGATTCTGGAAGAAAAAGAAAAAGAAGGAAGAATGAGCGAAGTTAGAGATTTAAATAAATTTTATGTTACAACACCCATCTATTATGTAAATGATGTCCCCCACATAGGGCATGCATACACAACTATCGCCGCCGATATACTGACACGTTATTACAGGCTGCAAGGCAAAAAAACCTTCTTCCTTACAGGAACTGATGAACACGGCCAGAAGGTTGAGAAAGCTGCTAAAGAAAGAGGCAAATCTCCTAAAGAACATGCCGACCTGATGGTCGAAAACTTTAAGGCACTCTGGGAGCATCTGAATATCTCCCATGACGCTTTCATCCGGACAACAGATCCTGAACACATGAAAACTGTTCAGGGCATAATACAAATTCTATTTGATGCAGGCGAAATTGAAAAGAGACAATATTCCGGATGGTACTGCACACCTGATGAACGGTTCTGGACTGAAAAGGAAATAGTTGAGGGCAACTGCCCTGACTGCGGCAGACCTGTTGAAGAAATTCAGGAAGAGAATTACTTTTTCCTGATGTCAAAATACCAGGACAGGCTTATTAAGCATATCGAAGACAACCCTGACTATATACTTCCTGAAACACGAAAAAACGAAGTCCTGGGATTTCTTAATAACAATGACCTGGGCGACCTGTGTATTACAAGGCCCACTTCCAGACTTTCCTGGGGAGTACCTATTCCATTTGATGATAATTTTGTGACCTATGTCTGGTTTGACGCATTATTAAATTACTTTTCCGCTACGCGCTATCTTGCTCCCAATGCAGGCGATGCCAAAGAAGGCGATTTCTGGTGGCCTGCCAGTCACCATATAGTCGG
>PIVU01000051.1 GCA_003354025.1 Nitrospirota bacterium
GCTGAATTTCATAACGCTGCATCAGGTCTCAGTATAACTATCGGCGGCACAAATACAATATTGCTGATTACCAGCAGCCTTACAATGGCCCTGTCAATAACTGCAATCAAGAAAGCCGATACTAAACTATCATTACTATTTCAGACAGCCACTATATTGCTGGGACTGTTATTTATCGCCTTGAAATATATTGAATGGAAATCAAAAATCAGCAGCGGTATATTCCCCGGATCACCGGATTTACTGACTCAGGATCAGGGATTCATTATTTTCTTCAGTCTATATTTTGTAATGACAGGTCTTCATGGTATACACGTCCTGATCGGCATTATTGTGCTTTCCGTGTTGTTGCACATGAGCATAAAAGGAAGCATAAATGAAATCAATTATATTCACCTGGAAAACTCCGGGTTGTACTGGCACTTCGTGGACATAGTCTGGATATATCTATTTCCGCTTCTATACCTGATAACTTGACAGTGAATAACGATGAGCAATAAAGAAACTGACATTACAGGTTATGGCATTAACATCCTCGTATGGGCCGCTCTTGTACTGCTTACAGGGGCAACAATATATGCAGCAGGTCTTGACCTTGGAGAATATAGTATCATTTTAAATTTTCTCATAGCGACCCTGAAGGCCGGCCTGGTCCTGTATATTTTTATGCATATGAAGTATGAAGCGGTCATCATAAAACTTATGCTCTTAGTTGTTCTTTTAACCATGACTTCAATACTGCTGCTCACTTTTTTAGATATCCTGTACAGGTAGAAAGACCATGTTCACAAACATATCAAATATGTCCGGCGAAGTAAATAGCTCTTTCATTCTGATACTCGTAATATCACTAATACTCCTGGGACTGGTAACGTTGTTCATGGTCTATTTTGCATTCAGGTACCGCAGGTCCAAAAGCCCGGCAGCAACAGACGTAAAGGAGTCTCTCCTTCTTGAAATAACATGGACGGTAATCCCCACCATTCTCGTCTTTATAATGTTTTACTTCGGATGGATAAACTATGAACCTATGAGAAAGTCGCCTGATAATTCCATGGAAGTCAATGTGAGCGCTCGCATGTGGTCATGGCAGTTTGTATATGATAACGGACACAAGTCCGGGACTCTATATGTACCGTTGGGCAAACCTGTTAAACTTATTCTTACATCAGAAGATGTGATACACAGTCTTTATATTCCATCATTTAAAGTCAAAGAGGATGCAGTGCCCGGGATGGAGACAATGCTCTGGTTTATCCCTAACACTACCGGTGAATTCACCATTTTCTGTGCTGAATACTGCGGACAGGGACATTCATCCATGAATACACTTGTCAAGGTAATGCCGGAAGCGGCATTCAACGACTGGTATAAGAGCTTATCCGAAAACAAGGAAGAAACTTCTCTCCTTCCCGTAGTTGATCTGCTCGATGACTCAGGATGCTTTGACTGCCACAGTACTGACGGTGAGGTTCTGGTAGGTCCGACTTTCAAAGGTATTTATGGGCGTGAGTCAGTAGTAATTACTCAGGGGAAAGAACGAGTAATCATCATTGATGAGACATATTTGAAAGAATCTATTGAACATCCTCAATCCGACCTGGTCAAGGGATATGATGATCTTATGCCCTCTTTCGAAGGGGAATTCAGTGATGATAATATTAAGTCAATTATTCAATATCTAAAGAATTTACAATGAGTATTAACAACCGGGATAAGTTATGAACGACATTATATTACTCAACTGCGGAACAGCGCATGGATTATTATCACGGCTCAAAGCATATCTGGAGTTGTGCAAATTTAAAATAGCCCTGTTTTCATCTCTGTCTGCCGTGACAGGCTATGTACTTGCAAATCCTAATTTCAGCACAGAAATTCTGATTCCATTTTCCGGGGTCCTCCTGCTTGCCTGCGGTGCCTGCTCACTAAACCAGTACCAGGAAAGGGCCACTGATGCCCTCATGTACAGAACAAAAACAAGGCCTATCCCCACAGGAAGAATATGCCCTGATGATGCCTTACTACTCTCAATGTTAATTTTAACAGCAGGCTTTGTACTGCTTCTTGCCAAGGGAGGCTTCCTAATTCTGTGTCTCGGGGTTTTTGCTGTTATATGGTATAACGGTGTCTATACATACTTAAAAAAGGTGACCGTTTTTGCAGCAATACCAGGGGCAATAACAGGGACTGTACCGCCTGCTATCGGATGGACCGCAGGAGGCGGAGACATTTACTCTTTTAATTTAGCAATAATCTGTTTCTTCTTTTTCATATGGCAAATACCTCACTTCTGGCTGCTGCTTATGTCCTATGACGGTGATTACAGTAAAGCCGGATTCCCTTCCCTCAAAAAACTGCTTTCATCGAAACAAATAGAGCGAATTACATTTACCTGGATTGCAGCAACTGCAGTGTCAGCCCTATTCCTTCCCCACTGTGTTCCTTCGCCTAATATGAGCGTTTACATCTGCCTTATATGCGCAGCGGCATGGCTTGTGTGGAATGGAACAAAACTGCTCAACAACAAGAGGATTAACAACTCATATATAACTGCATTTCACGTAATGAATATATACGTTTTTGTAATAATGCTGATAATTAATATTGACAGACTATTCTTCAATCTATCATGACCATTTGTCACAAGGTTACTCTAAGCAACGATTCAAACTGTGAATGAAGATACTAAGATTCTTCTTCCTGCTGGCGGATGGCTTCCTCATGAATAGACTGGAAGATTTGAAAAACACAGTCCTCTGACAGGTTGTCCTCTTTCCCGGCATTAACCCTGCTTTCAAGTATCTCTTCCCAGCGTTTTGGCTGCAGCGTAGAGATATTGTGCCTGCGTTTTAAAACGCCCATTTGCCGTGCTATATCCATTCGTTTAGCAAGGAGTTTAATAATGTGATCGTCCACATGATCGACTTCAAGGCGGAGTTCTTTTATCCTGGTCTGATACTCATCGCTGTCACTTATCTCGTCTCTCATGGTAAGGCGCTTCAAAAGCATAAGAAACTCATCAGGAGTAAATTGCTGTTTGGAATCGCTTAACGCAACAGGGGGATTATTATGGACCTCGATCATCAACCCGTCAAACAACAGATCAAGAGCTTCCTGTGCAACTGAATAAATCAGCTCTCTTTTACCACAGATATGACTTGGGTCGCATAGTAAAGGGACATCAGGAACACGTCTTTTAAGCTCAATAGGTATCTTCCAGTTCGGGGCATACCTGTAAAGCACCTTCTTTGATGAACTGAACCCCCTGTGTATGGCCCCAATTTTTGTTAACCCGACATTCTGCATCCTCTCAATAGCCCCGAGCCATAGATCAATATCAGGGCTAATAGGATTTTTAATGAGCACTGGCATATCAGTACCTTTTAAAGCATCGGCAATTGCCTGAATAGCAAAGGGATTAGGCGTTGTACGGGCGCCTATCCACAAGACATCAACTTTATGCTTCAGGCATATCTCTACATGTTCAGGATTAGCCACCTCAACACCAATGGCCATATTAAATTCATCACGCGCTTCAGTCAGCCACTTTAACCCTTCTTCCCCCGCCCCTTCAAATGTCCCAGGATAGGTCCGGGGCTTCCATATACCCGCCCGCAAAAAACTTATTCCGGATTCAGCCAGCCCGCGTGCAGTAGCCATAACCTGATCCCTGGATTCTGCACTGCACGGTCCCGCTGCGATAAAAACACTCCGTACGGGGAAGCCCCATTGCTCTATAGGTATAAATGATGAATTCATTGTAACTTTCTCAATTAGTCTTCACTGAAACGTTTATTAAACTATTATTATACATTGATCATAAAAAACATTTTAAGCACCACTAGGCACACACGGAGAGCAGTTGAAATATGTCATTAATACTTGAGTTGAATAATAATGTATTAGACGTCAGATTCTCTTTTATCTGCTATATGATCACATCTGCAGTGCCTCTCATATTCTGTAAGCTCTGCTTTTAATGCTACAATCTTGCTTTTTAACTCCATCATCTTGGTTTCTCTGCCAACGGCCATTTCATAGAAGCTTTCAAGCTCTTCAACTTTGTTCTTTATTTCTTCTTCGAACTTATCACGCTCCGTTATATCACGTCCTATTGCGAAGAGGTAGTCATCAAATGCCACACCCCTTACTTCAACTTTGATAATAGATCCGTCTTTACATACAACATCATATTCTCCTGAATATATACCCCCGGTTTTCAATTTTTCAAACTCAAACTCATAGGAGGGCTTTTGAGTTGATACTACACGATCACCTGAAACAGTACCAATTATTTCGTCCCTTGAATATCCAAGCAGCCTGCAGGCTGACTCATTAACATCAACTATTATCCCCGTGTTCCGCTCCGTTATAAATATCATGTCAGGGGAAGTTTTAAATAAGCTCCTATATTTCCTTTCCGCATCCATAAGTGTTTGTTCAGTCTTGCGTTTATCAGTGACATCTCTTAAAATCTCAATCCCTGCAATAATATTACCGCTGGAATCTTTTATAGCTGAAGCCGATATTTCAAAGGACAACACATTTCCATTAATATTGGCCTGCCTTTCCAAAGCATGAACAGCGCCCTCTTGAAAAGAGGCCAATACAGGACACCCTTCACAAATATGCCCCTCGCCCCCTATCACTTCATAGCAGTTTTTCCCCAGGGAATCACCGGTAATAATCTGATGTGCCTGACTCTGGTATATAATCCTGAAGTCCCTGTCGACAATACTGACACCATCATTAATAGCATTCAGAATACCCGTTTGCCATATTTCTCTAACAAGGTCGCCCTGTTTATCACTTAACATATTATCCTGACTCATTTCCATAATATTGAATTAATTCACCATTACTGTCCCGCAAACATATTATTAATATTATACGGATATTTTGCAATATGACTTAACACAGGAAGCAATGAATAAATCTCAGTTTTGCTATAGAGAAGCGAATACACGTTTATATCAGCAAATAAACCTATAATTATTTAAAACAAAAAGCGGCTTTAGCAAATTATGGAAAATGTGATAGCAAAAGATGGTGCCGAAGGGGGGACTCGAACCCCCACAGGTCGCCCCACACGACCCTCAATCGTGCGCGTCTACCAATTCCGCCACTTCGGCATTTAAAACAATTACAGCAACGACAGTAATTATATAACACTCCACAAGCTCAAAACAAGCCCATGTTAAAAAAACCGTTTAAACGCTCAAATGTCCAGGAACTCGAACGGAGTCTGAAGTTTAAAAGGGCTTAACCTAAAATCGATGACCTGACCAGGTTGAGCAGAAATGACGGGAATATTCCGAGTACAAGAACCATAACACCCGTTACGGCAAGTGCAATGGTCATTGAAGGAGAATTTGACAGGACTACTTCATCCTTTGGATCTTTCATATACATATAAACTACTATTCTCAGATAGAAAAAAGCGGAAATTGCACTGAATATAACTGCTATGACAGCAAGGTACGTATATCCGGCATTTATGGTTTCCATAATAACATAGAACTTACCCATGAACCCGGCAGTAGGCGGAATTCCGGTAAGTGAGAACATGAAAACAAGCATCAAAGCAGATGCAAGGGGATGGCTCTTTGAAAGACCCATATAATCTTCAATGTTCTCTCCCTGGAACCCTTCCCTCCTGAGCATGATAACAATAGAAAAGGCCCCGATATTCATAAATGTATATATCATCAGATAATTGACCGTACTGGTCAGTCCGTCAACTGTTCCTGTGATTATTCCCAGAAGCATATAACCCGCGTGAGCAACAGAACTGTATGCAAGCATTCTTTTAATATTTGTCTGTGAAAGGGCCGTAATGCTTCCAACTGCTATAGTTAGAAGAGCCAGAGGTATCAGTACAGTAGTCCACTGTACCTGCATTGCTCCAAAAGCGTCAAATAAGACCCTGCCCATTACAGCAAAACCGGCTGCTTTCGGCCCTACTGACATGAATGCGGTTACTGAAGTAGGAGCACCCTCATAAACGTCAGGAGCCCACATATGAAAAGGTGCAAGGGCGATTTTAAAGCCAAAGGCTACGAGGATAAATATTAGCCCCAGATACATAATAGGATTTCCTGCTATATTGGTCATATGTATTGCCTGAGCAATCTCCGCCAGGTTTGTAGAGCCGGTCATCCCGTATGTCAACGATATCCCGTAAAGCAGAAACCCCGATGAAAACGCACCAAGAAAGAAATACTTTAATGCAGCTTCATTAGAACGCGGCTGTTTTCTCATTAAGCCTGCAAGGATATATGTAGAAAGGGCCATCAGTTCAAGTCCAAGATAAAGAATTATAAGGTCAGCCGCAGATGCCATTATCATCATGCCGGAAGTCGCAAACATGAGCAGTGCGTAATATTCACCAAACGAAGCCTTTTCAATTTCCAGGTATTTCACGGAAATGCACATTGTCAGAATAATGTTCAGATAAAATATCAGTTTAAAAAAATTGGAATACCCATCCAGCACAAACATACCGAAAAATGCATTTTGCGGCGCAATGAATCCGAAGAGTTTATACGTTGCATACATGGAAGCCAGAGTCCCGGCAATTCCGACTGCCGCTAATATCCCTTTCTTTTTGACTACCAGGTCAAGCAGCATAACCATCAAGCCTGCACAAATCAGCGTAAGTTCGGGCACAAAAGCTCTGACATCCATCAGTGTTATTCCGGCGTCCATTAAAAAATCTCCGATATAAATTTAGCGATTAAATTTTCCTGCCCCGCATACTCGGTATAGTTCACCTGTGATATTAAATGCTCAACAGATGCATGCATGTATTCCAGGAATGTATTCGGATAAAACCCTATCCAGAATACAAGAATGAATAGTGGAACCAATGTAATAATTTCTCTTAAATTAATATCAACTATAGGATGCTTCCCCGTGGCTTCATATTCCGGGTTGGGGTCCTGAAAGAATATATCCTGGTAGAGCCTTAGCATATACCCGGCGCCCAGGATTATACCCGTAGTGGCCAGTACACCGATAATTTTGTTTGCCTTAAACGCCCCTAAAATAATCAGGAACTCACCGATAAAGCCATTCGTCCCCGGCAATCCTACGGATGCAAACGTAAGAATAATGAAGAACCCGGCATACCACGGAACTATCTTCGCAAAACCTCCGTAATCGGCGATTACCCTGGTATGGGTCCGTTCATAAATAATACCTATCATAAGGAACATGGCCCCGGTTATTATTCCGTGGTTTATCATCTGCAGTATTCCACCTTCCACACCCTGGGTGTTCATCGTAAACAGTCCCAGCGTTACATAGCCCATGTGACTAACACTGGAATAGGCAATCAGGCGTTTAAAATCTTTTTGAGCAAAGCATATAAGCGCTCCGTAAATAATTGCGATAATGGAAAGTATAAGTATAGGCCCCATGAAAAATTTCGTTGCGTCAGGCAGCATAGGCATTGAGAACCTCAAAAAGCCGTAAGCCCCCATCTTGATCAGTACTCCGGCAAGAATAACACTACCCGCAGTCGGAGCTTCGGTATGTGCATCAGGAAGCCACGTATGTACCGGAAACATCGGGACCTTAACAGCAAAGGCTGCAAAAAATGCCAGGAATAGCCAGTACTGCATTTTCAGAGGATATACAATCTGGCTGAGTGCGAGAATGTCGAGTGTCTTACCGCCGTAAAAATAGAGAACAATGATACCAACAAGCATCAGTAAACTTCCGATAAGGGTATAAAGAAAGAACTTGATCGAAGCATAAACCCGGTTCTGTCCTCCCCATACACCAATCAGGAGAAACATGGGGATCAGCATTGCTTCCCAGAATACATAGAACAGGAGGAAATCAAGGGAAACAAATACCCCGAGCATCCCTGTTTCCATTGCGAGAATTGCCATATGGAATTCCCTGACCCTGTCATTTATGGAGGTCCATGAGACAAGAACACAGAGGATACTAAGCAGTGCTGTCAGGAAAATAAAGAGGATACTTATACCGTCAATCCCAATAAAATAATTAATTCCCCATGATGGTATCCAGTCACTCTTCTCCACGAACTGCATCAAATGTGTGGACTTATCAAAATTAGTTAATAAGGGCAGGGCAACAAAAAACGTCATTAATGTAAAAATCAGCGTTGTCCACCGGATTGCGTTTGCATTGCGCATAAAAAGGAGTACCAGAACGCCGATCAAGGGCAGGAATACCGTCCAGGACAATATCGAATAACTAAGAGTGTTCATAATCACATTTTCCATTTTTTACCCCATAAAGATCAGGTAGCCCACAAAACAGAGCGCACCCAATGCCATAACAAGTCCGTAATTTGAGAGAAGGCCTGTCTGAACTTTTCTGATTCCCTGGCTGAAACTCGCGATCACCGCAGGTACACCGTTCACAATGCCTTCAATAACTATTTTGTCAAAAAAACCAAGAATGACCTTTTCAGATGCCTTTAACATAGGCTGAATAAGGGTCTTGCTGTAAAGTTCGTCAATCCAGTATTTGTTGTACAGCAGTTTATGTACCGGTGCAAACATAGTACCCAGCTTTTGCGGCAGGTCCGTCTTTTTCACATACATTATATGAGCAACAAACCAGCCGGCCAGGGCCACAAATATCGAGGCGAATATAACGAAATACTCTTCTGCGTGGGTCCCATGCCCCTCGGAATGTCCGAGCACAGGGGCCAGAAACTCCCCGATCTTATCACCATGTTCCACAAATATAGGCGGTATACCAACATATCCGGCAAAGATCGCACCGATCGCAAGACACCACAACGGCACAGTAATAATCGGCGGAGACTCATGAAGGTGTTTCTCCTGTTCAGGCGTTCCACGGAATTTACCATGGAATGTCATATATATAAGTCTCCATGAATAGAATGCTGTTAAGAGCGCTGCAACAGTACCCAGGAACCACAGGAATTTACCGAGGTCACCATGCTGATAAGCCTTCCACAGAATTTCGTCCTTACTGAAAAAACCTGAAAGGAAAGGAATACCCGTTATACTCAGGGTAGCTATAACAAATACCTTGTATGTTGTAGGCATATATTTCTTCAGTCCGCCCATATTCCTCATGTCCTGCTCATCATGCAGCGCATGAATAACGCTGCCGGAAGCGAGGAAGAGCAATGCTTTAAAATATGCATGTGTGTATAAATGAAATATACCGGCAGAGAATGCGCCAACACCAAGGGCAAGGAACATATACCCCAACTGACTAACAGTAGAATATGCAATTACTCTCTTAATATCGTTTTGGACCAACGCAATGGTTGCCGCAAGTATTGCTGTTACACCGCCAACAATAGCTACCGTGTTCATTGCCACTGGCGACATAATAAACAGTGGATTGCATCGAGCAACCATAAATACACCAGCCGTAACCATGGTAGCAGCATGAATCAATGCAGAGACAGGAGTAGGACCTTCCATTGCATCCGGCAGCCATACATGAAGCGGAATCTGTGCTGATTTACCTACAGCTCCGCAGAACAGCAGCAGACAGATCATGGTAGCAAGATCAACTTCAGTTCCCAGAAAATTAATCGTCTGCCCGGCAAGGATTCCTGCCTGGCCAAAAACCTGTGTAAACTCAAGGCTTCCAAAAGTAAGGAATATAAGAATTACACCAAGGCCAAAACCAAAGTCTCCGAATCTGTTGACAATAAAAGCTTTCTTACCGGCATCGCCAGCAGACTTCTTATGAAACCAGAAACCGATGAGAAAATATGAACAGAGTCCAACCGCTTCCCATCCAAAATACATCATCAGGAAGTTATTTCCCATTACTAAGATAAGCATTGAAAAAATAAAGAGGCTCAAGTAAGCGAAAAACCTGTAGTAACCGCTGTCGCCATGCATGTATCCTACTGAATATATAAATATCAACGTACCTATAGATGTAACTACCAGCAGCATAATTGCAGTAAGCTGGTCAATCAGGAAGCCGAATGAAACATTAAAATCACCGGACACAATCCAGCTGTATACATCTATATTGATGACCTTCCCGTTTGAAACTTCCATAAAGGCTGAAATAGCAAGGAGAAACGAAGTTGCTACTGCAGGTATTGCAATGAAATGAGCTTTATCCCTGATAAAATTACGCCCTAACAGGATAATAATGATAAACGATAAAAACGGCAGTAATGGTATCAATGTATATATCATAGCTCTATACTCTTAACTCCAAACTCTTTGTTTATCCCTTTAATAGATTAATTTCATCCACCTTAATAGTGGGGTTGTTTTTATAATATGCTATTAATATTGCCAGACCAATCGCGGCCTCGGCTGCTGCAACAACTATCACAAAAAATACCAGTATTTGACCATTCATGGACTGCAGGTAGTGGCTGAACGCTATAAGACTGATGTTAACGGAATTCAGCATAAGCTCCAGTGATATAAACATGACGATCAGATTACGTCTTGCGAGGAATCCAAAAACCCCGATACTGAACATCACCGCGCTTAACATTATGTACCAATTTAACGGAACCAACTACTTTCTCCTTTTAATATGTTCAAACGTTTACTGTATTCTCTTTTTTGCCAGTACAACCGCGCCTATAATTGCTACTAAAAGTATTATTGACGCTATTTCAAAAGGCAGCAGATACTGCGTATATAGAACTTTTCCAACGGTCATCAAGCTTCCCTCTGCCTGTATCGCTTCTATTGAATACTCTCCGAGCTGGGGGATGACAGTTATTTTACTTAAAATTATGACAAGGGATGCGGCAAGTACAACTCCTATGCCTACACTGACAGGCCACTGTTTCTGATACTTTGCGACCGTTTCTTCACTCCTGAGGTTTAAGAGCATTATTACAAAAAGGAACAGCACCATTATCGCTCCTGCATAGACTATTATCTGAATGGCCGCCATAAACTCGGCGTTCAGGAAAAGATAAAGTCCTGCTATGTGAACAAAGAGCAGCAGCATCATAAGTACGCTGTGAACAGGGTTCTTCCTTGTAACAATCAGGAGGGACAGCCCTGTCATGGCTATCGCAAAGTACATGAAAAACATTTGCTGTAAACTCATGACACCTTCCTCTCATCAGAATCAGAATCATTTTCAGGTTCGGACTCTGAAGCAGTACTGAAGTCCTTCAGCTTCGGTCTCCAGAATTTTTCAAAATACTCTTCGCCTGCGGAACCGGCCATATATTTGTCCCAGTTTTCCAGCAAGCGATCTTTTTTATAGTAAAATTCTTCTCTTGTATAACCTGAGTATTCATAATGAGGAGTCAGCACTAGAGCTCCGTAAGGACATGCTTCAACACACAGAGCACAATAGACACACCTTAAGACCTCAACTTCATATCTGTCAACGACTTTCTTGTGGTCATCCCCTTCGCTTGTATAAATGTAAATACATTGTGAAGGACACATAGCAGCGCAAAGACCGCAGCCAACACATTTTTCTTTTCCGGTTTCACTATCCCTGACAAGTGCATGCAGTCCGCGCGATCCGGGGAACGGCTCCCTTTTTTCTGTTGGATACTGCCTAGTAACTGCAGGAGTAATCCAAGTCTTGAATGTTAAGGCAAGCCCCTGAAGGATTTCGATGAGAAATATTTTCTTTAATAGTTCAGTTATTGTCATTTTCTTAATTAATTACCTGTATCAATTCCATATCAGTTTCATCAGTGCTGTAAAAACTATATTTGCCAGTGCAAGCGGAATGAACAGTTTCCATCCAAGGCTCATAAGCTGGTCATACCTGTACCTCGGGAGCGTTGCCCTGATCCAGAAGTAGAAAAAAATGAATCCATAGACTTTCACTATGAACCATACAAATCCGGGGACAAGTGTTAACGGCCATATATCAGGCCCGTCCCAGCCGCCGAGAAAACAGATAGCTACAAGTGCCGACATTATAAACATGCCCGCATACTCAGCCATAAAAAACAGACCGAACCTAATGCCGCTGTATTCCGTGGCATACCCGGCCACCAGTTCGGTTTCAGCCTCAGGCATATCAAAAGGCACTCTGTTAGTCTCTGCAATCGCTGCCACAATAAATACAAAGCATGCTACCGGCTGCGTAAATATAAACCAGTAATTAGACTGCGCATTCACAATATCTGTGAGATTTGCACTGCCCGACATCAGCATAATTCCCACAAGGCTTAACCCCATTGCGATTTCATAACTGATGACCTGTGCAGCTGAACGCAATCCGCCCAGGAACGAGTATTTTGAATTGGACGCCCATCCGGCAAGTATGATCGCGTATGAACCGACCGACGACAGCGCCAATATATAGAGAAGACCGATATTAAGATTGGCTATTGAAAAACCGTCCCACATGGGAATTACGGCTACAGAACCTATCGCCGCCAGAACACCGATAAGAGGTGCTATATAGAATATCGGCTTGTCAGCTTGAGAGGGCATAATGTCCTCTTTAAAAAACAGCTTTATCGCATCGGCAATAGGCTGAAGAAGACCGTGCCATCCCACTCTCATAGGTCCCAGTCTTGCCTGCATATGACCGATGACCTTACGCTCAAAGTAAACAACATATGAAACATGGAGCAGAAGGACACTGACAACAATAGAGACTTTAATAAATACCCATATCATGTCTGCAAAAGCCATATCTTATCCTAGAGTTTTTTTATTGTGACTTCGCATCCCTCAATACCGGGGGCCTTTGTCACTTTATCAACATTAAATTTCATTAAGTTAAATACTCCGCTGCCTGCAAAATTATTGCTCATATAAACCCTGTTATCTTTAATCGAGTCTTCAATAATGACAGAAGTATCAAGACTGCCCGCGGAAGTGCTGATCTGCACTTTGTCTCCGTCAGTGAGTCCCAGTTTTTCCGCTGATGCAGCACCCACTTTCAAGGATGCTTCAGGATATATTTTCATGAGCGCCTGTGACCGCCTGGAAAGCGATCCCGAATGAAACAACGGTTTTTCGAGCGCCAGATAAAAATCTGCCCTGTAATCACCGGCCACATCTAGCATTTCCGGTACTTCGTTGATTTCCCCTCTGAGCGGTTCTCCGTGATAAGGCCATAAACATTCTCCTTCTGCTATTTCACTGTACGTAAGTTCACTGTATAAAGGAGAGACCTTTGCCATTTCATGCATCACGTCTTCGGCTTGCATGTACTTCATCTTATATTCCATTTTATTTGAGAGTTCAGACAGTATTCTCCAATCTTCCATGCCAGATGATGATTCAACGGCTTTTTTCTGCAGTTGAATTCTTCTCTCAAGATTTGTATATGTACCAATCCTTTCAGTCCATCCCAGGGCAGGCAGCACAACATCCGCCATTTCTCCTGTCTCTGTAAGGAATATGTCCTGCACAACCATAAAATCAAGATTACCAAGGGCTTCCTTGACAGATGACCCGTCCGGAATGTTAAATACCGGGTTTTCACCCATCACATACAGCGCCTTTATATCTTTATTTCTCGTGCCTTCAATAATTTCCAGCAGCGTCAGGCCGTCTTCATCCGGGATAGTACCTTTCCAGACTGTCTCAAATTTTACTTTAAAGTCTGAAATATTTATCGGTCTGCCTCCCGGAAGCATGTCAGGCACACAGCCGGCATCTATTAAACCCTGCTCATTGGCCCTTTCCGAAAGGGTATAAAGTCTTGCCTCAAGCAGATAGGTCAGTGCTGCTACTGCAAAAAGAGTCCTGTGTCCATCAGTCCTCTGGACCATGTCCATGCCTAAAACAATTGAAAGAGACTCGGTTTCCAGCAGGGCTTTTTTAAGCTCTTCGTATCCTTCGATATCGACCTTCCCGGAAGTTCTTTTTGAAAGCAGCTTGAGTTCCTTATCAACAAACGGCCTCTCACCGCGAACGCCTTTTGCCTTGAATACCTCGGTTAAGACCTCTTCCAGAACTACTGCTTCGTTGAACACAGGCGGCACTACCTGTACGGTTTTAAACTTCTCAAGTCCTTTTGCATTGCCCAGAACAATTATATTTGCTCCATCCCGCGCAGCCTCCCTGATTGCTAGGCCGAGAATCGGGTTTACTGCTGTCGGGTCTCCGCCAAGCACCAGAATAGTCTCTGAATGTTTGAGACCATCTATAAGGTTACCGGTTATACCCTGGCCCAGAAGGTCTTCAAAATATTTTTGGGCCGCAGCAAATCCAGTCCTGGAAACAGAATCTATATTATTCGTCTTGCATGTCATGCGCATGAATTTCTGAAACACGTAATTATCCTCGTTGGAACACCTGGGTGATGCAATACCGGCAATAGCCTTACCGCCGTTTGTATTACGAATCTCTGTTAACTTCTCAGCAATCAGCCCCAGCGCTTCACTCCATGTGCTCTGTTCAAGTTTTCCGTTCTTTCTTACAAGCGGCACCCTGAGTCTTTCCTCACTGCCGATATATTCATAACCGAACCTGCCCCTGGAACAAAGCATTCCATTATTGATCCCGGCCCCCATTTTCGGTATTACTCGTTTAATGGCATCATCTCTTACCTGTACGACCAAAGTACAACCCACACCACAATATGAGCAGATCGTCTCCACTTCCTTGTCAACCTGCCACGGTCTATAGCTATGCAGACTTAACCGGCTGAGAATCGCTCCTACAGGACATACAGAAAGACAGTTCCCGCAATATTCACAATTAAAAGAGTCGGCAGTAAAGGGTTCCATCCGTGTATGTGTTCCTCTTGCTATCATGGAAATGGCTGATGCTCCCTGCATATCGCTGCACATCCTTACGCAGCGGGTACAGGAAACACATCTTTCCATGTTCCTTGAAAAAATCTGGTCCTTATGACTTTCTGCAACTTTTCTTTTTTCTTCTTTATGTCTGCCTACTGTCGGACCGTATTTGTTAACGAGGTCCTGCAGTTCACATTCACCGGCCTTGTCACAGTAGGGACAATCAAGCGGGTGGTTAATTAGCAGAAACTCCAGTATTCCACGCCTGACCTCAGAAATAGTCTCGGATTCAGTCCGCACTTCCATACCATCAGCAGCCATCAGTGTACATGCTGTCTGCAGCCTGGGCATCCGCTCAACCTCAACTACACATAATCTGCATCCGCCATAGGGCTTCAGCACTTCGTGTGCACACAGGGTGGGGATTTTTATTCCTGACTGCCGCGCAGCTTCAAGCACGGTTATCGGTTTATCCAGGGTTATTTCTTTGCCGTTTATAGTTAGTGTAATCATAATTATTTATCAGGCGCTAAATTTACATTTGCCGTCATTAATATGTTCATCAAATTCACTTTTGAAATATTTAATCATCCCTGCCACAACACCCGCAGCTCCATCACCTAGCGGGCAAAAGGTTTTGCCTGCAATCATCGCCGCCACATCAGAAAGAAGTTCCACATCTCCCTGCCTGCCGTCGCCGCCTTCTATCCGGCCGAGAATCTTTCTCAGCCAGTCAGTCCCTTCTCTGCAGGGGACACATTTACCACACGACTCATGTTCAAAAAACTTCAATGCCCTGTATGTGACTTTCACCATACAAACACTTTCATCCATGACAATCACAGCGCCTGAACCCAGCATACTTCCGGCCTTCGGCATAGCCACAAAATCCATTGCACAATCAATTCCAGTTTCAGGCAGTACAGGAGTTGAAATCCCCCCCGGTATCACTGCTTTAAGCTTCTTGCCGTCACGCATACCTCCGGCATGCTTGAAAATGATGTCTCTGAGTGTTGTACCCATCGGCAATTCATATACTCCCGGATTTTGTACAAAGCCGCTTACGCTGAACAGCTTGGGACCCGGACACTCGGCGCTGCCGATTTTCGCATATGCTTCACCCCCTATTTCCATGATATATGGAAGATTGGAGAGAGTCTCAACATTGTTCACAATCGTCGGCATACCCCATGCACCGACATTCACGGGGAATGGAGGCTTGTTTCTCGGCTGGCCCTTTTTCCCTTCAATAGATTCGATAAGGGCTGTTTCTTCACCGCATATATATGCTCCGGCACCCTGATGCACGGAAAGTTCAAACTTGAAACCTTTCCCCATAATATTGTCACCGAGATATTTCTTGTCATATGCCTGTTTTATGGCGGCATTCAAAATATCTTTGGCCTCCGGATATTCACCCCGGAGATAAATGTGCCCATATTCAGCACCAAGTACATATCCTGAAATCACCATTCCCTCTATGAGTAGATGAGGGTTCTTTTCGAGTATCGGCCTGTCCTTAAATGTACCGGGCTCCCCCTCATCAGCATTGCACATAAGATATTTCGGGAACTTGGGGTCAGCCTTAGCAAAGGTCCACTTCATGCCGGTTGGGAACCCTGCGCCGCCCCTGCCTCTTAATCCGGCTGTCTTAACTTCCCCAAGAATATTATCGGCATCCATAGAAAGTGCCTTTTCCATATTCTTATAGCCGCCGGCTTTCTCATACTCACTGATGTCAGCCGACTTCGGGTTGTCTATATTTCTTAGTAAAAAGTTTTCCATTTTACAATGTACAGCTTATTTATACTTATCTAAAATTTCTAATATATTAGTTTCAGTAAGGTTTTCATAAAAGTCCGTATCAACAAGCATTGCAGGAGCTGTTCCGCAGGCACCGATGCATTCCATAATAACCAGTGAAAACCTGCCGTCCTCACTCGTGCCACCGGAAGTTACTCCATATTTTGCTCCAACAATATCAACCAGTTTTTCCGCGCCAAGAATCATACATGATACATTTGTGCAGATTTGAATAACATGGCGTCCTACCGGTGCATTCTTGAACATCGAATAAAAAGACGCCGTGCCCCTGACATCCGCTTCAGGCAGATTCAAAGTCTTGGCCACACAGGTCATTGCCTCATGACTCAGCCAGCCGAACTCCCTCTGCGCAATATAAAGAGAAGGAAGCAACGCACTCCTGCGGTCAGGATACTTGCCCCTTATCTCGTTGATCTCACTAATAACCGTTTCATTAAACATTAGCTATTGTCTCTAAATCTTTCCCTGACAACTGCCACCTGACAACTGTCAACTTTTTTTATCTGTCACATTCTCCAAGAACGATATCAATACTTCCAATGTTACCAATAAGGTCTGCAATCATTTCGCCTTCACATAATTTCGGCAATGCCGATACATGAACAAAGGACGGTGACCGCACCCGCATCCTGTAGGGTTTTCCCTCTCCATCGCTTACAAAGTGAAATCCGAGCTCTCCTTTAGGCACTTCCGTCGAAACATATAGTTCGCCTTCAGGAGCTGTCTGCGGGCCCTTTGTAATAAGAACAAAATGATGAATAAGATGCTCCATATCACTAAGCACTTTATCTTTTGCAGGGAGTGTAAACTTGGGCGCATCAGCCATTATCGGTCCTTCAGGTATTTGATCTATGCACTGCCTGATAATGGAGTTGGACTGCAGAAACTCATCCATTCTCACACGGTACCGGTCATAAATGTCTCCGTTTTTCCCGGTGCATACTTCCCATTTCACTTTGTCATAAACTCCATATTTCTCAATTTTCCTCACGTCATAAGGCACTCCCGAACCTCTGAGAGTTGGGCCGCTCATTCCCCAGTTAATCGCCTCCTCGGCAGAAATAACACCAATACCCTTTGTACGGCGGAGCCATATACGGTTTTTATTAATAAGGGTCTCATACTGCTCGACTCTCATCGGGAATTCATTGGTAAATTCATAAACATCCTGTAACCATTTAGCATCAACATCATTTTTCAGACCGCCGATTCTCGGATATGTTACCGTGAGCCTGGCACCGCATAATCTCTCAAAGAGGTCTAATATAGCTTCACGTTCCCTGAAGCAGTACAGGAATACCGTCATAGCGCCAATATCCAGGGCATGGGTCGCAAGCCAGAGAAGGTGATTTGCAATACGGGACATTTCCCCGACAATAGTTCTTATATACTCTGTACGCTCAGGAACCTTAATCCCGAACAATTTCTCCACAGCAATACAATAGCCAAGATTATTAGACATTGCGGAAATATAATCGAGACGGTCCGTCAGCGGAAGGATCTGCATATAACTTCTATTCTCGGCAAGCTTCTCAACTCCCCTGTGGAGATAGCCGACATAGGGTGTGCATTTGGTAATCACCTCACCGTCAAGGTCAAGCACGAGTCGGAGAACACCGTGTGTAGCAGGGTGCTGAGGCCCCATATTCAAGGTCAGTTCTTTTGTTGCTATGCGTGAATTATTTTCTGCGTCAGCCATTTTCAACTCTATCAGGTTATAACTTCATTAATAATTGTCAGTATCAGATCTTTAAAAACAGCAAACATACAACTACAAATATAACAACAGTTCACACCACTTTAAGCCGTCAAGGTTCAATAAATTATCAATCAGTAATCATCCATTCATCATCATGAGTGTGCAGTTCTTTCACTTCTTCGAATCCCTTATATTCTCGCTCCGGCCCCTTAAGAGGATAATCCTTTCTTAACGGGTAGCCTTCCCAGTCTTCAGGCATCAGGATCCGCCGCAAATCAGGATGGTTATTAAACACAATCCCGTACATATCACAGGCTTCTCTTTCATGCCAGTTGGCACCATTCCATACAGAGACAACACTCTCAACCACAGGATCATCTTCCGGCAATAGCGCTTTAATTAGAATACGGTGTTCATACTTCATCGAAAACAGGTTATATACAACTTCAAACCTGAACTTATTGTCCGGGTAATCAACTCCCAGCAAATCCGCCAGGTAGTCCATGTGAATATCAGGGTCATCGTGAAGATAACGGCAGATTTCAAGGAGCTTTTCCCGTTTAACACTAACGGAAACCTGGTCCCTGAACTCTTTCACGTCCACGACCTCGCTGAAAAATTTATCTTTTATCCTGTCGACTATCTCCAGGGGCTCCATCTGAAATGCTCCTTTTGCATTTTTTCCTGCAATTTAATAACTCCCTGCATCAATGCCTCCGGTCTGGGCGGGCATCCGGGGACATAAACATCAACCGGCAAAAATGTATCGCAGCCCTGCACAGTTGCATATGTATTAAATATACCTCCTGAACATGCACAGCTTCCCATTGACATCACATAACGGGGTTCAGGCATCTGGTCATACACTCTCCTCACAACAGGAGCCATCTTCTTCGTTACCGTGCCGGCAACTATAAGAACATCCGCCTGCCTGGGAGATGCCCGGAAGACTATACCAAAGCGGTCAAAGTCATAGTGGGCAGACCCTGCCGCCATCATTTCAATAGCACAGCAGGCAAGCCCGAATGTCATGGGCCAGAGAGAATTTTTCCTGCCCCAGTTAACCAAATTGTCCATTGTCGTTATAAAAACGTTCGAACCCGGTATTATTTTTGTGCCTTCTTCAACTTCAATAAGACCTGACTGTCCCTGGCT
>PIVU01000233.1 GCA_003354025.1 Nitrospirota bacterium
AGATCAACTGCACCGGGTTTGGCCATCCTGTCAAGGACCTGCTGCGAACCTGTTGCAGCATGCACGGTAGCCATTGATGCAGTCAATATCCTTTTGGCACCGACATTGTCAATAAGTGGTTTTATCATATGTGACAGGCAGGTGGTTGTGCATGATGCTGCAGAAATAATTTTGTGTTTTGCAGGATCGTAGTCATGCTCATTAATACCTTTCACACAAGTCACAGCATCATCGGGCATCGGCTGTGCTTTGTCCTTTATCTTAAACGGAGCTGACAGTACAACCCTGGAGGCTCCAGCTTCCAGATGTCCTCGGAGCGACCCTTTTGGACTGTCAGCCGGTGTAGTCGGGTCATTAAATTGCCCGGTAGTGTCAATAACCAGATCAACTCCATGTCCCTTCCAGTCAAGGTCCTTCGGATTGCGCGATGCTCTGAGAATAGTAACCTTTATACCATCTATCTCCATAGTGCCTTTAGAATCATCAATGTTACAGATGATCTCACCGCACTTGCAGCCGTGCAGGTACATTGCAAGAGACCCGTATGTGGAATCTCTCACTATATAGTGGGCAATGTCCTGCATGGAATTGCCAACTTCCCTGCCGATATTAACAACTATTTCTTTAAAGTACTTCCTTGACATGTGATGCCATAGCGTAAGTTTTCCAATGCGGCCCAATCCGTTAATTCCGAGTTTCAATCCGGTTTTTTCCACCATCTTTTAATCCCTCCCAGTTCCGGTTTCCATTTTCCCCAGATATATCGCCCCCTCCGAACCGTCAATACTTATAAAGTCACCGGAAGATACGATTTTATTATTTAACATAAATTTCTTGTCCTTTTCCATACACACAAGATCCATGCATCCCACCACGCAGGTCTTTTCAAGTCTCGTAGCCACAATTGATGCATGAGATGTGGCCCCTCCCCTTGAGGTGAGCAGACCGTCTGAAGCAGAAATCTCTCTTATATCATCAGGGACCGTATCGTTACGAATAAGAATAAGGGAGGTTCCCGGCTCCTCATTCCTCCAGCGGGATATTTCCTCCAGACTAAAAACAGCTCTGCCCGACAGAGCTCCTCCACACACTCCTATGCCATGCCCGATCAGCTTATCCTCCAGGAAATCCGCTTGAACAAACACCGGTTCTCCAATTCTTTCCCTCATCTCCATATTCCTTGTCTGCAGGAGGTACAGATCCCTACTGTGCGGCCCCTCAAATGTAAACTCGATGTCCTGAGGCGCCCACTGGTGATCGTATATCATGATTTTGACATACTTTCTTAAAGCATGATATATTTCAGGAAACCTGTTTTCCAGAGCAAAATCAGCAGGTCTCTGTTCATACTTAGCCTGATAGTTTGAAACCGGATAGGTGCTTACCAGTCCTGACACAACGTCTTCACCCTGGTTCCCTATAGAATAGTCGCCCCAAAGCCTTATCACATCCTGTGAAAATTTTGGACTATGGGTAAACAACACTCCTGAGCCCGACCTGTCCGATAGGTTGCCAAAAACCATTTCCTGTATGGTTACCGCAGTTCCCCAGTCATCGGAGATCCCAATAATTTTTCGATATACCCGCGCCTTGTCAGAATTCCATGAGTTCAACACCCGCTGTATGGCCAGGTACAACTGCTCTTTCGGAGACTCCTCCACTTCAATTCCCCTGTCCTGAATAAGTTTTTTATAGGCCAAAGCAACTTCCCTCATCTGCACCGGACTCATCTCTTTCTTCAACAGCACATCTGAGCTGGCCTTGAATTTATTTATGACTTCGTCAAAACTGTTGCGTTCAAGTCCATGAGACATACCATAGGATTGCAAAAACCTGCGGTATGAGTCCCAGGCAAACCACTCCTCTCCGGTCTGTTTTACAATCCCGGCAACTATGTCCTCGTTCAGTCCAACATTTAAATATGAATCAAGCATGCCGGGCTGCGATACGGCTGCCCCGCTTCTCACTGAAAGGAGAAGAGTATTCTCCGGTGATCCGAACTTTTTGCCGGTAATGCCTTCAAGCCCCGCAACTTCACGGTCTATCTGTTCCCTGAAGTTTTTCCTTGCAGGCGGATAGGTCTCTATCAATTCCCTGCAGCTGAACACCTCTGTTGTCACAACAAAACCGTTTGGCACAGGCATCCCTGCATTTCTCATTTTGATAATATTAATGCTTTTGTTTCCGAGATGTATAATGTCATGAAGGTCTGCAGAGGGCTCTTTGATAGACGTTACAATATTCCCGGGATTATAGGAGATAAGCAGGTGATGCTTCTCAGGTGGAAGTTTCTCAGCCTGTTCATTCAGCGTGTTAACTATGCTGGTTAAAAACAGGTCAAGTCTTTGAATTCCCAGTGAAGAAGCTATTGTGTCCCGCAAAAAAATTTCCGACACTTTATGAAACAACTCCTGCCTGCTTGCGGATTCACTTTTATACTTCATGAGAAGCTTGTCATCAGGCAAGTGTTCCGATATTTCCTTCAGATTGTCTTCATGAACATTGCTAAAGTAGTTTCGCACAATGTTCCGTACTACTCTCGTAAATCCCCTGAATATGTCTAGATACTGGGTAAATGTAACATGCTTTATAGTAAGAGACTTATTCAGCAGATCAAGCTGTTCCCCAAACTCTTTTGCAGGAATACCGTCAACCTGCAGGGCCTTATTGAACAACTGCAGATACTCATATATGCGGAAAAATGTAGCATGGGTAATAAAACTGATATCAAAGTCATCCAACAGTTTTTCAAAAAGCTTATTAGCTATCGATTCAAGCCGGAAAGAAAGCCCCAGAGCATCAAATTTTGTTTCCCTGTAACTGCCGTACATCGAAGGGATGTCCGCAGCAATATGACGCTTCCGGTATATATCCTCCCGTATATCAAAGGAATCAGGTGACAATATTATGCTTTGCAGCTCCTTCAGATACGTCATTATCCCTGTCAGCTGCATGTATGTATCATCTATAGCAAGCGTGTCTCTTAACGCTGCAAAATCCAGGGGGACACTTGATTCAGCCTGCACGAGGTAGTTGTCGGTCTTGCACGAGGTTATGCAGTATTTCTCATTAAGTATTTTATATAACAACATAAGGTTAGAGACTCTCTCAACATCCACATCATTTTTATCGTGGAAGTAAGCCTTCAATCCTGTAAAATAATCTTCTTCAATAGAGAGCAGACCGGTAATATCCTTAATATCTCTTTCTTCACAAATATAATTTATTACTTTGTTGACTCCATCAATATGCCGGCCGCTCACTTCGATGCCGTCAAAAACATTCGGGGGGAGATATTGCGCTAGCTGGTCTCTGGATTTTGTTTTCCAGAATGTAATCACGGCTTCCACCAGCGAAATTATCTTGTTTGAACTTTCTACATGGCTCTGCTTTCTCAGAAAATGAATCAGGGAATCTTTGCGGCTGCAGATCTCATCAAGCGCAGTGGATACATCTCGCAGCCTTCCTTCCGCACCTATTTCATTAAAGTATGCCGGGAATATTTTCATAAGCTGTTTCACAAGATTGTAAACCGGTCGTATGTCACTGTTTAAGAAACCGGTTATGTCCCGGGGGAATAAGTCGGTGTCCTTCACAAGAACACCGCTTAATGACAGATGGATAATAAGAGAAGACAGCAGCTTCTTGGACCACTTCGGATTTAACTCAATCAATTCCATCCATGTTCGTACATTCTGTATATGCGACAGGTTGCTTTTGATCTGCCAGTCATCACTTATCCCTCTGAAGTCAGGAGTCTGAAATCCGAGTTTTACTACGCGTTCATTAAAAAAATAAACAAGATCACTTTCTTTTGTTTCGTATACGCCCTTGCCCAGATTTAAAACAGCCTTCAGCACCGTAGCAGGATATTTTCCAAAACTATTCCTGAGTATCTTAAGCGTCGTTTCAATCAGGCCCTGAACTTCCTCAATTTCCGCGCGGCTAATCAACCATGTAATGTCACGATTAATTTCTCTGAGAGTATCTTCATGAATGCTGACAAGACCGGGGATATTCATTGTATGAAATAGAATGACAAGTTTGCATCGGTGTTTATATTTTTCATTTTCAACCGCGTGATAAAGCATATCAGGCAATTCCCTGTAATGTTCAATAATATTACCGAACCCGGGCAGAGCCAGCAATCCCATAAGGGTATCATGTGAACTCAACGGGCATTTTTCTACGATATCCTTCAGTTTCTTCTTCTCATTGTTTATCCTGTCGTGCATAACAGGAGCAAAAAGAGACTTAACTTTATCGGAAAAGACATCAGGGCTTTCTTTTACAAACCACTTTCCGGGGTCATCAACAGAGAGCCAGTAGGCAATCGTATCTTCAATGAAACGCACCAGCAACAAATTAATTTCAGTACAGTCAGACCCGGCAGGGGCGCTTTCACGAAAGGTCGCAGCAAGCCTGTTTACCTGATAGTAGCTTCGAGTTATCAGAGCGA
>PIVU01000515.1 GCA_003354025.1 Nitrospirota bacterium
GATACAACGACAACCGAGAACCCACCTAAGGAACCAAGCAATAAAGTAGCTGTAACCGTAAGCCAAACTCCGAAGAAAATTGAGAACCCATACGTCCGAAGCGAGCCAAAACAGGGACTGCCACCTAAAGAGTTCAGATGGATTGATGATGGTAGTGACGATGAAGATGACGATGATGAAATTGATGTCAACAAAGAGATACACACCACTAGTACCGCACGTAAGTCCAGTTTAAAAGTATCAGCAAAGGCATACAGTGACGTTACGAAAGTAAAAAAGAACAAGGAATTGGAACACACCCATCGTTTTAAATTCAATTACAATATTCCAAGAAGTGGAAATAAAGCACCAATCCTCCAGCTCCTGTCTACCCTTATGAACGCAGCAAGAGATTTGGATAAAGACGCAATGATAATGCCATGGGATGATAAGAGCACTAATGTTGGGCCTATCGACGCAACACATCTCAGATTTGTAAACAAGCTCTCCATCACAGAGGCAAAGAATTATATTAACCTACCAATGGATGTTCGAAGAATTGGATTTACTCACGGAAGAACTGAGTACGGATTAGGAGTGAGGATTACAACAAAACTATCAGCTCTCACATTCAAAGACTCTTGGGATCTTAAAAAACGCGACTGGACAGCTAATAGAAAGCAATACATCCCCATAAAATTTGCTGAACTACAAAATTCACCAGAAGCATTTCTGGTAGGAGTGACAGCAGGGTCTACAGAACAAATGGAATCAGAAAGTATTAATGAGAAGCTTAAAGACATTGTGGGGATTAGCGGAATAGGGGTTAGTTATCAGACCTTCCACCAATCAGGAATCACACCAAAAATGTGGGTAGAAGCAACTCAACGAACAGACATAAAAATCAAAAACAAAAAGTCCAGAGAGTACTACAAAATGAAATACGCATGGGCACCTGAAGGACTATGTGTTTATGTCTCTAAAGAGGCAGATGTATCAAAAGCAAGAGCAGTGTTACTTGAGAAATACGGAGAATGCAATAAAGATGGAACTATTCCTGTATGGCCAGGAGGGAGTCGTATGAGATTTATTCCACTCAAGTCCACATACATCAAA
>PIVU01000234.1 GCA_003354025.1 Nitrospirota bacterium
GAATGATAGTGAACAGGAGGAGCAAATAAAGCGCCGGTATGAATATTAAATACATTATACTTCTGATTATTCCTCTAATCTTAGCATCACCTTATTACTCTTTTGGCGATGAATCCGCGCAGCAGCTCTATGTGGCCAATTCCGGGAACTCCAGTGTTTCAGTCATTGATACCGAGACTTATGAAATAATAGCAACTGTATCAGTGGGTAAGTGGCCAACAGGTGTTACGGTGTCCCCTGACAAAAAGCATGTGTATGTAATGAATTCGAGCCCTGAAAGCAGTTCTGTGTCAGTCATCAATACACTTACCAATGAAGTGGAAGACATAATAACTAACGTTGTCGGCCCCATGCATATGACAGTTGATACTATTACCGGCCTGGCATATATAACAGACACTTATGATAAAGATAAAAAATCCGTTACAATAATTGATATTAACAATAACTCCGTTAAAGCCAAAAAGAAATTCAATAGCATAGAGCCCTTTGATACTGTAATAATACCGGATAAAAGAGTTGCATATGTTGTTCTTTCAGGAGGGTACTATGTAGCTGCATTCAGCCTGATTGACTACATGACAACAGCAAGAATCCCTGTAGGCAGACTGCCACGCGGGTTAGCCTATGATTCCGCCGGGGGGAAAATATATGTGGCAAACCATGATGACAACAGTGTATCGATCATAGATATTACTGAAAACAAAGTAATTGGGACCGTTAAGGTAGGGGATAATCCCTGGTATATAGAGGTTTACATCCCGGGCAGAAAGGCCTATGTAACATGTGCAGGAAGCAACAGCATCTCCGTTATCGACACTGAAAATGATACTGTCATCGATACAATAGAAGTCGGCAGTTCCCCCAGAGGAATCGCAATTGGGCCTAACGGAAAAAAGGCCTATGTTTCAAGTAAGAGGGCAGACAGTATTTCAGTCATTGATCTCGTTCAGAAAAGAGTAATAAAGACCATTCCGCTCGGTAAAAATACTCAACCCTGGGGAATAGCTTTACGTTAACAGATAGAGCTTCCTCTCACAGACAGGACTGCTCCATAATTGACCTTCTTTTTCGTAAACTACTATACTTAAAGGGTATGCCGGTTGATAACGACTAAGCTAATAACAGTATGTATTAATATGAAATTATAAAAAGGGGTTACCAATAATGACCAAGCAAGTACCGGAAGTTTACACTGTATTACTGGCCGGAGGTACAGGATCACGTTTATGGCCTGTTTCAAGAGAACTCTTCCCTAAACAGCTTGTAAGTCTCGCAGGCGATGACTCGCTCATTCAGAATACGATTAAAAGGCTGAACCCGGTTTTTGATACTGAAAACATAAGAATTGTCTGCGGAGAAGATCATTATTATGAAGTCTCAAGACATCTTGAGGACATCGGAGTATCTGCTGAAGGCAAGGTCATCACTGAACCCTGCGGACGGAATACGGCGCCGGCCATACTCCTTGCCATATTAAAAATTCTAAAAAAAGAGAAGGATGCTATCATCCTTGTTTTTCCATCCGATCATGTTATCAGCGACGTTGAAGGATTTCACAAATGCCTTGAAAATGCACTTGCACTTGCAGCAAATAACCACATCGTTACTTTTGGAATCAAGCCCGACTACGCAGAAACCGGCTACGGATATATTGAGGGCGGCAGGAAGATTAAGGGTGGTGGCCATGCTATAAAACGTTTTGTTGAAAAGCCGGATCAGGAAACAGCCGATAATTATCTAAAGGCAGGGAACTTCTTTTGGAACAGCGGTATGTTTGCATTCAAGGCATCGGTAATGATTGGAGAGTTTAAAACTTTTGAACCAGGTCTACTTAAAAATCTGAAAAAGCTGGTTGCCAAGAAAGGTGAAATAACGGAAGAAGAATATTGCAAGCTGAAGGACAATTCAATAGATTATGCAATCATGGAAAAAACAAAGAAGGGGGTTGTTCTCCCTTCTGATTTCGGCTGGAGCGATATAGGGTCATGGAAGTCACTTTACGATTTCCTCCCTAAGTGTGAAGGAGACAATGTTCTGGAAGGCGATGTTATGCTCCAGAATACGAAAAACTGTTTTATCCGCGGTGAAGAGAGGCTAATTGTAGCAAATGATCTTGAGAACATTGTAATTGTTGAAACCCCTGACACGGTTTTTGTATCGGATATGGAAAGCAGCAAGAATGTTAAGTCCATAGTAACTGAACTGAAGAAACAGGGCCGTAAAGAGTACAAGTTCCATAATACCGTATACCGGCCCTGGGGGACCTACACTATCCTGGAGGAAAACGGCAATACAAAAATCAAGCGGATTGTAGTTTACCCTGATGCCAAGTTATCCCTGCAAATGCACCATCACAGGAGTGAGCACTGGATAGTAGTTCAAGGGACAGCAAAAATAGTCAACGGAGACCAGGTGATCTACCTTGAAGAGAACCAGTCAACCTATGTCCCTAAAACAGCCCGCCACAGGCTTGAAAACCCAGGCAAAGTTCCGCTCCATATTATTGAGGTACAGATAGGCCCATATCTGGAAGAAGATGATATTATCCGTTTTGATGATGAATTTGGAAGAAGCTGATATTATTGTAGGGGAGGGGTCTCCCCGCCCTTGATAAATAAACGATGAATTAAAGGGAAATCTTCAGAAATTTTCTTTTGCCGACTTTAAGAAGGCACTCTTTAGCAGGAATTTTCTTATTCGGATCCGACAGTTTTTCTCCGTCTACACTCACTCCGCCCTGCTTTATGAGCCTGATACCCTCTCCAGTACTACCGGCAAGTCCTGCTTCCTTCATTATGCCGGGGATCCAAATGTCTTCTTCATTATCAAGTTTAAATACGGGGATATCATCAGGAAGGCCCTTTTTCTTGAATATATTCTCAAACTCCTCTCTCGCGGTCTTTGCAGTTTGAGCATCATAATATCTTTCAACAATCTCCATAGCCAAAGACTTCTTCGCTTCCATCGGATGAACAGCACCGTTTTTCAGCCCTTCTTTAAGCTCATTCAATTCATCTACAGTAATATGGCTGAGAAGTTCATAGAACCTGAGCATCAGATCATCAGAAATAGACATAATTTTTCCGAACATGTCCTTAGGTATTTCTGTAATCCCAATATAGTTGCCCAGACTCTTACTCATCTTGTTAACGCCGTCAAGGCCCTCAAGAAGAGGCAGCATAATTACGATCTGCGGTTCCTTTCCATCTTCCTTTTGAAGCTCTCTGCCAACGAGCATATTAAATCGCTGATCTGTGCCGCCAAGTTCAACATCAGCCTCAAGTACAACAGAGTCATACCCCTGGATAAGTGGATATAGAAATTCATGGATGGCGATGGGCTGATTATTGGTAAACCTCTTGTTAAAGTCATCTCTTTCCATCATGCGGGCTACCGTATGTTTTGCAGCCAGCCTGATTAAGTCAGTTGCTGACATCTTTCCCATCCATTCACTGTTAAAGGCCACGGTGGTCTTTTCCGGGTCAAGAATCTTAAACGCTTGTTTTTTATATGTTTCTGCATTCTTCAGCACTTCATCCCGGGTCAGTGGCTTTCTGATTTCTGATTTTCCGGTAGGATCACCAATGGTCCCCGTGAAATCTCCTATAAGAAAAATTACCTCATGCCCCAGCTCCTGGAATTGACGCATTTTCTCCAGAAGAACAGTATGGCCGACATGAATATCAGGAGCTGTCGGATCAAAGCCCACTTTAATCTTTAGAGGAGTTTTCGTCTTGTATGATTTATTGAGTTTTTTAAGAAGCTCCTCTTCAGGGAGTATTTCCGTGACTCCCCGCTTGATTACTTTGAGCTGCTCTTGCGGTTTTAACATTTGCATAACACAAAAGAATACAGGATTTTTTGTATAAGATGCAAGTATAGGCTATCGATTTTAAGTACTCCCGTATGGATAAAGTAGAGTAAAATATAATTAACCAATGGATACTCTGAAAATCACAAAAGGCAAGATCGTTATTTACAGACTTTACGATGTCGCCTCTGAAATCGATCTTTCTCTTGTGGAATCAAAGGCCAATGAGGGCGTCAGAAGGCTCCGTCTTTCCCGGTATCCTTATATGAAAGCCCTTGAGTTTACCGACCCTCCTGTTTCTTTTGTTCTTCCGGGATTCCAGAAGCGAATATTTAATGAAGATATTTCTGTCAAAGTAATTGCCAAAGCATATGATTTCGGTGTACTTTCCCTGGCTTTTTATTTGCCCGTGCCTCAAGACACTGCATTTACACATCTCGAACGGGTAGCAAAAGATCTGGATGATGACATAAGTATTGATAAAAAGGCTCAGGAGTATATTAAACATCTTATGCATAATCTCGGTAGTGCAATCATTCAGCCAAGCTTTAAAAAAGAGTTTAGTGAAGATTATATGGTCTTTATGGTAGAAAAGCTGAATAGTGAGATGGAAGCAATAAAGCTTCTTGATGAAT
>PIVU01000235.1 GCA_003354025.1 Nitrospirota bacterium
GTAATTTGTAACTATTCATTATACCCCCTCCTTTGCACCAAGCTGTATAGCATTACTGATCAGCTGATGGACTCCGCCAACCTCTTCCATTTCAATACCATAGATAGGAAAGATCTTCGTAAACTGTGCCTTACAGATAGCGCAGATCAAAGCAAAGAAATTTACGTCATGAGAGTCTTTGACCCTCTTTAAGGCCTGCATCCTCGGCATTGCGCCCTTTACTCTGACTTCAATCATTTCGTCAGTCAGGACACCGCCACCGCCTCCGCAGCAGAACGTCCTCTCTCCAATCCCATCCTCAGCCATATCAACAAACTTATTGCAGCATGACTTGATAAGTTCCCGAGGAATAGTCATCTGGTCACCGGGAGTCTCACCCATTCTAGACGCCCTCGCAACATTGCAAGAATCATGAAAAGTTACAGAGAACTCATCATTTGCTGATTTATCAAGCTTAATAGCTCCCTTTTTAATCAGGTCGAGCGTGTATTCGCATATATGAGACGGCTGCCTGTACTGAGAATCAAGGAAATCAAATGGGCCATTCAGAGAATTACTGAAAGAGTAAAGGACCCTCCATGCATGACCGCACTCACCTGCTATAACACGCTTTACCTTTAATTCTTTTGCAGCATCCCATATGCGTTTGTTAATCGTCTTCATATGGTCGTAGTTCCCGATAAACATACCGAAGTTACCACCCTCGGAAGCATGTGAACTAATTGTCCAGTTAACACCCGCCTGATGAAAGACCTTTGCATACCCTTCAAGTGACATGATGTGCGGCTCGGCAAAAAAGTCTGCCGATGGTGTTACCAGCATAATATCAGCGCCCTCAACATCAAGAGGCAGCTTAACAGCCACACCTGTCTTTTCCTCTATTTCCTCTTCAACAAAATCCAGGGTATTTCTAAGGGCCGGACCGGGCATTCCAAGATTGTTACCAATGGTCTCAGCCTTATTTACAATCTCAAGATTGTACTTTGAACCTATACCAATGGAATCGAGGATCTCTCTTGCAGCCATTGTGATCTCAGCAGTATCTATGCCATAAGGGCAAAATACAGAGCAACGCCTGCACTCTGAACACTGATAGAAGTATGTAAGCCACTCTTCAAGCAGTTCCTCTGATAATTCTCTGGCAGATGCAAGGTTTCCCATGATCTTACCGCCAACAGTAAAGTATTTCCTGTATACACTCCTCATCAACTCTTGCCTGTGTACCGGCATATTTCTTGGATCACCAGTACCCAGGTAATAGTGGCACTTATCAGTGCATGCACCGCACCGTACACATTCATCAAGAAACACGCGTACGGATTTGTATTTTTTCAGTATCTCACCCATGCTTTTAACAAAAAGCTGTTTCCAGTTGGACGGCTTTTCCGCAGGGAACTGGACTTTCTTCATCAACTCCGGCTTTGCCCGATAGGGCATGATGCCATGACTGGCACCCGGAGTTACCTTTGGTGTTATGCATTCTCCCGTTAATTCCGGGGCTTTTATATCTGCCATATTATCTCTCCTCTATTGTGCCCAGGGAGCCACTGTTCTGACTTCCCTTGGATTGTCTAATTGTGCCCTTGTCGGACTGACCAGTATACCCCATGCATGCATAAGCTTGCTAAAGGGGAAGTATACAAGCAGGATCAGAACCAGACTGAAATGAATGAGAAATAACGGGCTATCCGGTAACTGGACAGGACTGAAAGTTAGTAGTCCGAGAATAAACGCCTTAACATCTACAAGATTTGCCCTCATAAAGTACTTTAGCAATAAGCCTGTCAAACCAATTGAGATTATGAGAACAAGGACAAAATAATCCTGAAAAAGCGATATTACTGCCAGTCTTTCATTAGTAAATCTTCTAACGATCAATATCAGAAGGGCGATGGGGAATACTATTCCGGCCCAGATACCAATCTCCTGAAACCACATGATACATTCAGGTACAGGGTAAGTAAAAAATCGTAAATGTCTAAGTACAATTAACAAAAATGATACATGAAACAACCATCCGCCAACCCACAATATTTTTTCCGTTGTGCCTCCCTTTAAAAGGCTTCTGAAAAAAAGCACCTCTGGAATTAACCTCATAATAACTCCTACCGTAGTGGTTGGAGCAGGTGTTGTAGGGATTACTAATGGAGACGGAGTCTTAAAATACAATATAACTTTGTTCAGAAATCCAACAACGAATACAGCAGCAGCTATATACGCCAGGAGGTTAAAGACACTGCTCAGTCCACCCATACAAAAGCCCCCCTTCAAATGATGACTTAATTTAAAATTAAGGATAGCCCACAGAACGTGGGCTATCCAGTTACACTAAAAAATTGTATCTCTAATAAATGAGTATTATACGCAACCGGTAGGTTTAGGAAGTCCTGCATACCTACAAGCCTGCTTTGCGGGGCCGGCTGGGTACAACTCATAAAGGTACTTTGTGCTGCCTTTTTCTTTACCGTATACTTTAGCAAGTTCTTTTGTAAGAATCTTGATCATCGGTGCAATCTGATATTTTTCAAAGTAGGTTCTCAGGAACTTGATAACATTCCAGTGTTCTTCACTCAAATCAAGACCATCTTCCTTTGCCATTGCTCCGGCAACATCCTCGGTCCAGTCCTGCCAGTCCATAAGGTATCCTTCCTCATCGACCTCATATGATTTTCCTGCTACATCTAAAGTTGGCATTTTGCTACTCCTTTCTTTGTTGCGAAATTATTGGTATCGCCTTAATTAAGCGTGAGATGCTTCTTATAAATCCTTTAATTATTGCAAATAGACCTAAAGGTAGATTGGAAAATATAATACATAATACCTTTATAGGTCAAATAAAAAAATCTTATAGACCTTTTACCGTATTTAATAAACCCTCAACCTTAAATATTACTCTTAAATTCAATAAGTTACAAGCAGGCCAGATCATTGCTTTTTATTTTAACAGCTTAACAAAAAGAAGTTTACTCAACTTGCCTTTCGCTCCGCTCTTGCCTGTAGAATTTGTTTTGTCATCGTAGTCATATTCTATTGAATCATAATCCTCAGGATTCAATTCAAGGGCCCGGTCAATGTCGCCTTTACAGACAAACTGCAGAGCATCCATATAAATTTCACCCAGATTATGCCCTGTTCTGTCAAGGACATATACTGCACCACAGGGACACATTCCACCTGTAATTTCCAGCGACTTAAAGTTTAAGTCAATCGGATTTCTAAGGTAGTTCTCGCAATAGGGACACTGCAAATGCCTTCTTTTAGCCATAATTAAAAAAACAGGGTTCTAGGGTTCAAGGGAAAAGACAGTATTTCTCTTCACTCGAAACCCTCGGACCCTAGACTCCTTGGATCCTTTTCTTATATTTTTCTGCACATCTCACTAGCCCGTCCGCCCATTCAGGGGTACCTATGGCATGAAGGTGAGTATACGATGCAAGGACATTTTTATAGCACATACCGTCTTTATTATCAACTATTCCCTTACCTCGTGTTACATTGAAAGCCATGCTTATATTATCATTCATCTGCACATCCAACACCCTGGAGTAGTGAAACTCATGACCTTTCATTACATTTCCAGGAGAATAAAAGGAATTCACACCTTCAACTTCCACAATGGTATATCCATGTGCACGCGGACGCTTTTCCATTCCAAAGGTAATTGGCAACACACCTACCATCGGATAAGTGCGATCGGACAGCATTATACTTTCCCCCAAATACATTAGTCCGCCGCACTCTGCATATACGGGAAGCCCTCCCTCAATTGCACTATGAAGAGATTCTCTAAAGCTGACATTTTCCGCCAGTGCAATAGCATGTGTTTCAGGAAAGCCACCGCCAATATATAAAGCATCTATATTCGGAAGCTTGTCCTCTTTCAGCGGGCTGACTTCTACAATAACCGCCCCCCTCTTCTCAAGTTCCTCAATGTTCTCCTGGTAATAGAATTGAAAGGCAGAATCGCGGATAATACCGATCCGAGTCCCGTCATCCGTAGTCCGTAGTCCGTCTTTACTGCCCCCTGCCCCCTGCCCCCTGACTCCTGGTTTTAAACCTGCAACCTTCATGATCTGATCCATATCAAGATATTTCTCACCAATTTCAGTGACTGCCTCAATGGAAGCATCAATGCCCTGATGCTCCTGAAAAGGAGTAAGCCCCATATGCCTTTCAGGGAACGGGTCCTTTTTTAATCTGGGGATTGCTCCCAGTACCGGCAAGTTGCATCTTTCATTAATGGCTCTTTTTATTAGTGCTTCCTGCCTGCCAGTCGCTACTCTATTGAGGACAATACCAGCTATTGATACTTCCTCATCCATCTTCTGACATCCCAGTACCATTGCCGACACTGTATTCGTTACTTTTGTGCAGTCAACAACAATAAGAACGGGAGCATTCAGCAGCTTGGCCATTTCAGCAGTACTATAAGT
>PIVU01000516.1 GCA_003354025.1 Nitrospirota bacterium
GCTGCAATTACTGCCGGTCGTCTTGGCGCCTCATGCATTGTCCTGGAAAAGGGACTAAAGCCCGGCCCGGAACCCAGGGGAGAAAGTATCGCCCAATATCAATTAATGGATGACCTCCTTGGAAAAGACTGGTTGAAAAACAATGCCTCAACCGATCCCTCCTTTAGAAGATTTCACAGTCCCATGGACCGTAAAAATAGCCTCATTGATGTTCATAAACCCTATTATTTTTTCCATTGGGATCAATTGATGAAACATATGAAAACTCTTGCCCTGGAGGCTGGGGCGGAATTTTTGTTTCAATCAGAAGTTCTGGATTTACTGGAAGACAATAATCGCTGCGTCGGCATAAGATACAAGGACAAAGAAAATAATATACATAAGATTAAGGGAGCAATTGTTCTAGGGTGCATGGGCCATAAAGATCCTCTGGGAGAAAAATTCGGAATTAAAAGAGAAGAGATCGACTGCCCCACAATTAAATATTACAGTGCAGATGCGCCCCAGATAAAAATATCTGAACACTCCAATCTTCAGTTCTATATGATTCCCCCCAAAATGCTTGATATTGCTCCCAAACTGCCGCCGGCAGTGGCCTATGTCTTTCCTTTGACCAATGGAGAAATGGAAGCCGGATTAATGCTTCGCTTAGGGCAGTTGGACAGCATAAAAGATGTTGAAATCCCGGATAAAGATCTGATGTATAAGGTCTGGGATTATTTAACCCGGGATTATCCCGGGTTTTCTGATTTTTTCAAAGGTGCCCAAACAGCTTATAAAAAATTAACCGTTATTTCAAACCGCCAATTATTTGAAAATATCATTCCCCATGAAAACGGTGGTCTGATCTTTCTGGGAGATACTATTGGCTTCAGTGAAGCAAACGGGTCCTCCGGACTTTATTTTGGCATGGCCCAGGCTGATTTTTGGGTCCGATTGATCATGGGGCAAAAAGGATTGGACAAGGATATCTGGTCGAAGCCCTTTGTAAATGAAGCCAGGGACAAATACAACAAATGGTCTGTGTATAAATACATCAAAAAATCATACAAAGACATTGTCCTGGCTGAAAAAATAATGTTCAA
>PIVU01000517.1 GCA_003354025.1 Nitrospirota bacterium
AATTCGTTTGAGGATATCAGAAAAAAGGCTGATAGCGTACGCAATATCGATCTTTGCACGTTGCTGCACCACCATGGCTGCATAAAAGACCCACATGACAAGGCAAAATGGCATACTCCTCGGGGAGTGATTTCTGTGAACGGTCGGAAATTCATGAACTGGACCCTGGGCACCGGTGGTGGCGGGGCCATAGATCTTGTCATCCATTTACAAGGAGTTGGATTTAAAGATGCCGTATTCTGGCTTTGTAATAATATTTCCTTAACTTTCGAGCAACAAACCCCTCCAAAACAACGGTTAAAGCTCCCTCAAAGAGATGACGGTAGACTGCTTCAGGTAATACGTTACCTCAAAGACCAACGTCGTATCCCAAAAGAGCAGATAGACACTCTTATCGAATCCGGAAAACTCTACGCTGACTTCAGGGCCAATGCCGTTTTTGTACTGCTTGGAAAAAAAAAGAGAATCGTGGGAGCTGAACTGCGAGGAACTTATGGTACTCAATGGCGAGGTATGGCACCTGGCTCCCAAAAAAATCAAGGGTGTTTTTATCTCATCGGGACATCCAGAAGAAAAATGGTGCTTTGTGAATCAGCCATTGATGCCGTATCCTGTTCTGTGCTTCACCCTGAATACACTGCAATATCAACTTCAGGTGCGACTGCCAATCCAGCATGGTTACGGAATTTTATAAGAAAAGGCTGTAAAATCCATTGTGGTTTTGATTCTGACAGGACCGGCAATATGCTGGCAGACAAAATGAGCAAGCTATATCCCTCAATTAAAAGACTCCAACCACCCGGGCATGATTGGAATCAAGTACTTCAAAATTATCACTCCTGAACACGCCCTCTAATTTTTTCACCTAATATCCTCTTCAAAACCTCATCGGGAGACTACTTGGAAAAGAAAAAGATGTGTTATGTGGATTATGCTGTGAACCAACGTCTCTGTTTATCTAAGCGAAACTGTCTCAGTTTATCTGAGCGCTATCGCGGAAATTGCCTTGCGCGATTTTCATCCCTTTACGTTAGTCTTTCTGCGGGTCACCCTGGCGGCATTGATCCTGGTCGGCG
>PIVU01000052.1 GCA_003354025.1 Nitrospirota bacterium
TTCAAAATCCATGAGTGGTGTCAGCAACGCAAGAGTAAAAACTGAAGAGATTTACTCTGAAATGAAACCTCACCTGAAAGAAGGTTTTATTCTGTCTTTTTCTACTTCCACAAAAGGCCACACAGGAGTTATATCCAAACAAGGTGGAGAGTGGACCTATATAAACTCCGGACTTATTGATAACCATGTTTCTTCCGGTAAAATATCAAGAAGAGTAGGGGAAGAGTATCTGAAGGCAGAATTGAACAACTGGCTTGCTGTTGCATCTAAAAACAGGGAACCGCTCACTGTTACGATTGGACATATAGGTCATAATGAAACAGAGGCTGCTCCAGGATAAGTCATGTATCACTTATCCAGAACTTCCCTGATCTTGTTCAGTATTTCCTGAGGCGTGTAAGGTTTTGAAACAAAATCTATATTTTCTTTCAATAACCCCTGTCTGTTAATAATGTCGGCAGTATATCCGCTAATGAAAATTACTTTCATATCATTTGACAGCTTAATGATTTCATCATAAGCTTCTCTTCCATTTTTATGGGGCATTATAACGTCCAGGATTAGGAGCTGAACAGCCTCACTGTGCTCTATGAATTTATCTATAACTTCCTGTCCATCCTTCGCCTCGATTACCTTATATCCAAATTCCGAAAGAACTGTTGCTGTAAGGTTTCTTGCATCATTATCATCTTCTGCCAGTAGTATGGTTTCAGTGCCGCCGTATGAGGTAACAGTCTCAGCCTTGCGGTGCTCTTTAATTACAGAGCGGATCAGAGGGAAGTATAACTTGAAAGTTGTACCCAAGCCCGGCTCACTGTAGACATTAATATAGCCGCGGTGCTGTTTTACAATTCCATATATCATAGCCAGGCCGAGACCGGTTCCCTTGCCTACTTCTTTTGTGGTGAAAAAGGGTTCAAAAATTTTATCTTTTGTGTCTTCATCCATGCCGACACCGGTATCAGTAAATGAGATGAGCACATATTTGCCGGGTGTACCAAACCCTCTGTTCTTTATATATTGATCGTCAAGTTCTGTTACTTCTGTTTCTAAGGTTAAGCAGCCTCCTTTATGCATGGCATCTCTGGCATTCGTGGCGAGGTTCATTAATATCTGCTCGATCTGTCCGATATCGGCCATTACAGTTACGTCTTCACTGGTCAATCTCTGCTTTAGTTCAATGTCCTCCCCGATGAGTCTCTTCAACAGCTTATATATGTTTTCAACTATAGTATTGAAATTAACAGGCCTGGGGTTTATTGCCTGTTTTCTGCTGAAGGCTAGCAGACTGCGCGTAAGATTAGCTCCGCGCTCAACTGATGACAGTATCTGGTTCATACTATGCAGTAAAGGATCGTCTTTCTTGATTTTCATCCTTACCAGGTTGCCGTATCCTGTTATGGCGGTCAATATATTGTTGAAGTCGTGGGCAACGCCCCCTGCTAGAAGACCAACCGCCTCCATCTTCTGGGCATGATAAAGCTGTGATTCAAGTTTCCTTTTCTCCGATATATCGTTGATAGTTTCAATAACGGATGAGCACTGTCCTGTTTCGTCTTTCATTGCGTAAGACTTAACCTCAGTGTAATATGGCTTACCGTCTTTGTCATAATGTGTATGAACAACGGAAAGAGGTTCTCCGGTTGCAAATGTGTGTTTTACAGGACAGTCCTCACCAGTCTCATAACAGCGGGTCTTTCTATAGTGAGAGACTTCATAGCAGTGCTTTCCAATAATATCTTCAAGAGGTCGTTTAACGTATTCACAAAATGCGCGGTTTGCGGACATGATTTTATAATCCCTGCCAATTACAATGAAACCTTCTCCTACGCTCTCCAGAATATTCTTGATAAAATTCTCACCTTCTTTACGCCGGGATATATCAAGGAATGTTACAACCACTCCTATAATCCTGCCGTCGGAGTACATAGGATGGCATCGATACTCGGCATAAAAACTGCTTCCGTCAGCACGCCACAATATTTCATTGTCAACATGAATCTGTCTGCCGTCTTTAAGGACTGCATGTATCCTGCACTCTTCAACGGGATAGTGGGTAAGGTCTATTCTGGTGTGATGAATTAACTCGTGCATTCTTTTGCCCAGAAGGTCACTTTCACTATCATATCCAAGAAGATGCAGGCAGGAAGGGTTGCAGAAGGTACAGTTGCCGTCAATATCAAGTCCATAAATAGCCTCGGCTGTTGAATTTAAAAGCAGACTTATTTTCTCATTGTTTTTGCGTATGGTTTTTTCTGACTCTTTGAGCTGTCTGTCCATGTAATGTTTGCTCAAAGTCATTTTTATGTTGCTGTATAACTCTCTGTCGCCAACGGGCTTGATCATATACCCGAAGGGTTCTGTTAACCTAGCACGTTCAAGCAGTTCCTCGTCGGAGTAAGAGGTGAGATAAATAACTGGAATATCATAGTGTAAACGTATCTCATTGGCGGCTTCTATCCCGTCCATGTCGCCCAATAACATAATGTCCATGAGAATGAGGTCCGGTTTTAACTCACCAGCTTTTTCAATTGCATCTTTTCCGGTGGCAGCGGTGGAGGGTACGCTATATCCCATGCCCTCCAATCTATACTGGAGGTCTTTTGCAATGATTGCTTCATCTTCTACAACAAGAATAGCGCTTTTGTTCATCTTTACATCCCTGTGAGAACTGTGCCGTTCTGCCGTTCTCTAACTATAAGGTATTAAGGTAGTAATTATATCACTGTTGTCAATGCCTATTACGGTGTATTACTGCCTCAAACTCTATATTGAGAGTGCTCTCTATAACCCTAATGAAAAACACTAGTTAGTTGTCCGTCATCTGCTTATAACAGCTAAAATCATGATTCCCTTCCTCTACTTTAAAATTATCATAAATAAGATGCTCAGGCAATTAATATTATTGATTTTGATTGAATTATATTGCAACGTTATAACGTTATTATGAAATATAATAGTTAGTGTATATAACTGCGATATAAAGGTATATAAAGGGCATAACTGGGTAATGTCTATGTATGAACAGGAGAAGTGCTTATGTATTGATGGCTTTTGCACTGTGGCTATATATCGCCTCTGTTATAATTGCATATATAATATGATGCCAAAAGCCTAAGGAAAAGAAGTATGAAGTGGGTTTCATCAACTCCATCAGAAGACTTTTCATAAGAGGGCTGAACCTGATTTGTTGAAAACCTTAAGTACAGAACGAATTTAATTCTCCTAACTGGCCGGATATGTTGTTAAAATCACCTGCTAAAGAATATAATGTAAGGAGCTAATATGAACAGATATAAAGTGGATTATTTAAAAAGCCGCAATAAAAGCTTCCCTTTTTTAGTTCTGCTAATAGCAATAATCACGTTTATTCTTTTTGCTTGTGAAACAAAAAAGCCAAAGACCTATGTTGTTGGAATTCTTAACCCAAGCAGCGGATTGATGGATGTCGTAAAGGGATTCAAGGATGGTATGGAGAAACAGGGCTATCGCGAGGGTGTGAATATACGATATATTGATGGCGGCCCTTTAGGGGGAATTGAGCCTGTGGACGATAGGATCAAGGAGATGCTGGCAGCTAATGCGGACCTCATTTACGCTCTTACCACTCCGGCCTCAATAAAACTCAAATATGCTCTGGAGGGTACAAATACCCCTGGAATTTTTGGGCCTGTATTTGACCCTGTCAGCTCCGGAATTGTTGACTCGCTGAGCCGTCCCGATGGCCAGTTGACGGGAGTGAAAATTAGAGGAAGTGCTGCCAAGGCCATGGAATGGCTTGTTGCCGTTATGCCTGATGTAAAGCGTATTTTTATTCCTTTCCACTCTACAGACACCGCTGCATGTCAGACCGTAGAAGACCTTGAGGGTGTTACAGCAAAGTTCGGCATTGAAATGGTAACCTCGCCTGTTACGTCGCCTGCGGAACTTGAAATAGCTTTGACAAAAATCCCCGACGATGTTGATGCACTCTGGTTGACCTGTTCTCATATGCTAATGTCACACATGGATGAAATAGTAAAAGCAGCTACTGACAAAAATATTCCGACAGCATCTTCAGCACATACCCGGAAAGAAAGTAAAGTCATGCTTTCATACGGAGAGAATGATGTGAGTCTTGGGGGCCATATCAGCAGGCTTGCTGTAAAAATATTGGAAGGTGCAGAGCCAAGGAATATACCAGTTGAAACTGCTGAGTATGTACTTGGCATTAACTTGAAATCGGCCCGGACGTTTGGTATAGATATTCCAGATACTGTGTTGAGGCAGGCAGATTTTATTGTACGCTGAAAGGGTCGTAACTGTATTGGATAATGGTTAAGCGCAAAGGAATAAGAAAAAAAGTCACCTTAGCCGTTGCGCTCCTTGTTATTGTTTCTCTGACTCTGATGGGCATAGTCCTTTCCTTTCAGATGTTTGCCTCTGAGAAAGATAAGCTCCGGGCCCTGCAGGATGAGGTGCTGAATTATGCTGTAAATGAAATTGCCTGGGATTCCCATCAAATTGAGACTCTCCTGAATATCACTACTATTAATTATGATCTTTTAAGACTGAGCAGTAAAGAACAATTTAATGTTCTGTCGCAGATCCTCACTCACCAGGACATTAAACAGCAGAATGTGCTGGAGGAATTTACACTGCTGGATAGCAAAGGCTTTGAACTTGCAAAAGTCTCAAGAACTGTTGTGTATACTCAAGCTGAACTTGTCGACATGTCTAAGACGGACGAGTTTGAAAGAGCTGCAAAAACAGGAAAAATGTATTACGGTCCTATGTGGTTTGAAGACTTTACGCACGAACCTCGTATAAAGTTGTCCCTTCCTATAATTAACATCCAGAGTGGTGAAGTTGATGGGGTTCTTGTTGGGAAGATACGTCTTCATAGAATATGGGGAAATGTGGTTGATCGTTCGTTCGGTCAGTCCGGTGTTGTATTTATAACAGATCTTGACGGAAAAGTAATAGCCCATCCTGATTCATCGGTTGTATACAGAAATACAATATTTAAGGCAAAAGCTACTTCAGGGATTCAGGATGGCATGGATGGCAATAAAGTTATGCTTACTACCCGGACTTTTGAAATAGGAGATCAGGCATTTACTGTTATTGCCTCACTGCCTTTTAGTGAAGTGATAGATCTTTCGAAGGATACACTGTCTACCACAGTTATTTTTATCCTTCTATTCCTGATATGCAGCATTATTGTAAGTTATGTAATGGTGCAGCGTATTGTCCGCCCGATAGAGACTTTGGCTGACAATGCAAGAGACATAAGCAAGGGGAAAATTGGACACACTGTTCAAGTAGGTGACTCCGACGAAATCGGCGATCTTTCCAGCGCATTTAATTTAATGACATCAAAGCTGCTTGATAATATCGCTTTTCTGAAAAAGCAGATGGAGGAGATACAGAAAGCCGAAGAAAAAATAAAAAGTCAGAATGAATTTCTTGAAAGTATACTTAATTCACTTACCCATCCTTTTTATGTTATCGACGCGAATAACTATATTGTAAAGATGGCCAATGAAGCCGCTGAATTCGGGGTATTATCAGGAACATCAACTTGCTATGCCCTCTCGCACAATAGTAAAACACCCTGTGATGATGCTGATCATCCCTGTGTTATAAAAAGAGTAAAAGAGACGGGTAAACCTGTAACACTTGAGCATATACATTATGATAGTGAGGGTAACCCAAGAATAAATGAAGTACACGGATATCCGGTGTTTGACAATGAGGGGAATATCTCCGAGGTAATCGAGTACAACATTGACATAAGTGACCGTAAGAAAATGGAGGATGCGCTTCAGCTAAGTGAACAGAAGAACCGCTCTATTACCAGTACTGCCAGTGATGCAATGATAATGATGAATGATAAAGGATATGTTTCATTCTGGAACCCTGCCGCAGAAAGAATTTTTGGATATACAAATGAAGAAGCCATGAATAAGGAGATGCATAGTTTAATTGCACCTGATAGATACCATGAAGATTACATGGACGGAATTGAAAAATTCATAGGCACGGGGCAGGGCCCTGCAATCGGAAAAACAATGGAATTAGTCGCAAAAAGAAAAGATGGCATTGAATTTTCTGTTGAACTGTCTCTTACGTCTATTAAGGTAAAAAATAAATGGAGCGCCATAGGAATAGTAAGAGATATAACAGAGCGTAAAGAGACGGAAGATAGAATAATGGCTTCGCTGAGGGAAAAGGAAATCCTTCTTAGAGAGATCCATCATAGGACGAAAAACAATATGCAGGTTATTTCGAGCCTTCTGAATCTGCAGTCCGAGTTTATAAAGGACAAAGAATATGTGGACATGTTAAATGAAAGCAGAAACCGTATTGCCGCTATGGCACTTGTCCATGAAAAACTGTACCGATCGCAGGACCTGGCAAATATTAATTTCTGTGACTATGTGGAAAGCCTTACCAGCGGACTGTTTGCTTTTTTTGGCATCAGTAAAGGAAGGATTGAGCTTAAGCTTAATGTGGAAGCAATACCTGTTGAACTGGAAACAGGTATGCCCTGCGGGCTGGTTATTAATGAACTCGTTTCTAACGCAATGAAGCATGCTTTTCCTAATGAGAGAAGGGGCGAGATTCATATTGCCTTTAGTAAAATTGATTTGGATGAAGGTATTAAGTACAAGATGATAATAGGCGACAACGGTGTAGGATTACCTGAGAATTTTGATTTGAAAAAAATAAAATCATTGGGCCTGCAGCTTGTTTCAAATCTTGTGGAGCACCAGTTGCAGGGAAAGCTGAATATTAGTAAGGAGAATGGTACGGAATTCCACATAGAGTTTAACGAAATTAAGTATAAAAAGAGGTTCTGATATTCCTCCTGGATGCAAGTTAAAGAGGGGTTTTAAAACTATTAAGGTATTCCACGAAATCCTGTGTAGCCTCTGAAAGCTCTACGCCGACACCGTCATAATAACCGTTCATATCGGTAGTTCTTTTTACTTTCCCCAGAATCTTTATAAGACTATTCTCAATAAGTAGAACCGCATCTGAAGGGAAGCTGATCCTGGTGCCGATGAACATGCCGACTTTAGAAAGGTTCAGTACGGTACCCATGAAAATGCTGTTTTTATAAGTTATTATTATTTTTTCACCTACCGGAATTCTTTCAATTGACCGTCTTTCTGAAAAGCCCATTGCATCACCTCGATTACCAGTATTGTTAATGTTAGTAGCTTCATATACATAAGCAAGTTACATGCCATTTTGTATCTGGGCATTATTTAGCCTTTTTGGGAGACTGCTGCACTTTTAGTATGTTGGATAAGTTGACATAGACAGGGATATTGTAATGCAGTGTAATTAAAGTGACTGATTTATAAGATGATATTTGTTTGAATAATGTATCGGGTTTGTAAATAAAATCGACACTAAAACATCGGAAAGGCGTCTGCTTAGGAATTAGTAGACATAAGGCCTTCTACTAATTCCAGGTATTCCGGTGTGGCTTGCATAACTTTAATTCCCATGGCACTATAAAAATTACTTTTATTAATAATCCTGACAACTTTAAAGGGTACATGCAAAACCTGGTCAATGCTGAATAATAGCAATGTTGCATTAGCATTAACAGGGAGGCACTTGCATGATTCTACACGCATACCATTAGTTGAAATATTCATAATTGTTCCGAGGCAATTTGCGTAGTAAGAGCTATCACCTGAAAATCTTGCCGCTATAATGGTATTTACCCTTTGATGGGCCCTTTTTTCCATGTAAAGTTCTTAAGCTGTTTTCTTCTGAGGATTTTTGCATATTCCCTGTGGACCATAATGTTTTTTTTAGTTGGAGGAGCTATATGATAATCTTTTTGTCCTATTAGATTATTCAGTGCTTCCTTTAATAAAGCCCTTTTATATGGCAGAGGTTCCAGCATAATGATCTCCTGACATTGATTTATGACTCTCTAATACAATATTAGTTGAAATATTCTGCTTGTCAATAGGTAGAGGATATACAGCAGCTGCGCCGTAACGTATTATATTAAAGTTAACTTATATGAGGCATAAAATGACGGGGAGACCCCGTACATGCGTTTTGTAAAATCAGGCATAATAGAAGCTGTAATTCATTTCATTAATGAGGCTGAAGACAATGACTGTAAAGATGGAAAATGTGTCCTGCATACAGGACAACAGGTATCTGCTGAGAAATATAAACTGGCAGGTCAGGCCGGGTGAGCACTGGGCCATTATCGGATTAAATGGATCGGGCAAGACATTTCTATTAAGGATGATCAATGGATATGTTTTCCCTTCATCTGGGGAAATGACTGTTCTGGGCAAATCATTCGGTGAGTTCGACTGGCGTGAGCTGCGCAAGCGTATCGGGTTCATAAGTTCGTTCCTGCAGTATAAGTTATACCCCGAAGAGACAGCAGTCGAAATTGTACTGAGCGGTGTGTCTGCATCAATTGGACTTTATGAGAGGCCTAAGAAGAAAAATATTGATAAAGCTATGGCGCTTTTACAAGATCTGGAATGTGAAAGTATTGCACGTCAGTCATATATCAGCCTTTCACAGGGAGAAAAGCAGAAGGTACTCATTGCACGTGCACTTATACATAATCCTCAGCTGCTGATTATGGATGAGCCCTGTGCGGGACTTGATATATTCTCAAGAGAGAAAATGCTCTCTGCTATAGAAAAGATAAGCAGTAAAAAAAGGTCGCCGGTCATTCTGTATGTTTCTCATCATATAGAGGAAATACTCCCTGTATTTACTCACACGCTGCTGCTGAGGAGGGGAGAAGTGCATTCAGCGGGAGAAACAAAAAGGGTTCTTGCAAAAGACAATCTTATATCTTTTTTTGAAACTGACCTGGAGGTTTCGTGGAGAAAGAAACGGCCGTTTATTAAAATCTGATTATGGGATATTCACGGTCTTCAGTCCTGACAATGGCGTTTCTCATGGAAGGGGGGGCAGCAATACTGGCTTTGCTTCTGGCATGGTATTTTAATATTGCCATTTTCCCTTTGTCGAAAAATATTGCAGTAGATATTCTGGCAGGTACGGCTGCAGCCATTCCTCCATTTATATTCTTTATGTTTTCACTATCGGCCAAAGCCGAAAAGATACCGCTGCTAGGCCCCCTGCGGTATAAAATAATTACCCAGATTAAGGGGATTTTTGATGGAATGGGTCCCATTGATCTGGCAGTAATATCACTTCTTGCAGGAGTCGGTGAGGAAATGATGTTTCGTGGTGTGATTCAAACACAATTCGGCATAGTCATAGCCAGTATAGTTTTTGGCTTAATGCATTTTGTTTCAGTAGGGTATGTTGTTGTCACTATAATAATGGGATTCTATATAGGTCTCATTTATGAGGCCGGTGAAAGCCTGCTGATTCCCATTCATCTTCACTTTATTTATGACTTTGCCGCACTTATTTATTTGAAATATTATATGAAAGATACACATGATATATCTGCCTTATAAACATGAAATAACTTCCTTTAATTAGTAATTGTAACAGAAGGTTACATGATGTCAAGACGATATGATGAAAATACCTGCAATCACTTGACCTTGGAATCATTATTCTATAAGATACTTAATCTTCAGAAGAGGTGCTACCCTATGACAAAACTATTCAAGGCAGATTTGAAATTAATATATAGAAGACTATTTTTAATTATTGTAATAATATGTCTTGCTCTTCCCTCTTCGTCCTTAGCTCTTATAGGTATTAAAGAGGGTGATGCGCCTGCGAAGATCTCCCTTTCGGATTTAGAGGGGAATAGTGTTGAACTTAATGACTACTTCGGAAAAAAACCTGTAATTATAGTTTTCTGGGAATTAGCGGCCGATAAATCATTTCTAAACTATTCACTGGACGAACTGATATTTCTTAACAGTATTCATAAGAAGTATAAAAGTGAACACGGGCTGGAAATATTTACTGTATATACACCAGAGGATGCCGACACTGTTTCTGCAGGTGAAATGTCCAGGGTCAGGAATTTACTAAAGATCAACAATATAAAATTACCTGTTTTAATTGACAGGGGTTTAAAGACATACAGGGACTACGGAGTAATTGCATTGCCGTCTACTGTAATGGTTGGAAAAGCCGGAAAAATTCAATTTATTTATCCCAGTTTCCCGATTACTGCCCGCCCTGTATTTGCAGATAAAATACAGCAGCTTCTTGGGCTTTCCTCTGGTATTTCTAAACATAAGAAGAGTAAAAAGGGGGACGTTGCTCAATCGGTCAGGCTTTATCAGTATGCCCTGCAAATGTTTAAAAAGGGATTGCTGGAGCAGGCGCTTTCTCCATTAAAAAAATCAATTCAATTGGACCAGCGCGCTGCAGGTTCCCATAATTTGATGGGAATCATATTAAGGCAAAAAGGTGATTTTGAGGGTGCCATTAGTGAACTGCAGACATCAATGAACCTTGATAGTTCAAATGTACATCCGCGTTTTAACTATGCCCTTCTGCTCCTTGAAAATGAGAAATATATTGAAGCTGAAACTATGCTGCTTAAGGTGCTTAAACTTGATAATAAGCTGGCCGAAGCGCATTATGCTCTGGGTATTTTATATAAAAATATAAAACGGAATGAGGACGCTGTTAGAGAGTTAAGAAAGGCTTTTGAACTCTTTGAAAAGTCAAAACCTGAACAGGCATATGAGATCAATGACTCCACGGTGTTTAATAGAATATCCACCCTTTACATATTATCTGAAATTCTTCAAATGCAGGGCAATACAAAACAGTCGCTGAAATTACTGGATAAAGCTGCAGAAATTGCTCTTGGTCTTGATATAAACAAGGACAAGAGAAATATGCATAGAAGTAAAGAGCTTTTGATATATGAGTAGATATCGCATTGTCAATAAATCGTTGTTAATATTTATTATTGCCCTGGTGACATATGTTTTATTGTTTTCAACAAGTAATTCATTTGCATTTCTTGTCAAAGACGAATTCCCTGCACATAATATAGAAAAGGGCGATTGTTTTGCGCAGGAATGTCATTCTGCAATGACTACCGAAAAAAAGGCCTATCAGCACAAACCATTTGAAGAGCATAAGTGTATGTCATGCCACTTGCCTGAAATGGCTTCGAATAACGATTCTGTTGAAATAAATCAACGAATGATATGTGCAGGATGTCATGAGACTGTGGAGAATGAGCTGTCGGGCAGCCTTTATATTCATGGGCCGATAAATGCCGGTGATTGCACATCCTGCCACAATCCTCATCAGTCTGATGTTAAGTATTTATTGAAGGAGTCATATAATAAATTATGCGATACCTGTCATAAAATGGACAGGCTTTTTAGCGGAGCCGTTAAGCATAAGCCGGTAAAAGATGGGAACTGCGGGCTTTGCCATGACCCTCATGCTTCCAATTATAAATCGAGATTAAAGGATGTTGGTGCAAATTTGTGTATTTCCTGCCATGAAGAAATGGTCACTGGAATGACCTATGAATATGTACACATGCCACTTCTCGAATCCGGATGTAGTGACTGCCATGATCCTCACTCCGGTAGAGATAGTCTTAGACTGAGAAGCTCAATCGATACACTGTGCTTTAACTGTCATAAGGAAAAGAAAAATGCCATTGAACACTATGACGTCGAGCACAAGCCCGCGAAAGAGGGGAAGTGCATTATCTGTCATTCTCCTCATTTTTCAGAAAATAAATCACTATTGCGCGCACAAGTCGATGATCTTTGTTACCAATGCCATAAGGAAAACAGGGAATGGCAGTCAAGACATTTTCAACACGGCCCTGTTGTCCAGGGCAACTGTTCGGCCTGTCATAATCCTCATGGCTCCGACAATGCATATATATTAAGATTGTCATTTCCGCATAAATTCTACTCGGAGTATGAAAAAGGTAAATACAATCTCTGCTTCCTTTGTCATAAAGAGAGTATGGTGACTGCTGAAGAGACTGAAACCGTTACTTACTTCAGAAACGGCAAAAAGAACCTGCACACTCTGCATGTTAATCAAAAAAAGGGGAGAACATGCCGTGCATGTCATGACGTTCACGCATCTGACCAGGAAGACCATATAAGGGAAGAGTTCCGCTTCGGTGCAGCTGACATACCCATTTATTATAAAAAGACCGAAAACGGCGGAACCTGTATCCCCGGATGCCATATTGAACGCAGTTATGACAGGATAAATTCTGTGGACAATAACCGGGAGTAGACGTATTCTTCCATCGATTGTGCTGAGATATTAAAGGTCTTTAAATACTTTAGCCAGTGATTCACCTGCAACATGGATTTTCCATTCATTAAGAAAACCGAATGGCGTTTCAGTGATATTAAAACCTGACTTTGTAAGACGCTCGATTGCAGTATCTATGAGTTCTTTTGAAAAGTCTGCCGGTGCTTTGGAAACCGACAGGTGATTAAATGAGTGAAATACAATTTTGTTTGTCTTGAATTTCCCGGACAGCCATTTGAGATTTTTAATCAGCTTTGAAAGCACATTGCTTTTTCTGTCCACATCCTCCGCTTCGACATGGTAAAAGACAACAACAGCATTCTCTGCTGTTTCTTCAATATCACTGTCCGGAACATTATCAAGTACTTTCTCGAAAGTTTTGAACCAGAACGACGGCGCGTAGAACATTATTATTTTCATAAATTTGTTACCCCTGAGAAACAGGCTACTCATTTTAGCAGATTGGATCCGGGACAGTCCATTTAACATCAAAAAGGAGATGGTAAAAAAAAATGAAGGATATATTCATTTTCTGCTATAATTATAGATCATGGAAAAGAGAAAAATAGAGAGAGTCGTAGATAGCCTTGATGTAGAAATTGTAGCGGGAGGTGTTTCCTATACAGGTCTTGTACTGAACTTTTCCGGTGATGGCATGTATATGGTTACAGCCACTACCTATGATGTAGTTGATATTCCTCCTTCATCTCAGATTGAATTAAAGTGTAAACTACCTACAGGTAAAGGGATAATCATGAACTGCGAGGTTAAATGGTTCCAGACAAAACCTTCGCCTTATGGAGTTTCATTCAGTATGGGTATGGAGATTAAGGATCCGCCGCAGGATTACACCGATTACTTGAAAACTCTTCACTAAAAGTACATTCCAGTCCTTCCTGAATGACTTCCCTTATTCGGGCCGACGTTTTAAACTCTAAACATTACTCCGTCTGGTTAAACAGAAGCATTAGCCTTTTCTCTCAAATAAAAAACTTGCAACTGCTACAGCAATGATTGACGAAATAACCAGAAAGGTTAAATCAGTCAAAAGAGAGAAGTCATGGATTGAGCTGTCAGAAAATATTGCGTGTTTGAATGCGTCCACGCCGTATGTTAATGGGTTTATTCTTGTTATTACCTTCAGTATGGAGGGGAGTTTATCAACCGGGTACATTGCTCCGGACAGGAAAAACATGGGCATAACGATAAAGTTGATTATTGCTCCGAAACTTTCAAAACTTTCAAAAAAAGTGGCGACTATGATTCCCAGCGCAGAGATGCAGAATGCGAGCAGCGATGCAATGCCGATAATTGACAGAATCGAAAGAATGGAGAGTTCCATTCCAAGAAATGGAAAGAGCATTAATATGATAATGGTTTGAAGTACGGAAATGACCATCCCGCTTAACGCTTTGCCAATCACGATGGAGAATCGTGATACCGGTGCGACAAGTATTTCCTTCATCAGGCCGAACTCCTTGTCCCAGATGATTGATATTGACGAAAATATAGAGCTGAATAATATGGTCATACCCAGTATCCCCGGAAAAATGAATTGCATGTAAGAGATGCCTGATCCAAAAGAGACCAGCTTTGACATGCCTCCTCCCACGAGAAACAGCCAGATGAGAGGTCTTGCCAGCGTGGAGATAAGCCTGCTTTTCTCCCGAATGAATTTCTTGAATTCCCGGGCGACTATAACATATACTGCATTAGTTTCTATCAAATTTCTTCCTGTATGACCGCACTGCATTTTTCATGGTATCATTGGACGAGACGTTTTCTTCCCTTATCTGTTTTCCTGTTATTTTAAGAAAAACATCATTGAGTGTGGGCCGCTGCAATCTGACTGACAGCACCTTCTCTCCAATGGTCCTGATAATTTCCGGAATGAGTGCATCACCTTTCGGTACTGTTAAATATAGCTCTCCATTTTTATCATTCACTGTGATGTTAAATAATTTTTCGATTTCTGGACCGGCTTTCATATTGTCAGAAGTTTTGATATAAATTACGTCACCTCCCACAGTTTTTTTCAGCTCTGTAGGAGTTCCCCTGGTAATGATTTCACCATTGTCGATAATAGCAATCTTGTTACATACTTCGGCTTCTTCCATGTAGTGTGTTGTCATAAAAATTGTTACATTATGCATTTCAGGTAATTTAACAATAAATTCCCACAAATGGGCACGTGATTGAGGGTCAAGGCCGAGTGTCGGCTCATCCAGAAAAAGAACACGGGGTTTGTGAATAAGCCCACGGGCGACTTCCAGCCGACGTTTCATTCCTCCTGAAAATGTTTTCACCAGGTCATTTTTTCTGTCATAAAGATCGAGGAAATGAAGAGCGTCATGAATACGGGCTTTCCTGTCGGAACGTTTTACATTATAAAGATAAGCGTGAAAAAGTAGGTTCTCGTAGGCAGTAAGATCTTTATCCAGCGTCGTGTCCTGAAAAACAACGCCAATGGACTTTCTCACTGATGATGGTTCATCTTTGCAGTTATGGCCGGATATGAATGCTTTACCGGAGGTGGGTGACAGCAATGTACAGAGTATATTAATTGTTGTTGTCTTCCCGGCCCCATTTGGCCCGAGAAACCCGAAAATAGTCCCTTCCTCAACTTCAAAAGAGACATTTTTTACTGCAGAAATGGAGCCGAAGTCTTTAGATAGGTTTTCAACTTTAATTATAGACATGCAAAAGTTTAGCAGAAAAGGTGCTTCCGAGTGAAGTATTTAACTGAAAACGTGTGAAAAAAGTAGAAAATATAAAAAAAAATTTGCTATAATTATAAATAAATTACCTGGCGATTAATTCACTTATTACTCTATTCTTCTCTCTAAAGCGGGTCTTTCAAAGCTGAGTAGTTCTGTTTTGTATCAAGTTACTATTAGTTTTCTTCCAAGAAAATATAATAATGAAATTATGTGAATTTATCGACTGAGTACAAGGTTGAGGGTCTGATATGTCTGGCAACAAGATACTCGTAGTAGATGACGTTGAAATTGTTTTTTCAGCATTTAAAATGGAACTGGAAAAAGAGGGTTATGATGTTGACACTGCTTTAAGCGGTGAAATAGCCATTAAGATGGTAGCGCTGAAAAAATATGATGTTATATTCATTGATCTTGTTATGCCAGGAATGGACGGAATTAAAACTTGCCAAACTTTAAAAGAGATAAGTCCTGAATCGACGTTAATAGCAATGACCGGTCAAATATACAGGGGCCTTGCGGACAAGGAGATGGAATTTGTAAAGGCTGGAGGCAAGGTTTATTTTCTGTACAAACCATTCCAATCCGGTGAGATACTGCAGGTGACAAAAGAAGCATTGTCAAATAAATAATGTATTTGCTCCTATGATACCTCGCGGCCCTGCTGCGGGGCAGGCCCATGAGCCTGTTACATTTCACATTAATACTAGTAAAACAGATAAATAATAAAGGACATCAAAATTTTATTTCCAGTTGCCGGCATTGAAGTACACCCGTTAATACCACCTGTGGTAGCTTTTGTAATTTCTTTTTTTACTTCGATGGGAGGTGTATCCGGAGCGTTCCTGCTATTGCCTTTTCAGGTTAGTGTGCTCGGTTTTAACACTCCGTCAGTCAGCGCTACCAATCAGTTTTTCAATATAGTTGCAATACCCAGTGGAGTATATCGTTATATCAGGGAAGGGCGCATGGTATGGCCGCTTACATGGGTTGTTATTATAGGAACATTGCCTGGAGTCTTGATCGGGGCAATCCTTCGTATTAAGTATCTTCCGAATCCAGTAAATTTTAAAATGTTTGCAGGATTAGTCCTGCTATATATCGGGGGCAGGCTGCTGAAAGATTTATTGATAAAAAAGGATGGAGAGAAAAATAAACCTTCTGCAGAAGAGCAATTTCAGGAATTAATCAAACAATACAAGTCAAAACAGCGGCAAGGGCAACAATTGCCAAAGGTAGTTGTGAAAAAATTCAATATGTTTCGCATTGTCTATGAATTCTATGGACAGGAGTTTGATATAAGTGTTCTTGGCATAATGACCCTTAGCTTTATTGTTGGAATTATTGGAGGAGTTTACGGCATTGGCGGCGGCGCTATTATTGCTCCTTTTTTCGTTAGTTTTTTTGGTCTTCCGGTTTATACCGTTGCAGGTGCTGCATTAATGGGGACTTTTGTAACTTCTGTTGCCGGTGTAATATTCTATCAGCTCATAGCTCCTTTTTATCCTGACATGGCTATAGCTCCTGACTGGGCCTTGGGGTTTTTATTCGGTATAGGCGGTTTTGCAGGCATGTATTGCGGGGCGAGGGCACAAAAATATATGCCTGCCAGGACAATTAAGTGGATATTAGCAAGTTGTATCCTGTTTGCAGCCGGTAAATATATTATCGGGTTTCTTGTATGAATAGTAATCTAATCCGCGTATTTCAGGAAATATGCATGTTGTCTCTTTTCAAGAAAGGACTTGCTTAAATACTTTTTCCGCCTCGGCCGTACCGATAAGAATCAGTTCTTCGTTTTCCTTTAACTTAACAGTCGGGTCAGGATTTATGTTAAAAGAATCGCCGGAACGGATTGCAATTACATTACACCCCGTCTTTTTTCTTATATGGTTTTCAGCAAGCGTTTTTCCTGTAAAAGAATCAGGAACATGTGCTTTGAATACATTTAATCCTTCGGCCAGCATCAGGATTTCATCAGGTTTGAGAATGTTAATAATTTTATTTGCTCCCATGGAAGCATATGACATGACAATGTCAGCCCCTACTGAATAGAGCTTGCTTATATTGCGGTCCCGTGTGGCCCTGCTGATAATCTGTATGTTGGGCCTTAATTGCCTGCAGTAAATAGTCAGGTAAATATTCATGTCATCATCGTGCGTAGTTATAAGCACAGAGGGAGATTCTGCAGAAATGCCGGCCCGCTCCAGTGCATGAATATCAGCCGCATCTCCCAGAATATATTTGTTATTGTCTTTTATGGAATCCCTGTTCTTTTCCACAACATGGTAATCAATTCCAAGCTCTTCTAACGTGTCGGCAGCGGCCTGTCCTACCCGGCCCCCTCCCAGTATCACAACCGGAGCTTCAAAGGTCCGGGAACTGCCGACATATTCATCATACCTTCTGAAATGCTCTTCTGATCCTGCAAGCAGAAGAATGGAGTTAGGATGAATAATAGTCTGCGGTCTCGGAATTTCGAATTTCCCCCTTTGCCATATACCGACCACAATAACCCCTGTTTTCTCGCGAAGTCCGCTCTTTATGAGTTCCTTCCCTTCATACGGTGTATGGGCCGCATAGGCTTCAGCGATAGAAACGCCGCCGAGAGCGCCGACGATATTGGCCTGTGCAGATACTCCGAGGGCGTGCTGCGCCATCGTAACGCCCAGCATCCTGGTAAATTGAAAGACCTGTGTTGCTCCGGCAAGTTCAAGAATATCAATCGAATCGTATGCATCTGCAATGGTAATGATGGGAACAGATTCCGAGACTTCCCGTATCGTGGCAATAATGTTTGTATTGAGCATGTCATTATTATTCACAAAAACGAGGGCGGCCTTTTCTATCCTCAGATTCCGGTATGTGTCAGTCATATCAAGTTCTCCTATGACTACCCTTACATTCATGTTCAGAAGCTCTGCTGCAGTTTGCGTGTCCTGCACAGCGATAACACAATTAAGATCATATTGGTCCATTTTCCCTATAAGACTCATGGCGATAGGCTCATAGTTCGTCATGATTATGTGGTCCTTAGTGCCTTCGGGCAGTTCACGCGGTGTACGTGACTGGGCCTGTGCTTCCAGCCAGGGTGCATAAAAAAAGCGAATAAAGGTAAAGGGCAGCATGATCAGCAGGAATACGATACCTGATAAAAGAACAATCATCGAAAAAAAGCGGCCCGGATCGCTTGTAAATGTAATGTCACCGAAGCCTAGTGTTGACATAACTGTCAATGTCCAGTAAAAGCCCGTTATCCACGAAAACTGTCTCCCTTCATACTCCATAATAAAATGAAAAAGGATACTGTAGATCGTTATGCATAACGCAATAGCAACCAGGAACTTGCTAAGTTTCCGCAGATTTATTTTCATTGTCTTATTCTGGAAAAAGTAGATCAGCTGTGAAGGTAGATATTTCATATAAAATCCTTTGCCATCATTATGGTGCAAAATTGAATTTACGTCAATAAAATGGAATAACAAAAAAAGACGCTGCAACTATTTGAGTTGCAGCGTCTTTTTTTTGCTGACAGGTGCATTGACCATTCTATGGCCGTATTAATTTTTCTCCGTTATCCTGATATTCCATAAAAGAGATATATAGCCCCGATCATGACCCCAAGGTACAGGAACGTCATTAATGAGCCTGCCTTGAGGTAGTCGACTGTCCGGTAATTGCCAGGCCCCATAATATATGCATTTACCTGATGGGTGGGTAGAATGAATGTATTTGATGCGGCTACGGCTACGGTCAGCGCTGCCATCCTCGGGTCTGCGCCGGCGCCCATTGCCATGTTAATAGCCAATGGCACAAGCAGGACCGTTGCTCCAACGTTTGAGACAACCAGAGTGAATAGTGATGTGAGTATGCCGATAACCGTAAGCAGTACGATGGGCGAAACATCACCGATGAAAGTAAGTAACTGAGTGGCTAAATATGCAGCAGTGCCTGT
>PIVU01000236.1 GCA_003354025.1 Nitrospirota bacterium
GCTATGATTTCAGGGTCCATCCAATCTCTTGGTCCAATGAACTTTTCCACGATAATACCATTTTTGTCTATTAGGAATGTTTCAGGAACGCCCGTTATTCCATAAAGCTTTGCCGATTCATTACCCGGGCTTATCAGTGTAGGAGGACTGACTTTTTGCTTCTTGTAATAAGCAATAAGGTTAGACGGATCATCTCTGAAAAGCATCCCGAACATCTGGAAGGGCTTGCCCTGCATTTTTTCATAAAGAGCTTCTTTTGAAGGCATCTCTGCCTTGCATGTTACACACCATGTAGCCCAGAAATTCATGTAGACCACTTTACCCTTAAGGTCGGATAGTTTCCACAGGTTCCCTTTTGAGTCATTATATTCGAATGGCGGGGCCGGCTGGCCTATTTCAACAATAGCGTCATAGGTTTTTTTCTCGGGCAGCATGAATAATGCAGCAGCCGCAACAGCAATGATTATTATGAGAACGGGTCCTTTATGTTTCATCGAAAGCCTCCGGTTATTATTTATCTATATATGATAAACACAAAATATGAAGTTAATATGAAAAAAGTCTAATATTATACCTGATAAAGACGACTTGTTTACAGCAAGGCAGGATTTTGAAAGGAAAGAGCATATTATTTTTTTGATAATAAACAAACGGCCTGGGCGGCAACACCCTCGCCTCTGCCGATAAAGCCCATCTTTTCATTGGTTTTGGCTTTTATATTAATAATGTCTGCGGGTATTCCTGCTTTGGAGATGCTCTCTTTCATTGCATTGATATAAGGGGCAATTTTGGGTTTTTCCGTTATGATTGTCGAGTCAATCCATGATAGGGCTAAACCCTTTTGATTCATTAATGTAACTATTTTTGAAAGCAGATCAATGCTCGAAGCATCCTTCCAGGTCTCATCGGTGTCCGGGAAATGGTGTCCGATGTCACCTTCACCCATGGCCCCTATTAAGGCATCGGTAATTGCATGGCAGAGAACGTCTGCATCGGAGTGGCCCTTCAAACCCATATTGTGGGGGATCTCAACTCCTCCAATGATTAATTTCCTGCCTTCTGTAAATCTGTGGGAATCATAGCCCTGCCCGATTCTCATGATGATATAAGCTCCTTTGAAAGGATATGTTTTACCATTTCAGCGTCTTCAGGTGTGGTGATCTTAATATTAAAAGGACTGCCTTCAATGATCCTTACCCTGCCTCCTATACGTTCAATAAGAGAAGCGTCATCAGTTCCATGGTAATGGTCTTTATAAGCCCTGTCATAGGCATTTTTAATTGCTTTGAACAAAAAAGCCTGCGGTGTCTGTATAGCACGTATGATTTCGCGGTCTACAGTTGAATCTATTATCTCTCCTGGAGATACCTGTTTTAATGTGTCTCTCGGTTTTAGGCCGGGGGCTGCGCCGTCTACGTCATTGAGCTGCTCAAGAAGTTTGTCTATCATTCCTTCGGGAATGATCGGACGGGCGCCGTCATGAATCAAAACTTTAATATCATCAGTTGCGGCCGCGCCGTCTTTCTCAATAAGTGTAAGCGCGTTATATATTGAATCCTGCCGTTCCCTGCCGCCCGGAGCTATCCGTGATATTTTTTTAAGACCATAGGTTTGTGCCATTTCATAACCGTATGTAAGGTCTGCTTCTCTTAAAACCGGGATGATTTCGTGTACCGATTTTTCGTGGCCCATTCTTTTTAAAGTGTGGACTAAGAGAGGAGTGCCGTTAATGTCCGTAAAGGTTTTTCTCCCGGTTGAATCGAATCTTCTACCGAGACCGGCTGCCGGAATTATGACAATAACTTTACTGGCCATTAATGCCGTGCCATTTTCAGCTCTTCCCTGTCGGCCTCTTCTTTAAGTTTGGCGAAGATCATTCTTCCGGCAGTTGTCTGAAGAACACTGGTAACGATAACGTCTACCTGTTTATTGATGGTTTTTCTGGCATTATCTACGACTACCATAGTGCCGTCGTCAAGATATCCGACTCCCTGATTTGACTCTTTACCCTCTTTGGCAATGAAGATATTCATGCGCTCGCCGGGGAGCACAACCGGTTTGACCGCATTTGCCAACTCATTTAGGTTTAATACGGTAACCCCCTGGAGTTCGGCAACTTTATTGAGGTTGAAGTCATTTGTGATGATCTTGCCCCCGGTCAATCTGGCAAGGGCCACAAGCTTGGAGTCCACTTCCTTGATTTTGGGGAAATCTTCGTCAACTATTTTTACTGTAATGGTCGAAATTTTCTGAATTTTGTGAAGGATATCCAGTCCTCTCCGCCCCCTGGTCCTTCTCAGCGAGTCCGTAGAATCAGCGATATGCTGAAGTTCCTGAAGGATAAACTGCGGAATTATGAATGTCCCCTCAAGAAATCCTGCCTCACAGACATCGACGATCCTGCCGTCAATGATTACGCTTGTATCGATAATCTTGGTATGGCTTTCTTCCGCACGGCTTTTGAAAGCCTGCACAACATTTGAGAGTGTGAAATCCTTTCCTGCCCTGAATCCCAGAAGCAGTCCGCTGTAACCGAACAGGGTATTGAAAATCACACCGATATAAGTCCCATCCATGCTGGTAAAAACCGTCTTGAGCGGCAGGTAAATTAACTTGGCGAACAAGAGACCTACAGACAGGCCAGCCAATCCTCCCAGTACTGTGCCGAATCCCACCATGGTCAGGACATACTCGAGAATTAGGGCAATAATTCCTAAACCTGCCCCCCAGAGCAGACCTTGTGGTGCTACGTCTTCCCTGATTCCGATGATATACCCGCCGGCAACAAAAATTAGAAAGAAAATAATTCTGTGTAGCATTTTTTCATCCTTTTTATTTAAGAGTATAATTTAAGGGTTATATAAAATTTATTCCCGTTCCTGTTGATAAAAAGTAATGCTGTATCTCTTTTCTTTATATTATGAACTATTTTATTGAAATCGTCTAAACTTTTGATCTTCTTTTTGTTGACTTCCTGAATGACATCGCCTTTCTTAAGCCCTGAATCTTCAGCTGGACTGTATGGATCGACCTTAACGATAACCACACCTTTTTCATTCCTTGAAAGACCAAGCTGTTTGGCGATTTCCCGCGTAAGGTCCATAACGCCCATACCGGCAAGAGTATTATCTTCCTCAGGAGGCTCTTCGTCAGAGTCATCGGGAAGGGTCATTGCAATATCCTGGGGGAATTCCGAAATTTCTACTTCTAAATTTAGAGTTTTTTTATCCCTCAATACTTTAATTTTAATTTTGCTTCCAACTTTGCTTTGAGAAACAATATTCCTCAATGATTCAACGTTCTTTATTGTTTTGCCGTTAATTTCCTGAATTATGTCTCCCCGTTTAACATCTGCTTTTTCAGCGGGGCTTCCGTTGAAAATATCGGTTACAAGAGCGCCGGCTGACTTTTTAAGTCCGAACTCTTTTGAAAGCTCGGGAGTGAGGTTCTGAATTGTTACTCCAAGCCATCCCCTCGTAACTTTGCCTTCACTAATCAGCTGAGTCATGACGGATTTGGTCATGTTGCTGGGGACGGCAAATCCTATGCCCTGATACCCTCCGGTCCGGGAGAAAATTGCTGTGTTAATCCCTATAAGTTCTCCTTTGATGTTTACCAGCGGACCACCGGAATTCCCCGGGTTGATTGCCGCATCGGTCTGAATAAAGTCTTCGTAGTCGGCAATGCCAACATCTGCTCTCCCGATAGCGCTCACAATACCCATAGTTACGGTGTGTCCCAGGCTATATGGATTTCCAAAAGCCAGAACGAATTCGCCCACTTCCAGTTCATCAGAGTTACCCCATTTTATTGCCGGGAGATTTACCGCTGCGATTTTAATTACCGCAATATCAGTCTTCGGGTCTGATCCGACTATTTTGCCTGAATAGTGCTGTTGATCGAATAGCTTGACTTTGATTTCATCAGCTTTTTCAACAACATGATAGTTGGTAATAATGTATCCGTCTGAAGATACAACGACTCCGGACCCCAGACTCTGCTCTTTCCACTTGTGCGGTCTGTCGGGAGAATCGAAAAAATCCCTGAGAGGACTATTAAAAAAATCTGAAAAAGGTTCTGAACTATCGTTTGTTACAGTTTTTGTAGTAGAAATGTTAGCAACTACGGGACTAATAACCTTAACAATATCTGAAAAAGCCGATCCCTCTCCTGTCAGAGATGGAGGAACCTTTATATTGTATGTATAAGCTGGAGAAGAGGACTTGCTCGAAAAAAAGCCGGAATCAGCTCCGATGAAATAGCCGATGACAAGAGAAGTAATGATTAAAAAAAGGAAAGTTGTTTTTTTCATTAATCAAATTATACATCCGAGTGTTTGGGCTTGTAAACCCTTATAAGGATATCTTAT